>JBAUTW010000242.1:0-22687 GCA_049582365.1 Burkholderiales bacterium | reverse complement strand
GTCCTGAGCCACGGGCGCGCGGCGTGCCGCCACTTCGGCGTGCATCTCGCGCAGGGCAGCGGCGCTGCTCGCAAGCAGCGCGACCTCGGCAGACTCGACCGGGGTGCCGCGACTTCGCAAGCGAAGTAATGCCCCTTCGAGCGCGTAGCCAAGCGCGTGCATCGACTCCATCTGAACGGTACCGCAGATGCCCGCAAGCGTGTGCGCCGCGCGCACCAGGTCGTCATGCACCGCTCCCGACGCGGCGACTGCGGCGAGCTGGCGCTCCAGCGTTTCGAGGTGCTGCAGGGCCTCGTGCACGAACACCGCGAACAACGAAGGTGAAAGCATCGCCGCGCCGACGGCCACCGGAGCCTCGCCGCGCCCGAGCCGCTCTGCGGCGGCGAGCAGAGTCTCGGCGTCGGGCTGCGGCTCCCCCCGTTGCAATCGGCCGACCCAATCGGCAAATGTCGCGCGCGCGAGCTCGATGACCTCATGCAGAGCAGGGGTCGCGGCGCGCTCCTCGTGCAGCCACAGATTGAGCAGCTGTTCGAGCGCCCACGCGGCCTCGGCCAGGCTCGCGAGGCCCACCATACGGCCGCTGCCCTTCAGGGTGTGGAAGGCGCGCCGGATGGCGGCGAGCTCCGGCATCGCGCCCGGATGCGCACGACTCGCGGCGAGGTTATCGGCGATCGCCACCAGCACGCCATCGGCCTCTTCGAGGAAGATCGCCAACAATTCCTGATCGAATACCTCGTTGCTCGCCTTGAGCAAGCGCTGAGCGTCCGGCGAGGCCGACTCGAAAGGAGGCGCGAGCTGCGCCATGGACTTCGCCAAGGGACTTTCGCGCTCGAGGCTTTCGGGAACGTCGAGTTGCGAGAGCGCATCGCGCGCGTGCGATCCGAGCGAGGCGTCCGCCACCAGCTGGGCATCGTCCTTTATCTCGCTCAGCTTGCTTCGCAGTCGCGCCTTGATCTCCTGGTCCTGCGGCGACTGGCGCAATGCCTCGTACAGGACCTGGGTATCGCGCCTCTTTTGCCTCAGCTCCTTTTCCACGCTCGGGGCCGCTGCGGATTGCGCCGCCCCAACGGGCCGCATCGCCGCCGCAAAGTCCGCCTTGCCGTGACGCAGGGCGTCAATGTAGAAACCGAGGCCCGAGAGAATCTGCGCCACCGCCTCGAACTCCTCGAGCGCAGGACGCGCCGTCGCGCCGGCAAACGCGCGTATGCGCTCGGCGCAGCGCTCCAGCGCGCCTTGCGCCTCCTCCTCGCCAAGCAGCCCGAGCGCTCCCGAGACCTGATGAATCACGGGATCCAGCGCCGAGAGCTCTCCTGCGCGCGTGGGATCGCGGAAATAGGCATCCAGCGTCTGCTCGATCCGGTGCAGGTTGGCCTGCATCTCTGCCAGCGCGCTGCCCAGCGCGAGCTTTTCCTGTGCGCGCCGCATCATTGCGTTGACCAGATCGGCACCCGGCAGCTCGCCAGTAGGCTCAGCGTTGAACACCGCCACTGCCAGGCGCGACAGCATGACCTTGACCTGACGATCGAAATCGGGCGGTAGCTCCCGGTAATTCTCCACCGCGTTCTCGGCCACCAGCAGCGCAGTCGCGACTTCCATTGCCGCCGTATCGGTCAGCCGCCTAGGTGCCGCCTCGAGGTCGGCAGCAACGCGCGCAATCTCGCGCGTAAGGTTCGCGAGGTCGAGATTACCGAGTCGCCAGGCGCCTTCCGCGACCGCGCTTGCGTGCTGCGAAAACGCCGCGAGCGCGCTGTCGATGCCCGCAACGTACTTGTTCCAGGCTTCCTTCGCGTGACCGATCGCCTCCCGCAGGGCCAGTGCCATTGGTACGCGCTGCGAGATATCAGGCTCCGCGACATCCGACGGCAGACTGCCATCAAGCCGATAGGCCTGCCGTGCGGCGCGCGCCCTGGCACTCGAGACATTCTGGTCGACACCGGCCTTGTCGCTGCGCGCCAGCCAGTAGAGCACCTCACGCTGCAGCTGCTCCGCTACCGACGCCGACGAGGCATCGACCATACGCCGCAATTGCTGCTCGATGCGCGCTGCGATCTGGCGCAGCGCCGGTACCGGCACGAGATCGCCATGCGCCAGCGCGTCGATAAGCGCGCCAGCAGTCCACCAGAACGCGCGCTGTGGCGGCAGCGCCTGGGTCTCCTCCACCGCATCCACCGCAGCCAGCATCTCGCCCAGCGCGGGGCGGTCTTCGGCGTCACGCAGCCACTTCACGAAGCCGCGCTGATAGCGCAGGCGCTGCGTACGCAGAAATGCCGCCGACTCCTCGTGAGGTAAGCGCACCGCGGGGTGCTCTCGTGGCGGCGGCGCAAGTGCAAGATCGGGAAAATACAGGTCCGCTTCCGACGGCGGCGCCGCGCCACGCGCTTCGAGCAACGCCCGGTATGCTGGAAACATCCGCAACGGCTGGTCGGCGGCGCCATCTAGCAGGTCAGCGAGATATTTGCCGATCGTACCTATCGCGCGCTCGAGCACCTGTACTGTCGCCGGGTCGCCGCGTATCCTGCCAGCCTGGAGATCCGCCAGCAGCGCTTCAGTCTGCTCGAAGAATCTCGTCACGCCCTCCAGCCCGACGATTTGCACCGCGCCGCTTGCCTGGTGCAGGTGCCCCTCACACGCCTTCAGCTCAGCTTGCGCCTCGGACCTGCCGCCGTAGGCCTGCAGCGCGGCGCGAGCGCGCTCGAGCGAGGAGTCAATCTCGCTCTTGACCCAGCCCAGCGGACCAATGTCGAACGCGGCGCTCATCGTCCCTTACGCGTGTGAAGCCTCCGGCTCAGAGCTTGAAGTTCGCGACCGAACCACTCAAGCCACGCGCCAGGCCGGCGATCTGACCGACCGAGGCTGCGGTGCGCTTGGTGCCCTCCGTCGTCTGCTCCGTGATACCGAGAATGTTTCGCATGCTTACCGCGACCGCGCCCGCCGCTCTCGCCTGGCTCTGCGTGGTGCGCGATATGTTCTCGATCAGCGCCGCCAGATTGCGCGACACTTCTCCGATCTCGGCCAGTGCCTGGCCGGCCGCATCCGAAAGCCGCGCGCCTTCGACCACGCCCTGCGTACTCTTTTCCATCGCGCTCACCGCGTCCTGAGTGTCGGTCTGAATCGTCTTCACGATCGCGCCAATCTGTTTGGTCGCCTCGCCCGAGCGCTCGGCGAGGCGCTGCACCTCTTCCGCCACCACGGTGAAGCCCCGTCCGGCCTCGCCGGCGGAAGCAGCCTGGATTGCGGCGTTCAGAGCCAGGACGTTCGTCTGCTCGGTAATATCCGATATCAGCTCGACGATCTCGCCGATCTCCTGCGAGGACTCCCCCAGTCGTTTGATGCGCTTTGCCGTTTCCTGGATGTGCTCGCGAATCTCGTTCATGCCCGTTATCGCGTTGTGCACCGCCTGCTGTCCCTTCTCGGCCGCGGCAAGCGAAGCGCGCGCCACGCTTGCGGACTCCGTTGCGCTCGCGGAGACCTGATTGATCGCGCGCGCCATTCCCAGCACCTGGGTGCCGGTATTGCGGATCTCCTGCGACTGGCGTTCCGCCGCGGCCAGCAGCTGGGTGGAAGTGTGCTGCGCCGATTCGGTTGCCGATGTCACCTGTGCGACGGCCGTGTTGATCCTGCCCACCAGCGTACGCAACTCTTCTACCGCAAAGTTCACGGAATCGGCGATTGCTCCCGTGATCTCCTCGGTCACCGTAGCATGCACCGTCAGATCGCCCTCGGCGAACGGTTGCATCTCGTTCATCAGGCGCAGGATCGCCTCCTGATTCTGGTCGTTCTGACGCTTGACCGTAGCTTCCTGGGACTCCGCCTGCTCGCGGCGCACACGTTCGTCCTGCACGAAGGCGTACGCCATAAGCGCGAGAACGAGCATCATTGCCACAACCAGTGTCGCTATCAGGTAGATTGTCTTGTCTCCTGCAAGGTGCGCCGCGTACTCGTTCGCGAGCCGCTCGCTTGAGGCAAGCAGCTTCTCCGAGTCGCCGAACACAGAGTGCGCCGCGCGCTTGGCTGCCACCAGGCGTTGCATGTTGCCGAGAATCGAGGCGACCGCCTCGCGGTAGCCCTTGAACGCCTGCGCGAGTTCGTCCAGTTTGCCCGCGGTCTCGGCGTTGCGTGCAGGCGGCAGGCGCAATTCGGCGCTGCCATTGCGCAGTCCCTCGAGTGTGGTACGGAACACGTTCGTGTCCTTACCGAGCAAAAACGCCACCTCCGGATCGATCGTTTCACCCGCCAACAACGCGTTTGCGTTCTTCGCCAGTCGCTGCGTCAGCATCACGAGCTCCCCTGCGGCCGAGATCTCACGCGTCGAGGCGCCGGAGCGCAACTCGTTGGTCTGCACCTGCTCTGCGAGGTCGAGCAGCTGGGGATTCGACTCGTTCACCCGCGCCACTGCGGTGCCAAGGCCGATCAGGTTGGCCTGGTCGCGCAGCAGGACGGTGGCGCTGCGTTGAGTACCCTGCCACTGCGCGGCCAACGTCTGTAGCGCCGGGCGCGCGCGCTCGGGACTTGGTGGTACCGTCACGCTGCCGATCGTCCCGCCGTTCTGCAGTCGCTGCAGGATATCGGCGAACGCGTCCCGGCTGGAGCGGACCTGCTTAAAGGCCTCAGGGTTTCCCAACAGGCCCTGCAGCGAGGCCTTACCCAGGCGCTGCGACAGCATGCGAAGCTGGCCGGCGTCTGCGATGTATTGCGCGCCGTATGTCGAGTCGCGGTAGTTGGCCCAGACGAAGTACGCGGTCGCAACCAGCAGCGCAAGAAACAGCGGGAGCAATACGGTGAGCGGACGCCTGCGTTTGCCGAATGCGCCGCTGATGTTCAGTTTCGATGCCATGAAGCCTCCGTCGTGCCGCGCTCAGTGCAGCGCGACGTCAAGGAAATCGCGCTGCGCGAGCAATTTGCCGCAATCGAGTTCGCGCCAAACTCGCCCTTCACCGTCCCGCCATGCTTCCGCCGCCCAAGGCGCCGCGCCGCTCGCGTCGTCGATCGGCTCGAGCTCGCTCAGGTTGCGTAGACCAGCAAGGCGGGTCACCAGCAGCGCGACGTTCACTCCGTGTGGCTGGCCGATCAGAATCAGCCGATTTTCCGCCGCGCGTGGCGTGGCCGCACCGCCGAGGAACCCCGCGAAGTCGGACACGCCGTAGAGCACGCCCCGGACATTGGCCACGCCCAGGAACCATTCCTTAGTCAACGGCACGCGCGAAACTTCGGGCACAGTAAGCACCTCGCCCGAGCTGTCCAGCCGAAGCAGCCAGCGGCCGTCGCCGGCCTCGAACGAGAGGCGGGCGCTGGGTGCGGCTTCGCCTGCAGCCGCCTTAAGCCGACTGGCAAGGCTTTCCTGGAAATCCCTCAGACTGGCCCGTTTGGACACGCTATCAACCCAGCGCAGCGATCTTGGTCGCGAGTTCGTTGACGTTGACGGGCTTGACGACATAGTCCTTTGCACCCTGTCGCAGCCCCCAGATGCGATCGGTCTCCTGTGACTTCGAGGTGCACATGATCACCGGAATGTGCTTAGTGGCCTCGTCGCGGGTGATTTGCCGCGTAGCCTGAAAACCGTTCGTCCCCGGCATCACCACGTCCATGATCACGAGGTCCGGAAGCTCCGAGCGCGCCTTGTCGACCGCCTGCTCGCCGCTTTCTGCCAGTACGACTTGGTAGCCGAGCTTGGACAGGCTTTCGAGCAGGAACTGGCGATCGGTCGCCGAGTCGTCTGCAACCAGGATCTTCTTTACAGGCATGATGAATTCTCCGTAGTCCTTCAGTTGCTGCCGCTACTCGCGGCCTGTCCGCCCGCCCGTGCAGCCGCGTGTGCGGCGACTGCCCCAATCAGACTTTCTCTGGTGAATGGCTTGGTCAGGTATTCGTCGGAGCCGACCATGCGCCCGCGCGCGCGGTCGAACAGGCCATCCTTCGATGACAGCATGACGACAGGGGTCGCCGCGAACCTGGCGTTCTTCTTGATTAGCGCGCAAGTCTGGTAGCCGTCGAGGCGCGGCATCATGATATCGACCAGCACCACATCAGGTTGATGGTCGGCAATCTTGGCAAGCGCGTCGAAGCCGTCTTCGGCGAGGATTACCGTGCATCCGGCCTGCAGCAGGAAGATTTCCGCGCTGCGGCGAATGGTGTTCGAATCATCGATCACCATGACCTTGATGCCGGCCAGTTCCGCCGTGTCCATCTGCAGGAGCCCCCGTGCGCTCGTTAGGACGAGCGTGAACCCGGGGCGCAGCGCGCCCGCGGGTTGCAAAACAGTGCAAAGTTACACACTACGCCATTCAGATGCGGCGCGACGCGCAAAAAATCACGCTCGGCTAAATTTCGACCATTTCGAAGTCTTCCTTGCGCGCGCCGCATTCGGGGCAGGTCCAGTTTATCGGGACGTCCTCCCAGCGGGTGCCTGGAGCGATTCCTTCGTCGGGCAATCCAGCGGCTTCGTCGTACACATAGCCGCATATCAGGCACATCCAGGTACGGTACGGTTGTTCATCAGGCATTGGGGCCGTGCAAGGTAGGTTAAAATGGCTCGGAATCTTAGCGTATTCCGCGGCGGCGCTTGATCGCCGCGCTTGCCCGCTGAGCGCGAGCTGCCCCGAATGCCCTCCCTGCCGCCGATCGTGCTCACGTTCGCCGCGTCCGACCCCACCGGAGGCGCCGGGCTGCAGGCCGACATCCTGACCCTTGCGAGCATGGGCTGCCATCCGCTGTCGGTGCTCACGGCGCTCACCGTGCAGGACACGCGCGGAGTCGAGGGCATGCTTGCGATCGATGCCGAATGGGTAGCCGACCAAGCCCGCCGCCTGCTGGAGGATATGCCAGTTGCGGCATTCAAGCTCGGGGTCCTCGGATCGGTCGAGAACGTCACCGCAGTGGCAGAGATCGTGTCCGACTATCCCGAGGTTCCGGTGATCCTCGATCCGGTTCTCGCTTCGGGGCGCGGCGACGCGCTCGCCACCGACGACATCGTCGACGCGCTGCGCGAGTTGCTGGTGCCGCAGGCGTCCATCGTGACGCCTAACAGCATAGAGGCGAGGCGCCTGGCCGAAGAAGACGACGACGCTGAGGAGCCAGGGATAGGCGAATCCGCCCGGCGCCTGCTGGCGCTCGGCTGCGAATACGTCCTCGTCACGGGGACGCACGAGGCGACAGCCGAGGTGATAAACACGCTCTACGCCGATCAAGGCGTGGTGCGCGAAGACCGCTGGCAGCGCCTGCCGGGCAGCTACCACGGCTCCGGCTGCACGCTCGCCTCGGCAATCGCCGCGGCGCTCGCCAACGGCCTGGAGATGGCCGAAGCGGTTCGCGAAGCGCAGGAGTACACCTGGCAAGCGCTTGCCGGAGGCTTTCGCCCCGGCATGGGCCAGCTGCTGCCCGACCGCTTCTTCTGGGCGCGCGAAGTTGACGCGGAGGCCGAGAAGGAAAAGCCATGAGGCTTGCCGGCCTCTACGCCATCACCCCCGACGCGAAAGACAGTCGTGAGCTCATCGGGCGCGTGCGCGCGGCGATGCATGGCACCACGCCGCGCGGCTGGGCGGCATTGCAGTATCGCAATAAGCTCGCCGGCGCAGCGCAGCGCGCCGCCGAAGCGCACGCTCTGGTGGCGCTCTGCGCCGACCATGGCGTGCCGCTGATCGTCAACGACGATGTCGAACTCGCGCTTGCTACAGGCGCCGACGGCGCGCACCTCGGCAGCAAGGACGGCGACGTCGCGGAAGCCCGCGTGCGACTCGGCGCTCGCCTGCTCGGCGCATCCTGCTACAACCAGCTGGATGTCGCGCGCCGCGCGGTCGCGGCCGGCGCAAACTACGTCGCCTTCGGCAGCGTGTTTCCTTCGTCCACCAAGCCGGACGCGGTACGCGCTCCGCTCGCGCTGTTCGGACAGGCGCGCGCGCTCGGGGTACCGCTGGTCGCAATCGGTGGCATTACGCTGGAAAACGCAGCCGAGGTCGTCCGTGCCGGCGCCGACTGCGTTGCGGTGATATCGGCCTTGTTCGACGCGCCCGACCCCGCCGCCCGTGCGCGCGCCTTCATCGATCTCTTCTCAATCCATATGAGCCCTGCCGCATGACCAGCAGAAACGAGAGCCTGTTCGCACGCGCCCAGCAGCGCATCCCCGCCGGGGTCAACTCGCCGGTGCGCGCTTTTCGCGCGGTCGGCGGCACGCCGCCGTTCCTCGAGCGCGCCTCGGGCGCCTACCTGTGGGATGCGGACGGAACCCGCTACATCGACTACGTCGGCTCGTGGGGTCCGATGGTCGCCGGCCACACCCACCCAAAGGTCGTCGCGGCTGTGCAAGCGGCCGCCGCGCGAGCGCTGTCCTTCGGCGCACCAACCGCGAGCGAAATCGAGCTCGCCGAGACGATTTGCCGCCTCGTCCCCTCCGTCGAGATGGTGCGACTCGTTTCCTCCGGCACCGAAGCGACCATGACCGCGATCCGCCTTGCGCGCGGCTTCAGCGGGCGCGACGCGATCGTCAAGTTCGAGGGCTGCTACCACGGCCACGCCGACAGCCTGCTGGTCAAGGCGGGCTCGGGCGCGCTCACCTTCGGCAACCCGAGTTCGGCCGGCGTTCCGGCGGCGACCGCCGCACAAACAGTGGTGCTGGGGTACAACGACTCGGCGGCCGCCCGCGAGCTCTTTGCCGCTCGCGGCCACGAGATCGCGGGCGTGATCGTCGAACCGGTGGCCGGCAACATGAATCTGGTGCTTCCCGCGCCCGGCTTTCTCGAGACGCTGCGCGAGGAATGCACGCGTCACGGTGCGGTGCTGATTTTCGATGAGGTAATGACCGGATTTCGCGTCGCAACCGGCGGCGCGCAGCAGCGCTTCGGCATCCGGCCCGACCTCACCACACTCGGCAAAGTAATCGGTGGCGGCATGCCGGTAGGTGCGTTCGGCGGCCGAGCGGAGATCATGCAGCGCATTGCACCACTGGGGCCGGTGTATCAGGCAGGCACGCTCTCGGGCAATCCGGTTGCGGTGGCCGCCGGTCTCGCCACGCTCGCACTCGTCGAAGCACCGGGATTTCAGCAAGGCGTAGAAGCGACCGCGAAGACGCTTGTCGCGGGACTCGCGGCGGAAGCGAAGAAAGCGGGCGTCGTCTTCTCAGCGCAGTCGATCGGCAGCATGTTCGGGCTGTACTTTCGCGCTACGCCGCCGACGAGCTTCGCGGAGGTCATGCAATGCGACCAGCAGCGCTTCAACCGCTTCTTTCACGAGATACTGGCGCGCGGCGTTTATCTCGCGCCGTCGGCGTACGAGGCAGGCTTTGTCTCCGCAGCGCACGGCGCGGCCGAAGTCGAGGCCACGCTAGCGGCGGCGCGCGCGGCCTTTGCCGCCGTCGCATGACGGCGCGGGTCCGAACCTTGCGGAACTTTTGCTGTCGAATGAGGTGTTATGCACATCGCTACACGTGAATTGTCACGGCTCGAGCGCGAATCGCTCGAGCGCCACTTGCTCGCGCTGGACGACGAGGACCGGCGCCTGCGTTTCGGCATCGCCCTGTCCGACCAGACCATCCGCGACTACGTCGTTCGTATCGACTTCGAGCGCGACGCCGTGTTTGGGGCGTTCGACGATGCACTGGAGCTGGTCGCGGCGGCGCATCTCGCACGCTGCGACGGCCACGCAGAACTCGGCGTGTCGGTGCTGCCGGACTGGCGCGGCCGCGGCGCCGGCGCCGCGCTGCTCGCGCGCAGTCACACGCATGCACGCAACTGGGGCATTCGCGCCTTGTTCATGCATTGCCTGAGCGAGAACGGCGCGATGATGCACTTGGCCCGCAAGCAGGGCATGCGCATCGTTACCGAGCGAGGCGAGTCCGATGCCTGGCTCGAGCTACCGCCGGCGGACGCCTCGAGCTATACCGACCAGATCCTGGCCGAGCGGGTAGGCTTGTTCGACTTCGCGCTCAAGCGCCAGCTGCAAGCCGTGCGCAGCATTGCAGGCGCGCTGCGCTTCAAACCAGAAGCAGGGTAGCCAGCCCTAGAAAGATGAAAAAGCCGCCGGAGTCGGTGCACGCGGTAATCAGCACCGAAGAGCCGATGGCGGGATCTTTGCCGAAGCGCGAACGCAGCCACGGGATGGTGACTCCCATCAACGCGGCAAGAATCAGATTGAGCACCGTGGCGAGCGCCATGACTCCGCCCAGCGCGACGTTGCCGTAGAGCACGTACGCAATGACTCCGAGTAACGTCCCCCAGACAACACCGTTGATCAGGGCCACGGCAAGCTCCTTGGCGAGCAGCTTGCGCCAGTATTGCGCCTGTATTTGCCCCAGCGCCAGGGCACGCACAATCATGGTGATGGTCTGGTTGCCGGAGTTGCCGCCGATGCCCGCCACGATCGGCATCAGGGCGGCGAGCGCGACCAGCTTCGCGATCGAACCCTCGAAAGCATTGATCACGCGAGAGGCGATGAAGGCTGTGAACAGATTGATCGCCAGCCACGACCAGCGATTGCGGAAACTGTTCAGCACCGGCGCGAAGATGTCCTCCTCCTCGCGCAGGCCGCCCTCGGCAAGCTGCGTTTCGGCGCTCGCCTCTCGAATATAGTCGACCACGGCGTCGACCGTGAGCCGCGCTACGAGGCGGTCGTGCGCGTCTACCACCGGCGCGGAAACCAAGTCGTAGCGCTCGAAGGCCTGGGCCGCGTCCGCGGCGCGGTCCTGCGGGTGCAGCGTGACGCGCTCGGGCACCATGACGACCGCCACCTCGACATCGAGATCGGAGACGATCAGCCGCGCGAGCGGTAGCGTTCCGCGCAGGCGCCGCTCGCGGTCGACGACGTACAACTGGTCGGTATGGTCCGGCAGTTCGTCCATGCGCCTCAGGTAGCGCGTCACCGCCTCCAGCGTGACGTCTTCGCGTACCGTCACCATCTCGAAGTCCATCAGCGCGCCGACGGTTCCTTCCGGGTACGACAGCGCGGAGCGCAAGCGCTCCCGCTCCTCGGTACGCAGCGACTGCACGACCTCCTGGATGACTTCGGCCGGCAGGTCCGGTGCGAGGTCCGCGAGCTCGTCGGTTTCCAGCGTCTCGGCGGCCGCGACAAGTTCGTCGGAATCCATGCTCGCGATGAGCGATTCGCGCACCGCATCGGACACCTCGAGCAGGATCTCGCCGTCACGATCGGCCTTTACCAGCTCCCACACCACCAGCCGCTCCTCGAGCGGTAGCGCTTCGAGGATGTAGGCGATGTCGGCCGGATGCAGGTTTTCTAGCTTGGAACGCAGTTCAGCGAGGTGCTGCTTGTGCACCAACTGCTCGACCAGCGCGTGCCGGAGCATTTCCTGGCCGCTCACCAGACCCTCCACCAGGGCGTGGCGGTGCAGGAGCTCCTGCACGTCGCGCAGGTTCTCTTTCAGGTCCTCGACCTCGAGCCTTGTAAGCAGTTCGGACATGTCGCCTGCGCGCAGCGCCGGCCGGTGGCCGGTCCGGCGCCATTGTATTGAATCGATGCGACCGGCGGAACCTTCGCCCGCGCGCCTAGCCCGTCACGGAATCTGCGCCATCGGCATGCGTGCTCGAATGGTCGCGATGCGGTCCGCGAGGTATGCCGTCACGTGGCCGTGGTCGTAGCGGCGCGGGCTAGGTAGAATCGCGGCAAGCCAGGCGGCCTGCTCCGGCCCCAGCTCGGCTGCCGAGACTCCAAAGTGGTGTCGTGCCGCCGCCTCTGCGCCGAAAATGCCGTCGCCCCACTCGGCCACGTTCAGATACAGCTCGAGGATGCGGCGCTTGGACATGGTGGATTCGAGCATCCAGGTGATCGCGGCCTCCTCGCCCTTTCTCAGCCACGTACGCTCACCCGACAGCAGCAGGTTCTTGGCCAGCTGCTGGCTTATTGTCGATGCGCCGGCAACCACCTTGCCCCTTCTCTCGTTCTTCTCGATCGCCTTTTCGATTGCCTCCCAGTCGAAGCCGGCGTGGTCGAGGAACTTGGCGTCCTCGGAGGCCACGACCGCGCGCTTGAGGTTGACCGAGATGCGCGCATACGGCACCCAGCGCTGCTGCAGGTGCGCGGCAAGATTCTTCTCCCGCATGCGCTCGAGCTGCTCGCGCATAAATGCGGTGCTAGTCGGATTGTGCGTGTTCCACCACAGCACATGGGCGTAAAACCACGCCTGGGCGAGAAGCACGACGAGCACCAGCGCCGCCAAGCCGTAGCGCAAACCTTTCCACGCCAGCCGCAGCGTGCGCATCAGCGCCGCAGTGCGGCGAGCACGGCCCGAGTGTCGGGGCGCACGCCGCGCCATAGGGAGAATGATTCCGCCGCTTGTTCGACGAGCATCCCGGCACCGTCGCTCGTGCGCACGCCCGCGCCCCGTGCGAGGGCGAGAAACGGGGTATCGCGTCCGTACACCATGTCGTAGGCGAGCGCACCGGGCGCGAGCAGCGTTTCCAGCGGCGGCAGCGGCGGCAACTCGCCCGCCAGGCCGGCAGAAGTCGCGTTAATGATCAGATCGAATTTGGTCGCAGGGAGTTCGGCGTAACCGCAGCCGGTCGTGCCTTCGAAGCGCGCCGCAAGCGCACGCGCCTTGTCGGGTGTGCGGTTGGCCACCACGAGCCTTTCCGGATTCTGCGCGCGCAGGGACGGCACGACGCCTTGCGCAGCACCGCCCGCCCCCATCACGAGCACGCGGCGGCCGTGCAGCACGAAGCCGAGATTGTTTTCCAGGTCGCGCACAAGTCCGACCCCGTCCGTGTTGTCACCCCATGGCGCGCCGCGATCGAGCACCAGGGTGTTGACCGCCTGCGCGGCGCGCGCGCGCTCGCTCGCGACGGCGCAATACCGAAACGCCTCCTGCTTGAACGGCAGAGTGACGTTGGCACCACGGCCGCCGGCGGCGCGAAACGCCTCCACGGTCGCACCAAAGGCGCCGAGCGGGGCCTCTATGCTCACGTATTCGAGGTCCTGGCCGCAGGCGCGCGCGAATTCGGCGTGAATCCACGGGGACCTCGAATGCGAGACCGGGTTGCCGATCACTGCGTAGCGATCAGGCATGCGCTATTTTGTCCAAATCTTGTCGCCCGGACCGAAGAACCATGTGCGTGTGATGACCAGTAGGTCGGTATCCTTGCGGATGTCCGGCGGAAACGGCGCAAACGGCGACGCCATGCGCACAATCTTGAACGCGGCCGCGTCGAGCACCTTGAGCCCGGACGAGCGGTCCAGGTCCACCGACTGTACGCTGCCGTCCGGCCGGATCGTGACGGTGAGCCGCAGGTCGCCGTAAAGCTTGCCGCGCGCCTCGGCAGGATAGTTCAGAGTACCGATCCGCTCGATCTTCTGGCGCCAGTCGTCCTCGTACTGCGCGAACCGGTACTCCGTGGCACGCGCACCGATGAATTTCTTGCGCGGGCGCTTCTGGTACTCTTCGATGCGCCGGTCGATCTGCGCCTGAAGCTGCATCGCGGCGAGAGACAAGTCGACCAGATCACGCCCGGAAATCTGCGGTTTGGGTTGTTCGGCGGGCGCTTTATGTTCGGTTTCGGGCGCCACCGCCAAGCGCGACTCGGTCGCCTTGGCGAGCAGGCGCCGCTGTTGCTCCTCTAGCCGGCGCACACGCCGTTGCGCCTGCGCCAGATCCCTGCCGGGGTTGTGCGGTCTGGTGACGGGGAGCGGCGTCTTGGCGCGCCTGGGCTGGTCCGTATTGCCGCCGCGATCGAGATTCGCCTGTGCCAGAGCGTCGGCGTTGGCGGGCCTTTCCTTGGTCCGCGCATTTACCAGCACCACTTCAAGCGGCTGGTTGGCTGAATTCCAGCGCAGTGCGTCGGGGTAGCGGAAGTGCACCGCGAGCAGCATCACATGCAGCAGGACCGATACCGCAATCGCGCCGTAGAGCGCCCTGGTCTGACGGTCGAGGCCCACCCAGAAGTCGGGCCGCCGGATCGAGTTAGTCGCGATTGCTACCTGCAAAATCCCCTCACGCACACGGGTGGCGGATATTCTAGGCCATTAGGCGTCGCTCGGCAGCATTGCCAGCTCACCCGGGCCGTCCCCGCCGGTGATCGACTCGCGATAGACGCACGCTGCCGTCCGTTCGACCAGGTCGATCTCGCCTACTTCGAGGCGTACCCGCGTACCGAGCTCGCAATCCGGCAGCGAGGGAACGCGTACCGTGAGCGGCATGCCGTCCAAGCGCACCGTTCCTTCCCGCACCACGACCCCTTCGACGGCGCTTACCCGCTCCTGAACCAGCCAACGCAAGCACCAGTAGTGTTCCATCGCCCGCTGGTGCTCGTCGTAGCGCGCATGGGTCACTTCGTATGCGCGCATGGCCGTAAGTAACGCCTCGGCATTGCGCGCAAACGGTGGTCGACGGCCTTCAAGCGAGGCCACCAGCTGCCACTGGTTGATCAGGTCGATGTAGCGCCGCAGCGGCGAGGTCATCCACGAGTAGCATGAGACCCCGAGACCGTCGTGCGCCTCCGGATGCACGCTCATTCTGACTTTGCCGGAGGACTGGACGCGGTAAATGGCCGCGACGTCGCGCTCCGCAAGCAGGTTACCCCAGGTCGTGTTGGCGAGAATCATGAGCTCGGAAACAAGCTTATCGAGTGGCGCGCCGCGGCGGCGCGGCTCGATCGAGACGCGCCCCTGTTCGACACGAAACGAGTAATCGATCATGCCTGCGTTCACGCTTGACTTGCCGCGTCGCGCTTCTAGGGCCAGCGCGAAGCGCCACAGCGTTCGAAGGTCCTCTTCGTGGGCTAGCCCGCTGGCGGCGCCCGACTCGAATCCGCTGTTCAGGATGCCGTATTGCGCGTGACGCAGGTTCGCCGCGATGTTTACCCGCTCGAGGCGGGATTGATGGCCGCGCAGCGAAAGGTCTTCGGCCGAGACGGTCAGGTAGAGAGACACTGCCGGCCGAGCATCGCCGGCGTCGAGCGAGAAGCACTCCACCACGTCCTCGGGGAGCATGGTGTACTTGAGCCCCGGCATGTAGGCGGTGGATAGACGTTCACGAGCGATGGCGTCCAGCTGAGACCCTGGTGCAAATCCCAGCGCCGGCACCGCGATGTGGATTCCGATACGAAGCTCGCGGTCCGAAACACGGGTCACCGAGAACGCATCGTCGATTTCGGTGGTGCCGACGTCGTCCAGGCTGATGGCCGTTGCCTCCGCTAGCGGAAGCTCTTGGGGCGCTGCAGGCAACTCATACGCGGGGAAGCGAGTACCCTTCGGAAAAAACTCGAACAGGAACCGGTTGAGGTGAAAGTCGTGGCTGTCGGAAAGCAGGCCGCAACGCTCGAATAGACGCGCCGGCGCGAGCCCTGTCTGCTTGCAGGCCAGCTCGAAGGCCTTTGTTTCCGGTTTGGAGCGGTCCGGTGCATACAGCAGTTCCTCGCGTAGGGCGGCGATCTCCGCAGGGCATTCGAAATGAGTGAGCATCGCCGTCCACTCAGCAACCCTCTCTTGCATGCGCTTCTTCTTTTCGAGGCCTGCGAGCGCCAGCTTGAGAGTCTCCGGGGGTGCCGCCTGGAAGCGTCCGTGGGCGCGCCGGTAGAAGTAAATCGGCGCCGAGTGCAGCTTGAGCAGGATCCCTGCCGACTCGACGGGGGTCGGCTCGCGCCCCACGTACTCGCGCGCAAGGTCGCGGAATTCGAATTCTCCCTTCGCGCAACACTGCCACAGGAAGTCGGTTTCGATCCCGTCGGCAAAGCTCTGTGCCGCCGCGAGCAGTTCGTTGCCGGACGGCCGCTCGAAGCTGAGGAGCACGTTCGCCGTCTTGACCTTCGTGCGGCGCCCGTGCGGACTTTCGACCTGGAACGACGCCGGCGCCTGCGCCAGCACCGAACCTACCTTGAACTCTCCGTCTTCTTCGTAAAGTAGTTGCATCGCCCGCGAATTATAGGCGGCGTGCCGCGGCAAGCGCCGTGGGGCCCCGCTTAGGGAAGCGCGATCCCCGCGAAAGCCAGGATTCGCGGCAAGTGCTCCGGAAAACTCTGCAGCGTGTGGTCGCCGCCGTCACGGATCACAGTGCGCGCCCCCTCGAACTTGCGCGCCGCTTCGCGCCAGTCCAGGACTTCGTCGCCTGTTTCCAGCAATAGAAGGTAGCGCTCGGGGTCGGGCCGCTCGACCGCAAGCGCGCGCCAGCCCTCGAGATCCGTACGAGTGAGTTGGTAGCTTTCGCCGGTATATAGATTCTTCTGCGTGCCGAGGTAAGCTTCCAGCCCGACGTGGGGCGTAATCGCAGGATTGATCAGGACCGCGCGCACCCCGAGACGCTCTGCGAAATGGGTTGCGTAGAAGCCACCCAGCGAGCTTCCGACGAACGTGGGTTTCGCCGTGAGCCGCGCGATTTCGGCCTCGATCACTCGAACCGCATCGCGTGGACCTGGCGGCAGCGCCGGACAGGTGAAGAGTTCGCCGAGCTCGCGCGCGCGCATGTAGGCGTCCATCTTGCGTGCCTTGTGCGACGCAGGCGAGCTGTTGAAACCGTGCAGGTAGATGATCGTTGTGCTCATGTACTTTGGCCGAGTCGTTCCAGCAGCCCGCGGTGCAGGCCGCCGAAACCGCCATTCGACATGATCACGACGTGGTCGCCGGCGCGGGCGTCCTCGGCAAGCGTTGCGAGGAGAACCTCGAGGTCACCTACGCAGCGGGCGCGGGCGCCGAGCGGGCGCAGCGCCTGGGCCGCGTCCCAGCCGAGCTTAGCGTCGTAAATGTAGGCTATGTCGGCCGCCGCGAGGCTCGCGGCGAGCTCGTCCTTCATCACTCCGAGCTTCATCGTGTTGGAGCGCGGTTCGAGCACTGCCACGATGCGCGCCCCACCCACACGCTGGCGCAGACCCTCCAGCGTCGCCCGGATCGCGGTTGGGTGATGCGCAAAATCGTCATACACGGTCACCCCGCGGGCTTCGCCACGAAGCTCCATGCGCCGTTTCACTCCGGTGAAGTCGCTTAGCGTAGCAATTGCTTGGGCCGGCGCGACTCCTGCGTGGCGTGCTGCAGCGACGGCCGCGAGCGCATTCTGTCGGTTGTGTGCTCCCAGGAGGCTCCATGCAATGTGGCCCACTGCCCTGCCCTGCCACGCAATCTCGAACGCGCCGTCCGGGCCGGGTTCGCCGGCCATCCAGCCCGCCTCCTTGCCTAAGGCTTCCACCGGCGTCCAGCAGCCCATGGCGAGGACCCGCTGCAGGGCGTCGGCACGGCCATTCGCAATGATGAGGCCAGATCGCGGCACGATGCGCACGAGATGGTGGAATTGTCGCTCGATAGCTGCAAGATCGGGGAATATGTCCGCATGATCGAACTCCAAATTATTCAAGATCGCAGTTCGGGGGCGGTAGTGGACAAACTTGGAGCGCTTGTCGAAGAACGCGGTGTCGTATTCGTCAGCCTCGATCACGAAGTGTTGCGCACCGGTGAGGCGGGCGGAAACTGGAAAATCGAGGGGCACGCCGCCGATCAGAAATCCAGGTTTCTGCTCGGCTCGTTCGAGGATCCAGGCCAGCATCGACGCAACCGTAGTCTTGCCATGCGTTCCAGCAACAGCAAGCACCCACTTTTTGTGCAGCACCTGCTCCGCCAACCATTGCGGTCCCGAGGTGTATCGGTCGCCGCGATCCAAGATTGCCTCCATCAACGGGTTTCCGCGCGTAACGACGTTGCCCACCACCCAAATGTCTGGCGCGAGCGCGATCTGCCGACTGTCGTAGCCCTCGATGAGTTCGATTCCGATCGCGGCGAGTTGATCGCTCATCGGTGGGTATACGTTCGCATCGCAGCCCGTGACGCGGTATCCCGCGGCTTTGGCGATAGCGGCGATTCCGCCCATGAATGTGCCGCAGACGCCGAGGATGTGGAGGTGAGCAGGCATGGAGGCGCGGCGAAAAGGCGCCGATTCTACGCGATACGGCATTCCGGACGCCCTGCGCTATGATGCATCAAGAGGGGGCCTCGTCGTGGCGCTCCCCAAATCCAGTCGAGGCACTGCAATGGGCCGCAAGGGATCGCGGCAAAACGGAACCCGCGCACGAATAGCTGCCGCCGCGGCGCGCATCATGGCCGAGGACGGCATCGACGATTTTGCGCTCGCCAAGCGCAAGGCCGCGCGCCAAGTGGGGGCCGAAGAATCCCAGGCCCTGCCAGCGAACGACGAGATCGAAGCCGAATTGCGCGCCTATCGAGCGCTCTATCAGCCGGCCGAGCACCCCAAGCGGATCGCGGAGCTGCGGCGAATCGCGCTCGACGCAATGCGCGAGTTGCAGCGCTTCAATCCCTACCTGACCGGCGCCGTATTGACCGGCCTCGCCGGCCGCTACGCGGAGATCGACCTTCAGTTGTTCCCCGAGAGTGCCAAGGAAGTGGAGATCTTCTTGCTCGATTGCAATTTGCCCTATACGACCTCAGAGGGGCGTCGCTATTCGGGCGACCGGGTGCACTCGATAACCGTGCTGTCGTTGACGTGGCATGGCGCGCCGCTGCGGCTGTCGATATTCGATCCTCGCGACGAACGCCTAGCGCTCAAGACCACACAAGCGGGGAGAGTGACCGAACGCGCAGGCATCGCCGAAGTCGGTGCGCTGATCGCCTCCGGGTTGTACGCAAAAGATGGCGCTCGGCCGGCGTAGGGCGCTGCTCATCGGCGCGGTCGGCGCTGCAGCTGCAGCGGCCGGCGTACTGGCCGGACTTACCCTGCTGCGGTCAGAGGACGGCAGCGCGGCACTCCAGGCAGCCGAATTCACCGACCTTGAGGGCAGAGCGCGCCGACTGGCCGAATGGAAGGGCAAGGTTGTGCTCTGCAACTTCTGGGCAACGTGGTGCCCCCCATGCCGTGAGGAAATTCCGATGCTGGTCACTCTGGCTAGGGAAATGGGCGCGAAAGGCATCGAAGTTGTAGGCATCGCGTTGGATTCTGCGGCTAAAGTCGGCGAATTTGCGAAAGACTATAGCGTAAGCTATCCACTCCTTATCGCCGGGCCCAACGGGATTGATCTGATGCGGGCGGCGGGCAATCCGGTAGGAGGGCTTCCTTACACTGTGTTCCTGGATCGCCAGGGAAGGATCGTGTATCGAAAGCTCGGCGCGCTGAAACAGGCAGAGGTGCGCGAACGGATCCTCAAAATGCTCCGTGCCTGACTGTGGGGCGAATTCCGCCTTCGCGGGAACGGGAGCCCTAAGTGCTGTAAGATGCGGCGTTCTACTGCGAAAATGAGCAAAAAAACCGGGCAAACGTCGCGGGGGGTGCTGGTGCTACACGGCCCCAACCTGAACCTTCTCGGCAGCCGTGAGCCAGAGATCTACGGCCGTCAGACGCTGGCCGGGATCGATCGTCGCCTCGCGGCGACCGCTCGCACGGCAGGACAGCAGTGCAGCTCGTTCCAAAGCAACCACGAAGGGGCTCTTGTCGACCGGATTCATCAGGCCGGACGAGAGGGGATCGGGTTCATCATATTCAACCCGGCAGCATTCACTCATACCAGCGTTGCCCTGCGCGACGCGCTCGCGGCGGTTGATATCCCATTTATCGAAGTCCATCTTTCGAACGTGCATGCGCGCGAAGCGTTCAGGCGGCATTCGTATTTCACCGATAAGGCGGTCGGAACCATAACGGGGCTCGGCAGCCAGGGCTACGATCTGGCGCTGGCCTACGCGCTCGCTCGTTTAGCTTCAGGGAGCCGCGGGGCATAAGGCCCGGCGGTTGCCAGTCCGCCGGGTAGCCCCCGGCCAAGGGGATTGCTATGGATCTGCGCAAGTTGAAGAAGTTGATCGACCTGGTCGAGGAGTCGGGCATCTCCGAACTCGAGATCACCGAGGGAGAGGAGAAGGTCAAGATCGTCAAGAGCGGCGGCGGCGTCCCGGCAACGGCGCAGGTCGGCACCGCGCATGCCGTGAGCATCCCGACCGCCACACCCGCCGCAGCCCCTGGCGTGTCCCCGGCCGCGCCCGCCGAGGCCCAGCAGGAGGGACACGTTCTAAAGTCTCCGATGGTCGGCACCTTCTACCGCTCGCCTTCGCCTGACGCGAAGGCCTTCGTCGAACTCGGCCAGACGGTCAAAGAGGGGCAGACGATTTGCATCATCGAGGCAATGAAACTGATGAACGAAATCGAGGCCGACGCCTCGGGCGTCGTCAAGGCGATCTTGGTGGAAAACGGCCAGCCGGTCGAGTACGGCCAGCCACTGTTCGTCATCGGCTAGATGTTCGAAAAAATTCTTATCGCCAACCGCGGAGAGATCGCGCTGCGCATCCAGCGTGCGTGCCGGGAACTCGGCATCCGCACGGTGGTCGTGCATTCGGAGGCGGACACCGAGGCTAAGTACGTCAAGCTCGCCGACGAGTCTGTCTGCATCGGTCCTGCGCCAGCGGCGCAGAGCTACCTAAACATTCCTGCCATCATCAGCGCGGCAGAGGTGACCGACGCCGAGGCAATCCACCCCGGTTACGGATTCCTGTCTGAAAACGCCGACTTCGCCGAGAAAGTCGAGCGCTCGGGGTTCGTTTTCATCGGCCCGCGACCCGAGAATATTCGCCTGATGGGCGACAAGGTGACCGCCAAGCAGGCAATGCTCAAGGCCGGGGTTCCATGCGTCCCCGGCTCCGAAGGAGCGCTGCCCGAGGACCCGAAGGAGACCGTCCGTATTGCGCGCAAGGTCGGCTATCCGGTCATCATTAAGGCAGCGGGCGGCGGGGGCGGCCGCGGCATGCGGGTGGTGCACACCGAGGCTGCGTTGCTGAATGCGGTATCCATGACTCGTGGCGAAGCGCAGGCGGCGTTCTCGAATGCGACGGTCTACCTGGAGAAATTCCTGGAGAACCCACGCCACATCGAGATTCAGGTACTCGCCGACAGCCACAAAGGCGCGGTGTATCTCGGCGAACGGGACTGCTCGCTACAGCGACGGCATCAGAAGGTCATCGAGGAGGCGCCGGCGCCTGAACTCGCCGCCAGGGTGCGCGACAAGATCGGCGAGCGCTGCGTCGAGGCGTGCCGCAAGATCGCCTATCGTGGCGCAGGGACCTTCGAGTTCCTATATGAAGACGGCGAGTTCTACTTCATAGAAATGAACACGCGCGTGCAGGTCGAACATCCGGTCACCGAAATGATCACCGGAATCGATATCGTCCAGCAGCAGATCCGCATTGCGGCGGGCGAGAAGCTGCCATTCCGCCAGAAAGACATCGAGATCCGCGGCCACGCGATCGAGTGCCGGATAAACGCCGAGGACCCCTACCGCTTCACTCCCTCGCCGGGTCGCATTACGTCGTACCACGCCCCCGGCGGGCCAGGGATCCGCGTCGACTCGCACGTCTACCAAGGCTACACGGTGCCTCCCAATTACGATTCAATGGTCGGCAAGGTCATCGCGTATGGCGCGACCCGCGAACAGGCGATCCGCCGCATGCGGGTGGCGCTGTCGGAAATGGTCGTTGAGGGCATTCAGACCAACATTCCGCTGCATCGCGACCTGCTGCACGATATCCGCTTCCTGCGCGGCGGCGTGTCGATCCACTATCTGGAGCAGAAGCTTGCTCAGGAGCAGCAGCCTAAGGCGAAGTAGCACAATGGCGTGGCAGTCGCTCACTCTGGACGTCGAGGCAGCGGAAGCCGAGGCGATGTCCGACGCCCTGCTTGAGCAGGGCGTGGTGTCGGTCTGCATCGAAGACGCGGACGCCGGGACCGCGGCAGAAGTGCCGCGCTATGCCGAACCGACATGGGAGACACCGGTTGTCTGGCGACGCCATCGTCTGAGCGTGCTGCTTGCACCGGCGATGAAACCTGGAGAGGTCGTCGAGCGTGCGGCGCGCGCGGCCGGGATCGCGATACCGCCCGCGTACCACGTCGGGAGCATTGACGACGACGACTGGGTGCAGCGCACCCAGTCACAGTTCGCGCCCGTGTCGATCGACGGGAGGCTCTGGATCGTACCCAGCTGGCACGTACCCCCGGTTTCGCGTGTGCCGCTGGTGCGGCTCGATCCGGGAATGGCATTCGGCACCGGGACCCATCCCACCACGCAGCTGGCACTGAAATTCCTCGCGCGCGAGATTCACGGCGGCGAGCACGTGCTGGACTACGGATGCGGTTCAGGTATATTGGCAATCGCAGCCGCCAAGCTTGGCGCAGGCCGGATCGGCGCCGTCGATATCGATCCTCAGGCACTTCGGGTCACGACGGACAACGCGCGCGCGAACGAAGTCGAGCTTGAGGTCTGCGCGCCGGATGCGCTGGCGGGCGACGAATACGACGTCGTCGTGGCCAACATCCTTTCCAATCCTCTGATCCTGCTCGCGCCGCTGATTTGCTCGCTCACGCGAGCCGGAGGTCGACTGGCGCTGTCCGGAATTCTCGAGACGCAGGCCTCCGATGTTATCGCCGCCTATGCACCCGAAATCGCGCTCTCGGCTCGTGGGCACGACGGCGGCTGGGTCCTGCTCGAAGGCAGACGGCGGTGAACCTCATCACGCGCTGTCCACGGTGCGGGACGGCGTTTCGCATTCAGCCGGCACAGCTGGCGGCCCGCGGGGGCAGGGTGCGGTGCGGGAAATGTTCGGCGGTGTTCGACGCCGTTGCGGCGTTGCAGGACCACGGCAGCGCTCAGGCCAGTCTTGAGCCATCGCCGCAACTCGGCCTCTTCGACCCTTCTCGGCGTCAGGCGCGTGCGTCGCCCGACGTGACCGTCCAGCTTGATATGACTGCAGTCGAGCCGGCGGCAAGCCGCCCGCCGGGCAGGGC
>JBAUTW010000241.1:0-4504 GCA_049582365.1 Burkholderiales bacterium | reverse complement strand
CACCCGAGCCGCTCGCCCACGGCGCGGCCGCCGGACACGCCTACCTCGCGCTCGAGGCACTCGAACTCGGGGGCAAGGAGGACTTCGCCGCGCTCGGGCGCGCACTCGCCGCGCTGCATCGCTCGAGCGGCGAGCGCTTCGGCTGGAGGCGTGACAACACCATCGGCGCCAGCGCGCAGCAGAATGCGCTAACAGAAACCTGGATCGAGTTTTGGCGCGCGCAGCGACTCGCGCCGCAGCTCGCTGTCGCGCTGGCGAACGGCCACGGCGAAATCAGGAAACCGTTGGAAAGACTGTGCGAAGCGCTTCCACGGCTCTTGAACGGACACGCGCCCGAGGCCTCGCTGCTGCACGGCGACCTGTGGCGCGGCAACGTCGGCTTCCTCGCCGGCGGCGCGCCGGTGGTGTTCGACCCGGCGCTCTACCGCGGCGATCGCGAGGCCGACCTGGCGATGACCGAGCTGTTCGGCGGCTTCCCGCGCGCGTTCTACGCCGCCTACGAGGAGGCCTGGCCGCTCGACGCAGGCTACCGCACGAGAAAGCACCTGTACAACCTCTATCACCTGCTCAACCACCTGAACCTGTTCGGCGGCGGCTACCTCGCGCAGGTGCGCTCCACGCTAGGCCTGCTGCTTCGCGGCCTCTAGGACCTTCTGCAGCTCCCCACTCTCGTACATCTCGCGCATGATGTCGCTGCCGCCGACGAACTCACCGCCGATATAGAGCTGCGGTATCGTCGGCCAGTTGGCGAATTGCTTGATCCCCTGCCGGATCTCGGCGTTCTCGAGCACGTTCACCGTGAACAGCTCCTTCACCCCGCTCGCCTGCAACACCTGGATCGCCATGGCGGAGAAGCCGCACTGCGGAAACTGCGGCGTGCCCTTCATGTAGAGCACGACCGAGTGGTTGGTGACTTGGTCCTTGATCAGCTGCTGTACGTCGCTCATGGTGCGCTCCCGTGCAATAGTTGAGCAATTTGCTCAGGATTTTAACTTGCCTCCGGTCACGCGCGCAATGCCGGCCAGGTCGGGCCAGCTGTAGATGCCTTCGAATCCCTCGCGCGCCAGAAACTCGCGCACGGGGGCTTCCTGGCCGAGGCCGTGCTCGAGCATCAGCCAGCCGCCCGGGCGCAGATGCGGCGTGGACCCGGGGACGATGCCGCGCAGCGCCTCCAGGCCGTCCGGTCCGGCCACCAGAGCGGCCCTCGGCTCGAAGCGCAGGTCGCCCTGGGCGAGGTGCGGGTCGTCGTAGGCGACGTAGGGCGGGTTGGAAACGATGAGATCGAAGCGCTCGCCCTCGAGCGGCTCGAACCAGCGCCCCTGGCGCAGCTCGATCGCGAGCGAAAGCCGCGCCGCGTTGCGCCCCGCTACCTCGAGCGCCTCGGCCGAGACGTCCGTGGCGACGACCCGAACCCGGGGCCGATGGCGTTTGATCGCGAGCGCCACCGCGCCGCTGCCGGTTCCCAGGTCCGCCACGCTTGCATGGTCGTTGTCCGGCAGCTGCGCCAACGCCCGATCGACCAGCAGCTCGGTTTCCGGGCGCGGGATCAGCACAGCGGGCGTGACCCCCAGCATCAGGCCGTAGAACTCGCGCCGCCCGAGCAGGTAGGCGATCGGCTCGCCGGCGCGGCGGCGCGCCGCCCAGTCCGCGAACATCGCGCCCGCCTGCGGTGGAACGTCGCGCTCGGCATGCGCCAGCACGCTTGCCACGGAAAACCCGGTCGCCTCGGCCAGCAGCAGGCGTGCCTCGCGCGGCTCGAGTCCGCAGCCGGCGAGGGCGTCGCGCACTTTCACGCCGCTTCTTCGGCGAGCAGCGCGAGTTGCTCCGCCTGGTGCTCCGCGCGCAGCGCCCCGATCAGCTCGTCCAGCTCGCCGTCCATGATGCGGTCGATCTTGTGCAGGGTGAGATTGATGCGGTGGTCGGTGACCCTACCCTGCGGAAAATTATAGGTACGGATCCGCTCCGAGCGGTCGCCCGAGCCGACCAGGCTCTTGCGCGCCGAAGCGGTCTTGGCCTGCTGCTCGCGCGTCTGCTTGTCCTTGATGCGCGCCGCGAGCACCGAGAGCGCCTTCTCCCTGTTCTTGTGCTGCGAGCGCGAGTCCTGGCATTCGACCACGATTCCGGTCGGCAGGTGAGTGACGCGGATCGCCGATTCGGTCTTGTTGACGTGCTGCCCGCCGGCGCCGGAGGCGCGGAAAGTGTCGATGCGAAGCTCGGCCGGGTTGAGCACCACGTCGTCGATCGCGTCCGCCTCAGGCAGCACCGCCACGGTGCAGGCCGAGGTGTGGATGCGACCCTGCGCCTCGGTCGCGGGCACCCGCTGCACGCGGTGCCCGCCGGACTCGAATTTGAGCTTCGAGTAAACGCCCTGGCCGATGATGCGCGCGATCACCTCCTTGTATCCGCCCAGCTCCGAGGGGCTCTCGGAGATGATTTCGACCTGCCAGCCCTGACGCTCGGCGTAGCGGGTATACATGCGGAACAGGTCGCCCGCGAACAGCGCCGACTCGTCGCCGCCGGTGCCGGCGCGGCTCTCGAGAAAGGTGTTGCGCTCGTCGTTCGGGTCGCGCGGCAGCAAGACCTGCTGCAGCTCGCGCTCGAGGCGCTCCATAGCGCCGCGGGCCTCCTTCAGCTCGTCCTCGGCGAACGAGCGCGTCGCGGGATCGAGCGCCATGTCCCTTGCCGCCGCGGCGTCGCGCTCGGCCTGGCAGAACCGGTCGTAGAGCGAAACCAGCCCGCTCAGCTCCGAGTGCTCGCGCGAGAGCTTCCTGAACTGCTCCATGTCGCGCGTTGCGGTCTCCGCGGCGAGCAACCCGTTCAGCTCCGCGAGCCGCGCGGCCAGGCCGTCGAGCTTGGCGCGTAGAGACGCTTTCACTAGCGATTGACGCGGAACAGCCGTGCGACGGTTTCGCTCAGGCGTTCGCGCTCTTCGCCCGCGGCCTCGTTCAGGGCCTGGGTGGGCGGGTGCAGCAGCTTGTTGGCCAGCCCCTGCGACATGGCTTCGAGCACCTGCTTCGGATCGTCGCCGCGTTGCAGCAGCTTCAGCGCACGCTCCAGCTCGTGCTGGCGCGCCTGCTCCGCTTGCTCGCGCAGCGCCCGGATCAGCGGCACGGTCTCGCGCACCTGCATCCAGTGCATGAACTGGCCGACCTGGGTCTCTATGATCGCCTCGGCCTGTTCCACCGCCGAGCGGCGCGCGTCCAGGTTCGCGGCCACGATTTCGCCCAGATCGTCGACCGTGTAGAGGAAGACGTCGTCCAGCTCGGCCACTTCGGGCTCGATGTCGCGCGGCACCGCGAGGTCGACCATGAATATCGGGCGGCGGCGGCGCGCGCGCAACGCGCGCTCGACCAGACCCTTGCCGAGAATCGGCAGCGACGAGGCGGTACACGACACCACCACGTCGTACTCGTGCAGGTGCTCGCCGAGCGCCTTGAGCTCGATCGCCTGCCCGTTGAAGCGGTGCGCGAGCTGGCCGGCGCGCTCCAGGGTCCGGTTGGCGACTGCCATGCGCGCCGGGCCTTGGGCGGCAAAATGCGTCGCGCACAGCTCGATCATCTCGCCCGCGCCGATGAACAGTACCTTCTGCTCGTGCAGCGAGGGGAAGATGCGCGCCGCCAGCTTGACCGTCGCCGCCGCCATCGACACGCTGTTGGCGCCCACCTGCGTGTTGCTGCGCACCTCCTTCGCCACCGCGAAGGAGCGCTGGAACAGCTTGTGCAGCACCGTGCCCAGCGTGCCCGCCGCCTGGGCCTCGCGCACCGCATCCTTCATCTGGCCGAGGATCTGCGGCTCGCCGAGCACCATGGAATCGAGCCCGGAGGCCACCCGGAACGCGTGCCTGACCGCTTGCTCGCGGGTCAGCGTGTAGAGATAGGGCGAAATATCGTCCGTCCGCAGACTGTGGTACTTCGCCAGCCAGTCGGTGGCCGCGCCGGGCTGTTCGGCCGCAAGGTACAACTCGGTGCGGTTGCAGGTCGACAGGATCGCCGCCTCGGAGGCGAGGCTGCGGCGCAGTTCGCCCAGCGCGTCGCGCATGCGCTCGACGTGAAACACCACCCGCTCGCGGATGTCGAGCGGGGCGGTCTGGTGGTTCAGTCCGAGTGCGTAAAGCGCCATGTCGCCCCAAATGGCCCGGGAAATGCGCTAAGGCCTGAGATTATAAGGTGGATTCTAAGGCCGACCCCACCGCCCGGAGCTTGCGCTAGGTCAAATTCCCGCCTGCAGCCCCGGCTTCATCGCCCGGGCGGCACGATGGCGCATGCACGACTAATAAGTCGTGCGGCAGGTCGTTCCGGCGTAGCGCCAGGCGGTGATCTTCTGCGCCTCATTGACGATGAAGTCCACCCTGCACGAGCTCGCGATGGGGTCGCCCTTGTTGTACGTGTAGACCATCCCGCCGCCCGGCGTGTGCAGGGTGCTGTTCGGCTGGCCCCATTCCTTGACCAGGTCGCCGACATTGCGGCCTTGCCACGAGCTGACCTTCGCCTTGAATGCCTCTTCG
>JBAUTW010000240.1:0-1649 GCA_049582365.1 Burkholderiales bacterium | reverse complement strand
GAGCGAGATCGAGCCGCGCCGCGAGGCGACCGTCAGCACGTCGCCGGGCGCCGCCTGCAGCGCCTCGAGGTCGAGCGGGTGCAGCGAGGCCACCGCCTCGGGCTCGATGGCATCGAGCACGCCCGAGCGGCGCGTCATCGCGCCGGTGTGCCAGTGCTCGAGCTGGCGGCCGGTGATCAGCACCATCGGGTAATGGCGGTCGGGGCGCTCGTCGGCCGGGATCAGGTCGGCGGGGACGAACTTCGCCCGGCCGGTGGCGGTCGGGAAGTGGCTGCGGAACACCACCGGCTCGCCCGGGTCGCCCTCGTTCTCGCACGGGTAGACCACGCAGGAGTCGCGCTCCAGGCGCTCCCAGGTGATGCCGGCGATCGAGTTCATACCCTTGCGCATCTCGGCAAACACGTCGCGCGGCTTCTCATATGACCACTTCAATCCCAATCTCTTTGCCAATTCCACGATGATCCAGAGATCCTCGCGCGCGTCGCCCGGCGGCTCGATCGCCTTGCGCGCCAGCTGCACCATGCGGTCGGTGTTGGTGAAGCTGCCGTCCTTTTCCGGAAAGGCGGTGGCCGGCAGCACCACGTCGGCCATGTAGGCGGTTTCGGTGAGGAAGATGTCCTGCACCACCAGGTGCTCGAGCCCCGCCATCGCTTCGCGCGCGTGCTCCACGTCCGGGTCGGACATGGCCGGGTTCTCGCCCATGATGTACATGCCGCGGATCTTGCCCGCCTTGGCGGCGTTCATGATCTCGACCACCGTCAGGCCCGGCTTCAGGTCGAGCCTGGTGCCCCACAGCGCTTCGAAGCGCTTGTTGGCCTCGGGATTGTCGACCCGCTGGTAGTCCGGATACATCATCGGGATCAGCCCCGAGTCCGAGGCGCCCTGCACGTTGTTCTGCCCGCGCAAGGGATGCAGGCCGGTGCCCGGCCGCCCCACCTGGCCGGTCATCAGGGTGAGCGCGATCAGGCAGCGCGCGTTGTCGGTGCCGTGCACGTGCTGCGAGATGCCCATGCCCCACAGGATCATCGAGCCCTTCGAGGTCGCGAACAGGCGCGCCACCTCGCGGATCGTCGCGGCCGGGATGCCGCACACCGGCGCCATCTTCTCGGGCGAGTAGTCCTTGGCGTTTTGCTTCAGCGCCTCGAAGTTGCTGGTGCGCTGCTTGACGAAGTCCTTGTTGACCAGCCCTTCGTCGATGATGGCGTGGATCATCGCGTTGAGCAGCGCGACGTCGGTGTCGGGGTTGAACTGCAGGAAGTGGGTCGCGTGGCGCGCCAGCTCGGTGCGGCGCGGGTCGGCGACGATCAATTTGGTCCCGCGCTGGGCGGCGTTCTTCATCCAGGTCGCCGCCACCGGGTGGTTCACGGTCGGGTTGGCGCCGATGATGAACACCACCTCGGCGCGCAGCACGTCGTTGACCTGGTTCGACACCGCGCCCGAGCCGACGCCCTCGAGCAGCGCCGCCACCGACGAGGCGTGGCACAGGCGCGTGCAGTGGTCGACGTTGTTGGTGCCGAAGCCGGCGCGCACCAGCTTCTGGAACAGGTAGGCCTCCTCGTTCGAGCCCTTGGCGGAGCCGAAACCGGCCAGTGCGTAACGGTCCTGATCTCTTATTTTTTTCAATTTATCAGCAGCAAAATCGAGCGCCT
>JBAUTW010000239.1:0-3170 GCA_049582365.1 Burkholderiales bacterium | reverse complement strand
CGCCTGTACCGGTGCTGCGGCACTGGGGATCGCCTGCGACGACACCGACACCGCAACCAAGATTTTCGGCGGCTACCAGTTCAACAAGAACCTTGCCGTCGAGGTCGGCTATGCCGATCTCGGCAAGGCCACTGCGAGCATTCCCGGAGTATCGGCGGAGTGGAAGACCACGACGTGGGACATTCTTGCAGTCGGCATTTTGCCGATCAACCAACAGTTCTCGGTCCTGGGCAAGATCGGGATGGCGAGCTGGTCTCTCGACGCATCTCTCACCGCACTGGGCGTCGGCTCGGCTACGCAATCCGCGAGCGGTACGGATGTCACCTACGCGGTGGGCGTCCAGTATGATTTCAACGATAAAGTCGGGCTACGCGCGGAATGGCAGACCTATTCGAATATCGGCGACGAGAATACGACCGGACAAAGTGACGTCGACGTGATCGGCGCAAGCGTGCTGTTCAGGTTCTGACGAAATCGTCGTCGCCGCAAGGATGCCGGGGCAGAACCCCGGCATTTTTTTGCACCGCGGCGGCAGCGCCGTCGAACTCAATCCTCGAGCAGCAGCCGGTTGACGCGCTTCACGAACGCGGCCGGATCGTCGAGCTGGCCGCCCTCGGCGAGCAGCGCCTGATCGAACAGCAGATTGGCCCAGTCGGCGAGGCGCGCCTCGTCGGCGCCCATGCGCGCCACCAGCGGATGCGAAGGGTTGAGCTCGAGGATCGGCTGCGACGCCGGCGCCTTCTGCCCGGCGGCCTTGATCAGGCGCTGCAGGTGGCCGCTCAGGTCGTGCTCGTCGGCCACCAGGCACGAGGGCGAGTCGGTCAGGCGCAGCGTGACGCGCACCTCCTTCACGCGCTCGCCGAGCGCGGCCTTGACCTTTTCCACCAGCGCCTTGTGCTCTTCGGCGGTCTTTTGCTGCGCCGCCTTCTCGTCGGCGTCGGCGAGCGCGCCGAGGTCGAGCCCGCCGCGCGCCACCGACACGAGCGGCTTGGCTTCGTATTCGGTCAGGAAGCCGAGCATCCACTCGTCGACGCGCTCCGACAAGAGCAGCACCTCGATGCCCTTCTTGCGGAAAATCTCCAGGTGCGGGCTCGAGCGCGCCGCATCCCAGCTGTCGGCGGCGAGGGTGTAGATCTTGTCCTGGCCCGGCTTCATGCGGGAGACGTACTCGGCGAGCGAGACGGTCTGCGCGGCCGAGTCGGACGCGGTGCTCGCGAAGCGAAGCAGCTTCGCCAGCGCGTCGCGGTTGGCGCCGTCCTCGCCCACGCCTTCCTTGAGCACCTCGCCGAACTCGTTCCAGAACGCGGCGTACTTGTCCTTCTGGTTCTCGGCCAGGTCCGCGAGCAGCGCCAGCACGCGCTTGGTCGAGCCTTCGCGAATCGACCTTACGTCGCGCGATTCCTGCAGGATCTCGCGCGAGACGTTGAGCGGCAGGTCGGCCGAGTCGATCACGCCGCGCACGAAGCGCAAATACGCCGGCAGCAGCTGTTCGGCGTCGTCCATGATGAACACGCGCCGCACGTACAGGCGCACGCCGCGGCGCTGGTTGCGGTCCCAGAGATCGAACGGCGCGCGCTCGGGGATGAACAGCAGCTGGGTGTATTCGGTGCGGCCCTCGACCCGGTTGTGGGTCCAGGCCAGCGGCTCGCCGAAGTCGTGCGAGACGTGCTTGTAGAACGCCTTGTACTGCTCGTCGCCGATCTCGCCCTTGGGCCGCGCCCACAGCGCGCTCGCCTGGTTGACCGTCTGCCACTCGCCGCCGTCCTTCTTCATCCTGATCGGCAGCGAAATGTGGTCCGAGTAGCGCGTCACGATCTCGCGCAGTTTCCAGTCCGAGAGCAGCTCGTCCTCGCCTTCGCGCAGGTGCAGCGTCACGTCGGTGCCGGGCGCGTCGCGCTCGGCGGCTTCCACGCTGAACTCGCCCTCGCCGTCGCTTTCCCAGCGCACCGCCTGCGCGGCCGGCAGCCCGGCGCGACGCGTGACGACGCTGACGCGGTCGGCGACGATGAACGAGGAATAGAACCCGACCCCGAACTGGCCGATGAGCTGCGCGTCCTTCTGCTGGTCGCCCGAGAGGCTGGCGAGGAACTCGCGCGTGCCCGAGCGGGCGATGGTGCCCAGGTGCTCGACCGCCTCGTCGCGCGACATGCCGATGCCGTCGTCCGACACGGTGATGGTGCGGGCCTGCTTGTCGAAGCCGATCCGGATCGCGGGCTCGGCCCGCCCCTGCAGCAGTTCCGGCTTGCCGATCGCCTGGAAGCGCAGCTTGTCGCAGGCATCCGATGCGTTGCTGACCAGCTCGCGCAGGAAGATCTCCTTGTTGCTGTACAGCGAATGCACCATCAGGCGCAGCAGCTGCTTCACCTCGGCCTGGAATCCGAGCGTCTCCTTGTGTACTTCCATGACTGCCTCCTGCAAACAATCGCGGCGCGTATGATAAATTGATTCATGGCTTCCGCAATTCGATTCAGGCGCATCGCCGGCGCCCTCGGCGCCGAGGTGAGCGGGGTCGACCTGTCGCGGCCGCTGCCGGCCGGGGTGGCGGCCGAGCTGCGCCGTGCCTGGCTCGAGCACCTGGTGCTGTTCTTCCGCGGCCAGGACCTGACCCCCGAGCAGTACATGGCGTTCGCGAGGAGCTGGGGCACCCCGGTCGAGTACCCGTTCGTGCGCGGCATCGAGGGCTTTCCCGAGATCATCGAGGTCAAGAAGCTCGAGCACGAGACGGTCAACTTCGGCGGCATCTGGCACTCGGACACCGCCTACCTAGATGTGCCGCCGATGGCCTCGATGCTGCTCGCGCGCGAGCTGCCGCCTTTCGGCGGCGACACCCTGTTCGCCAACATGTACCTCGCCTACGAGAGCCTTTCGGAGGGCCTCAAGCGCACGCTCGATGGCCTGCGCGCGGTGAACTCGTCGGCGCGCGCCGACGTGACGCGCACGCGCGAGGACCGCGTCAAGTCCGACGGCGGGGGCGGGGAGAAGAAGCAGTTCAGCGCCGAGCATCCGGTGGTGCGCACCCACCCCGAGACCGGCAGGAAGGCGCTCTACGTCAACGTCGCGCACAGCGCGCGTTTCGCGGGCTGGAGCGAGGAGGAATCGCGCCCGCTGCTCGAATTCCTCTTCCGCCACCAGGTCCGGCCCGAGCTCACCTGCCGCTTCGCCTGGCAGCC
>JBAUTW010000238.1:0-6126 GCA_049582365.1 Burkholderiales bacterium | reverse complement strand
GGCCGGGGCCGCGGCGGGCGCGGCGGGTTTGTCCTGCGCGTGGCCGACGCCCGTGATAGCGAGCGACGCCGCGAACGCGAGGAGCGTAATGAGTCTTTTCATATCCATCTCCCTATAGCGCCGCCGCATCGGTCTCGCCGGTGCGGATGCGAATGACTTTTTCCAGATCGAAAACGAAGATCTTTCCGTCGCCGATCTTGCCGGTGTTGGCGGCTTTTTCGATCGCCTCGATTGCCTGCTCGAGGATCTCAGTCTTGATCGCGGCCTCGATCTTCACCTTTGGCAGGAAATCGACGACGTACTCCGCGCCCCGGTAGAGCTCGGTATGGCCTTTCTGCCTGCCGAAGCCCTTGACCTCGGTGACGGTGATTCCCTGCACGCCGATCGCCGAGAGGGCTTCGCGCACCTCGTCGAGCTTGAACGGCTTGATGATTGCTGTAACGAATTTCATGTCTTGGCTCCCTGGCCGGGCGGGCGGCTCGTGCCACCCGCGCCGTGCCGTTAGAACGATTTGCCGAAGGTCACGAGCAGCCGGCTCTTGCCGGCTGAATAGCCCTCACCGGTGGCATCAACAAAGCAGTAAGGCTGGCCGGTTGCGGTGGGAGAGCAGTCGTCTTTGGCGTCGGTACCGATGATTGCGACGCCGAGCGTGCCGTATTTCGGAATGTCCTTGTTGATGCCGATCTTGTAGTCGCTGTAGCTGGCGTCGCTATATCCACTGACGGTCTGGTGACCGAGGTGACCGACCACCGACATTCCGTTGCCGATGTCAAAGGTACCCGTCAAGTCGAGATAGCCACTGCCGCTGGTTTTGTCGACGCCAAGGTTGTCCTTGGTCCAGCCGAAAAGGCTGCCGGTGCTGACCGAATATTTTGCGGTGAGCCACTTGTAGCTGAGGGCACCGTAAATTTCCACGGTGTCCGGATTTGCGGCACCGGTCGGCATATGGTCGCCGGGGTAGTTGTAAGTGAGGACGCCTACGTCGTAGCCCAAATCCTTCGAGATACTTCCCTTGTAGCCGCCGTAAATGTCCCATTCCATGCTGGAGCTGGGTCCGGTGCCACCGTCGCTGATCCAGCTGATGTTCGACCCCCAGGTGCCGATGTACGCACCATTGCTGAACCCATAGTCGAACCCGCCCTGGATTGCGGGGTTGCCCCTCGTCTGGGCGATCCCACGGTAGAGGTACTCTGTGGCAATCGTGACGTTGGCGCTAAGCGCCGGTTCATCCGCTGATGCGATGATAGGAGTTGTGAGGATTGCCCCAACTGAGAGGGCGATTAATGTCTTGCGCATGGCTGAGTCTCCAAAGGGTAAGAAGGTGCGTATTGCTCTTAGCAGCTCCTGTGCCAGACATTTTCTCCAATTAAATCAATTGTATTTCTGGCTCGCATGTTCCCTTGTAAAGCGCCCCGCACCGGTTTGGGGCGTAGTCATCTGGCCGTGCCCGAATGCGGTGCAGCCTCCGTGCTACACTCGGCGCCCCCGTTGGGGCCATCAAGATGATCGACAAGTACCTACTTGAGGAACTCGGGGACCGGGTATCGGAAGCTGTGCGTCAATCGCCGGCGCGGGACTTGGAGAAGAACCTGCGCGCCCTGTTACTAGCCTTCTTGGACCGCTTCGATCTGGTCGCGCGAGAGGACTTCGAGGTCCAAAAGAAGCTGCTGGAGCGTGCGCAGGTCAAGCTCGCGGCGCTCGAGGGGCGCGTCGCCGAGCTGGAGTCGGGCGCGAAACCACCCAGGCCGTAAACCTATTGACCCCCCGCGGCGTTGCTCGGCTCGGGACAACGTTAACGCGATCAGGGGGGCCAATGCCGCTTGCAGTGGTTGCCAGCCGCGCGCTGGCTGGAATCGATGCGCCGGAAGTGACCGTGGAGGTACATCTCGGGCCAGGGCTGCCGGCATTCCATATCGTCGGGTTGCCTGACGCAGAGGTTCGAGAAGCCAAGGACCGCGTGCGCGCGGCACTAAATCACGCCCGGTTCGAGTTTCCGGCCCGCCGGATAACGGTCAACCTGGCGCCGGCGGACTTACCCAAGGATTCAAGCCGTCTCGACCTGCCAATCGCGCTCGGCGTGCTCGCGGCGAGCGGGCAATTGGCCCCCGAGGCGCTCGCGGGTCACGAATTTGCGGGCGAGCTTTCGCTTACCGGCGAGGTGCGCGAGGTACGCGGCGCGCTCGCTATGGCGCTGCAGGCCCGGGGCGCGGGACGGGCTTTTGTGTTGCCGGCCGGCAATGCACCGCAAGCGGCGCTGGCCGAGGGGGCTCGCATTCTGCCCGCGCAATCCTTGCTCGAGGTGGTTGCACACCTTACCGGGGAGGCGCCGATCAGCCAGTACTGCGCGGCCTCGCAGCCCTCGCCACCACACTACCCCGACTTCGACGAGGTCAAGGGGCAGCAACGGGTAAAGCGGGCGCTGGAGGTCGCGGCCGCCGGAAGTCACAGCGTGCTGATGGTCGGTCCGCCGGGAACCGGCAAGTCGATGCTCGCGGCCCGCTTTCCCGGAATACTGCCGCCGCTTTCGGAGGCGGAGTCGCTGGAAGTTGCTGCCATCCAATCTGTCTCAAGCTCTGGGTTTGACGCCGCCCGCTGGGGCGCGCGGCCATTCCGTTCGCCACACCATAGCGCCTCGGGCGCGGCCTTGGTCGGAGGCGGCAACATGCCGCGCCCCGGGGAGATTTCTCTTGCGCACCACGGCGTGCTGTTTCTAGACGAGTTGCCAGAGTTCGACCGCGACGTGCTCGAAGCGCTGCGCGAGCCGCTCGAGTCGGGCAGGATATCGATCGTGCGCGCCGCGCGTCAGGCGCAGTTTCCCGCCCGCTTCCAGCTCCTTGCAGCGATGAATCCCTGCCCTTGCGGCCACTGCGGTGCGCCCGGCGGTCGCTGCCGGTGCACTCCGGAGCGCATCGCCCGCTACCGCGGGCGCGTATCCGGACCGCTCGCGGACCGAATCGACATCAAACTGGAAGTCCCTGCGCCGCGCGAGGCCGACCTAGTCGCCCCCGTCGCGGGGGAAACCACCGCGGCAATCCGCGAGCGGGTGGTGTGCGCGCGCCAAGCGCAGATCGAGCGCCAGGGCAAGCCCAACGCTCTGCTGGAAACACGCGAGATCGACCGCTACTGCGCCACCGACCGTGACGGTGACCAGCTGCTGCGCCACGCTCTCGCGCGATTGCTACTTTCCGCGCGCGCTTACCACCGCGTGCTGCGGGTGGCGCGCAGCATCGCCGACCTCGCCGACCGCAGCACGATCGCGGCGCAGCACGTCGCCGAAGCGATCCAGTACCGCCGCCTCGACGCAAGCTTCTGACGCCGTCTGCTAGAGTTTCCGTTCCCATGGCGACCTACGCGATTGGCGACGTACAAGGCTGCTACGACGAGCTGCGAGCGCTGCTCGCACGCATCGGCTTCGACTCGGCTCGCGACAGGCTATGGTTCGTCGGCGATCTGGTAAACCGTGGCCCGAAATCGCTCGAAGTGCTGCGCTATGTACGTTCGCTGGGAGATGGCGCGACGGTGACGGTGCTGGGAAACCACGATTTGCATCTGCTGTGCGTCGCGGAGGGCTTTGCGAAGCGGCGCGAGGATGACACGCTGGATGCAGTCCTCGGGGCCCCCGACGCGGCGGACTTGCTCGACTGGCTGCGCGGACGGCCGCTGATGCACTGCGAAGGCGACCATGCCATGGTGCATGCCGGCTTGCTTCCGCAGTGGAGCATCGAGAAGGCGCTCGCCCTCGCCGGCGAGGTGGAGGCCGCCCTGCGCGCGCCCAGTTATCGCGACTTCCTCGCCGCGCTCTACGGCAGCAATCCGGCGCGGTGGAGCGATGCACTGGAAGGCTGGGATCGCCTGCGGGTGATCGTAAACGCGATGACGCGCATGCGATTCTGCTCGCCAGAAGGCGTGATGGACTTTCGCGTCAAGAGCGACAAGGCGCCCACGGGCTACCTGCCCTGGTTCGAAGCGCGACCGCCGCGCAAGGAGCCTAAGATCGTCTGCGGCCACTGGTCGGCTCTCGGCCTCAAACTAACCGCGCGCGTCAGCGCGTTGGACGCCGGGTGCGTTTGGGGAGGTTCGCTCGCCGCGCTCCGGCTTGAGGACGGTACGCTCGCGCAGCTACCCTGCCGCGGCTATCATGAAGTAACCGAGGAATAGGCGGCGGAGGAGACATGACAGATTGCGTTTTTTGCCGAATCGTCGAAGGGCAGATTCCTGCCACGGTGGTGCACGAAGACGAGCACACGCTCGCTTTCATGGATATCGGGCAGGTGAATCCAGGGCACACTCTGGTGACGCTAAAGGCTCACGCCGAAAACATTTACGCGCTCGACGATGAGCAGGCCGCGGCAATTGGCCGGGCGAGCGCACAGGTTGCGCGCGCGATCCGCGAAGCGTTCGCGACGAAGGGCCTCTCCGTCTACCAGGCCAATGGAACGCTTGCCGGGCAGACGGTGTTCCACTACCACGTGCACCTACTGCCGCGCCACGATGGCGACGGCATGCAGCTAACGTGGCCGGTAAAGAATCCCCCTCGCGAGAAGCTCGAGGAATACGCGCAACGGATCCGCGCCGCGCTGCGCTGATCTCGGCGCTAGCGCCAGGGAGTGAAGCCGAACGCGGTCTTGTAGCGCTCTTCGATCTCGTCGCGTGTGGGGCCGTGATTCTGCGCCCCGCGGTGTGCGATCTTGATCGCCCCCATTACCGCTCCGAGGCGTCCTGTGCTGGACCAATCCCAGCCGTTGACCATCCCATACAGCAGTCCTGCCCGATAGGCGTCGCCGCAGCCGGTGGGATCGACCAGCGCCTCGGCTTTGACGCTCGGAATCTCGTGCCGCTTGCCCGCCGTGTGCACAATCGAGCCGTTGGCGCCGAGAGTCACGACCAGCGCCTTCACCTCGCGCGCAATCGCGTCGAGCGTTCGGCCAGTCCTTTCCTGCAGGAGTTTGCCCTCATAGTCGTTCACCGCCACAAAGTCCGCGAGCGCGATGAGTTCGTTCAACTCTTCGGCCGAGAACATTGGCAGCCCCTGCCCTGGGTCGAACACGAAGGGGATTCCGCGCTGCGCACATTCGCGCGCGTGCTGCTGCATGCCTTGTTTGCCGTCCGGAGCGACGATCGCCAGCCGGGCGCCCGGCCGCGCGTCGACGTGGTTTTGATGCGAGTCGTTCATCGCCCCCGGATGAAAGGCTGTAATTTGATTGTCGTCGAGGTCGGTCGTGATAAATGCCTGCGCCGTGAACTGGCCCGGAATGCGCTTGAGCAGTTGCGTGCCGATGCCGAGCCGCTCGAGTCGCGCAAGGTACGGATCGATATCTTCTCCTACCGTTGCCATGAGTAGCGGATCCGTGCCTAGCAGCTTTAGGTTGTAACAGATGTTGCCGGCCGTTCCCCCGAACTCACGACGCATTTCGGGAGTGAGAAAGCAAACGTTCAGGATGTGCAGCTGGTCGGCGAGCAGATGGTTCTTGAAGCGATCGGGAAACACCATGATGGTGTCGTACGCGATCGAGCCTGTGACGAGTATCTGCAAGAGAGCTCCGCGGTTCAGGGAAAGAAAAGGTAAAGACGATATCCGGTGGCGCGCACCCGGCTGGTGTCGAAATGCAGCCGTACCACCACCTCCGCACCGGGGCCGATACCGTCCAGCGCGCCGGGACTGCGCGGAGTGGCGACGTAGTCGGCCGGCACCAGCACGCGCCGCACCACGGCCTGGTCGTTTTCATCGGTCAGCGTGAGCTCGAGGTCGGGGTACTCCTGGGGGAACGAAGCGCGGTTGCGGATCACGGCGTTTAGAACGATCTGACTCTCGTGGCCGGGATCGGCCTGGAGGTCGGAAGATTCGATACTCATCAGCTCGGGGCGGCGCGGCAGTCTGACGCTGCATCCGTAAACGCTGCACGTCGCGACCAAGTAGGGACGCAGTTCCGGCGCCAGCAGCGCGACTTCGGTACGGAAATACAGCACGACCTGTCCCACCAGACCCAGCAGCGCGAGCAGTGCGAGAAATGACCACAGGAAGCGCAGCCGCGACCGCGGTGGTTCGTCTTCCATGAACTCGGGCACGGGCTGGGAGTTGCTAGGCTCGCGCGGCACCGCCCGCGCCGGCGGCGCGGGGGCCCTGCC
>JBAUTW010000237.1:0-1820 GCA_049582365.1 Burkholderiales bacterium | reverse complement strand
CGGCTGGACGACGCGTTCGCGCTCGCCGGCCGCAGCCTGCGCCTGGGCGCGCAAACGCTGCAGGTGGGCGCCGGCAAGCCCTGGCCCCTCACGCCGAGCAACACCGTCTACGCCCGGCTGGTGATCGCCGGGCCCGAGGACGAAGCCCGGTTCGCCCAAGCGCTGGGCGGCCTGTTGCGTTCTTTCGACGCCGCCTGCCAGGTGGTGCTCGGCAAGCCGCGCACGCTCGCTACCCGCGCGGGCAGTCGGCAGGGCTTCAGCGTGCTGCTGCACGGCATGACGCCCGAGCAGTCGCTGCGCCTGCAGGAGCGGGGCCTGGGCGAGCTGCGCCTGCACGGCTGCGGCATCGTCGTGCCCTACAAATCCATCGCCGCGGTCTAGCCGCGCGGAACGACCCCATGAGCCAAGCGAAGCCTCCCCAATCCGCCGTCCGGCTCGACCTGAGCGGCCTGACCTGCCCCGCGCCGCTGGTCGGCGCCGGCGAGTGGCACTTCTACCTGAGGCGCAAATGAAGGCGCTGCGGGTCAAGACGGTCTGGTTCCGCAAGGGCGCCGCGCGCAGCGCGGCGGAGCTGGCGAGCGTGCTCGGCTCGACCCTGTGGCGCCTGGCGGAGAAGCTGGTCGACAACCTGTCGCGCGCCGAGTACGACATCGTCACCCCGGCGCGCGGGTTCAGGATCATCGCCGAGGTGCTGGCGCTCGGCCTGCACCTGTGCGACCGCTGGGCCTGGGGCCGGCTCGACGACGCGCAGCGCGCCGCGCTGGTGCAGGCGATCGGCGAGCGCCTGGCCGATACGATGGAGAGCAACGTGCGCGGCAGCCGCGAGAACTTCATCGACATGCTCAACCGGCGCGGGGCCGATTACGCGGGCTTCGACATCCCGGCCGAGGGCGCGGGCTTTCCGGTGCTGCGCTACCTCGCGGCGCAGGTGCGCGAGGCGATGGACGAGCACGACCGGCACTGGGTCATGGATCAGATGATGGACGTCGAAATGCCGGAGGTGCTGGGCACGCTGAAGAAAACCTTCGACGGCCTCATCGCACCGCCCGCGGCCGCCCACTGACTCCATGCCGGGACCGTTCGACCTCGACGACGATCACGCATATCGCAACTGGAGAGACCTGAAGCTCTCCCGTTATCCCGCCCGGATCGAAGTCGTCGAATTGCGCGACCCGAAAGATCTCAGAACCCCGGAACGCGAGGCGCTTGTCGACGGCTGCGCGCGCACGAACATGGCGGTCTACCGCTCTCCTGCGAGGCAGGAGGACAAGGAAATTCCGCGACGGCTCGGCCTGCAGCTCGGCCTGGAAAATCTTGAAAGAGGCATTTCTTCGATCACGCCCGACGGGGACGCTCTCGGGGAGTTCATCCCTTACACCAACCGTGCGATCGGCTGGCACACCGACGGCTACTACAACCCGCAGGCGCGCCGAATCCGCGCCATGACACTGCACTGCGTGCGCGACGCGCTCGAAGGCGGCGAGAGCGCGCTGCTCGATCACGAGCTCGCTTATCTCCTCTTGCGCGACGAGGACCCGCAGCACGTGCGCGCGCTGTCGGCGCCCGACGCGATGACCATCCCGCCGCGGCTGGAGGACGGTGCGGTCACCCGCCCCGCCGAGAGCGGCCCCGTGTTCAGCGTCGACGAGCCGGCCGGGGCGCTTCACATGCGCTACACCGCGCGCGGGGTCAATATCGCCTGGAAGGACGACGACGCCACGCGCGCCGCGCGCACGGCGCTCGAGCGCATCCTCTCGGATTCGCCATATATCCTGCGCCTGCGGCTCGAGCCGGGCATGGGCATTGTGTGCAACAACGTG
>JBAUTW010000236.1:0-4265 GCA_049582365.1 Burkholderiales bacterium | reverse complement strand
CCTGCTCGCGTGGCAGGCGACGCACTTCTCGAGATCGACTTTGGCGTTGCGCACGCCCTCGTGCACCGTGACGGTCCGCTGGTGCTTGAGCATGTCCGGGTGCTCGCGCCGCATGACCTCGGGCGGGGCAATGCAGGGACCTTTGCTCGCTTTTTCCAGTATTGGTTTGTCTACACCCGCCAACACTCCCGCCGGAATCGCCAGCATGGCGATGAGCGCGAGCGCGGCCAGCCGTCTCACTCGCCGAGCCCCATCTGGATGTAGCCGGTCGGGCACACGTCGCTGCAGATGTGGCAGCCGATGCACTTGGCGTAGTCGGTGTCGACGTAGCGACCGGCGGTCGACTTGTCCTTCTTGACCCGGAACACCGCGTGCTGCGGGCAGTACACCACGCAGTTGTCGCATTCGAAGCAAAGGCCGCAGCTCATGCAGCGCTTGCCCTCGGCCACCGCCTCCTTCTCGGCGAGCGCCTCGAGCCGCTCCTGAAAATTGCCCAGCGCCTTCCTGGCGCTCAGCATCGTCACCTTGCGCTGGTTGCGCGGCACGTAGGTGAAGTGACCGAGAAAGAGCTCGTCGTGCGGAATGACGTAGCGCGAAGATCGATCCTCGTAGTTGTGTACCGCATTCGTCTCCAGCTGCCGCTCGGCGAGCTTGCGCATCAGGTCGAAGGCGTGGACGTCGATCTTGGGCCGCCTCTCCTGCTCTTCGCCGCGCAGGTGGCGGTCGATGCCCTCGGCGGCGATCCAGCCCTGGCCGACCGCGGTGGTCAGCAGGTGCGGCCGGATCACGTCGCCGCCGGCGAAGAAACCCGGCTTGCCCGCGATCTGGTAGTTCTTGTCGGTCGACACCAGCCCTTTGCCGTTGTCGAATTCCTCCAGTCCGCTGAAGTCCACCGCCTGGCCGATCGCCGACACGATCAGGTCGGCGGGAACGACTTCGGCCGTGCTCTCGTCGACCTTGATCTCGAGCTTCGGCCCGGCGAACTTCGCCTCGCATTTCGCGATCTTCAGGCCGGTGGCGCGTCCGCTGGCGTCGCGCATCACCTCCAGCGGCGCCCAGCCGTCGCGGATCACCACGCCCTCGGCGAGCGCATGCTCGATCTCGTGCGGGTTGGCCTGCATCTTGTCGATCGAGAACACCGAGCTGAGCGTCACCTCGGCGCCCTGGCGGGCCGAGATCTCGGCCACGTCCTGCGCCTGCTTGCCGAGGATCACCGACTCGGGATGGTCGGTGGCGTGCGGGTGCTCGATGTGGCCCAGCCTGCGCGCCACGGTGGCGACGTCGATCGAGGTGTCGCCGCCGCCCACCACCACCACGCGCTTGCCGACGTGCTGCATGCGCCCGTCGTTGAAGGCGCGCAGGAACGCCGTCGCGGTAACGCAATTCGGCGCTTCCGCGCCCGGCACCGGCAGCGGCCGCCCGCCCTGCGCGCCCATGCCCATGAAGACCGCGTCGTAGTCCTTGTTCAGCTGCTCGAGCGTGACGTCGCGGCCGATGCGCGTCTTCGGGCGCGCCTTCACGCCCAGCTCGAGGATGCGCCGGATCTCGGCGTCGAGCACCGCGCGCGGGGTGCGAAAGCCCGGGATGCCGTAGCGCATCATGCCGCCGAGCTGGTCGTGCTCGTCGAACACCGTCACCTCGTGCCCCTTGAGCGCGAGCTGGTAGGCGCAGGACAGCCCGGCCGGCCCGCCGCCGATCACGGCGACTTTCTTGCCGCTCCGGGTCTTGGGCTCGATGAATTTGAGCCCGTTGGCGATCGCGTACTCGCCGAGGAAATGCTCGACCGAGTTGATACCGACGAAATCCTCGACTTCATTCCTGTTGCAGCCCGATTCGCACGGCGCCGGGCACACGCGCCCCATCACCGCGGGGAACGGGTTCGACTCGGTCAGCCTGCGCCAGGCGTACTCCTGCCAGGCCATGCCGGCCGGCGGCTTCTCGGTGCCGCGCACGATCGCGAGGTAGCCGCGGATATCCTCGCCCGACGGGCAGCTCGCCTGGCACGGCGGCGTGCTCTTCTGGTAGGTCGGGCACTTGTGGCTGTGGCCGGCCTGGAAGATGTGCTCGGTCCAGGGGCCATGGCCGGAATCGCCCTCGCGGTAGCGCCGGTAGTTGAGCTTGTCGTCCGCCCGTGGCGTCGCCTCTGACATGACTTTCCTCCTCTAGTGCAGCTCGCCGAGCCGGATCGCGTCGCCCACCAGCTGGTGCACGCCGCCCACCATGCTCATGTCGAATTGGTAATAGGGCACCACCTTGGTGAACTGCGCCTTGCAGATGGCGCAGATCATCGCCATGAAGTTCACCCCGTGCGCGTCGACCACCTGCTTGAGCGCCTCCATGCGCGGCAGCGCGCCCTTGACCCGCAGGTCCATGATCTCGTCCGACAGCAGCCCGCCGCCGCCGCCGCAGCAGAAGGTGCTCTCGTTGATCGTCTCGGGCGCCATGTCGTGGAAGTGGTTGCACGAGGCGCGGATCAGGTCGCGCGGGATCGTGAACTGCCCGCCCGGCACGCCGCCCATGCCGGCGCCGCGCGCGACGTTGCACGAGTCGTGGAACGTCACCACGCGCTGGTCGTTCTTCTCCTTGTCGAGCCGGATCGCGCCGCGCTTGACCAGGTCGTGGGTCAGCTCGCAGATGTGCTGCGGCGCCGGGTAGCGCGGATCGAGGAAGTCGAACGGGCCGATGAGCGTGTTCCAGAAGCTGTAGGCGACGCGCCAGGCGTGGCCGCACTCGCCCACCACCAGGCGCTTCGCGCCCAGCTCGAGCGCTGCCTCGCGCACGCGCAGCGAGACCTTCTTCATCTGCTCGTAGCTGCCGATGAAGACGCCGAAGTTCGCCGCCTCGGAGGCGTGCGAGGACAGGGTCCAGCTGATGCCCGCGGCGTGCAACACCTTGGCGTAGCCGATCAGGCTGAACACGTGCGGCTCGGCGAAGAAGTCGGCCGAGGGCGTGACCAGCAGCACCTCGGCGCCCTTCTGGTCGAGCGGCAGCTTGACGTCGATCCCGGTCTCCTCCCTGATCTCCTCTTCCAGCGTCTCGAGGGTGTCGGCCAGCGCGCGCGGCGGCAGGCCGAGGTTGTTGCCGATCTTGTGCACCTTGCCGATGATCTCGTTGGTGTACTTCTGCCCCATGCCGACCGCGTTCATGATCTCGCGCGCCGCCATGGTGATCTCGGCCGTGTCGATGCCGTAGGGGCAGAACACCGAGCAGCGGCGGCACTCGGAGCACTGGTTGAAGTACTTGAACCAGTCCTCGAGCACTTCCTCGGTCAGGTCCTCGGCGCCGACCAGCTTCGGGAACCACCTGCCGGCGAGCGTGAAGTAGCGCCGGTAGACCTTGCGCAGCAGGTCCTGGCGCGCGACCGGCATGTTCTTCGGGTCGCCGGTGCCGAGGAAGTAGTGGCACTTGTCGGTGCAGGCGCCGCAGTGCACGCAGGCGTCGAGGAACACCCTCAGGCCGCGGTACTTGCCGAGCAGCTCGCCCATCTTTTCGAGCGCGCGCGCCTTCCAGTCCTCGGGCAGCTTGCCGGGAAAGCCGAGCGCCTCGTTCATCTTGTCGGAGGCGGCGTAGGGCTTGCTGCCGGCCATCGCGCCGGGCGCGAGGATCGGGATGACCGGGTACGCCTTCAGCGGCGGCGCTTTGACGGCGGCCTGGGCCATGGCTAGTCCCGGGCCCAGGCGGCGAGGTGGCGCCGCTCGCGCGAGTCGTCGGCCTGGTTGCGCGTCGGGCTGAAGAACACCCCCGGCGCGTGCAAGAGCTTGGAGGCCGGGAACACCACCATGAGGAGCAGAACGAGCGTCAGGTGCACCAGCAGCGCCGGGTCGGCCGGCAGCGGCTGCCAGTCGAAGACGATCAGGCCGCGCATGAATTCCTTCAGCCCGACGATGTCGGTATGCGCGACGAACTTCATCGCGAGGCCGCTGAGCGTGATGCCGGCCAGCAGCGCGAGCATCAGGTGATCCGACCAGGTCGAGATGTAGCGCATGCGCTCGAGCAGCAAGCGACGCGCCCACAGCCCGGCGAGCCCCGCCAGCAGCGCGAAGCCGGCGTAGACGCCGAAAGGCTGCGCGAACGCGACCCAGGCCCACACCGGCTCGATGAAATAGCGCAGGTGCCGCAGCAGCACCAGCGCGAGCGCGACGTGGAACAGCCAGCCGAACAGCCAGATCGACTTGTTGGAGCGGAACAGGCTCTCGAACAGCACCACCTCGCGCGCGACGCGCCCGGCGGCACCCGCGCGCGTCATCGGCGCGGGGGTGGTCGGG
>JBAUTW010000235.1:0-2192 GCA_049582365.1 Burkholderiales bacterium | reverse complement strand
GTGCTGGACGACCCGCTGCGCATCAACCGCGACCCCTACGCCGAGTGGATCGCGCGCGTGCGGCCCTCGGCCCCGCTCGAGCAGGCGCTCGCGGGGCTGCTCACCGGCGCGGCCGCCGAGACCGGCTTCTGCGAGCGCTGCCGCGCCGACAAGATGGAGTGCAAGCGCGCGTGAGCCAGGAAAAGTTTCTCGACCACGAAGAGAAATCGGTGGTCATCGTCATGACCAGCGGCCCGGCGACGCGCGGGCGCTGCGCGACCCCGTTCTACCTGGGAGCGCTGCTTGCCTCGATGGACGCCGAAGTGACCATCTTCTTCACCATGGACGGCGTGCGCCTGGTGCAGAACGGCGTCGCCGAGAGCTTGACGGCGATGGACGGCGGGAAAAGAATCATCGAATTCATGCGCGACGCGAAGGCGGCGGGGGTCAGGTTCCACGCCTGCCGGCCGGCGCTGCCGGGCTACGACATCGAGCCGGTCGACCTGATTGCCGAGGTGGACGAGATTTCGAGCGGCGGGGTGCTGGCCGACATGATACTTTCCTGCGACAAAGTGCTGTTTTTCTAAAGAAGGAGCAAGCGATGGCCTCGGTCAAGAACTGCAACCTGCCCGACGACCTTTACTACAACGTCGAGAACAACGTCTGGGTGCGCAAGGAGGCAGACGGCACCGTCACCATCGGCATGACCGCCTACGCCTGCGCGCTGGCCGGCGAGGTGGTCGCCTACACGCCGAAGAAGGTCGGCCGCTCGGTCGAGCTGAACAAGTCCGCCGCCACGATCGAGTCCGGCAAGTGGGTCGGCCCGGTGAAGACGCCGGTAGCCGGGGAAGTCGCGGCGATCAACGACGCGGTAACGGCCAATCCGAAGAGCATCAACGCCGACCCCTACGGCAACGGCTGGCTGGTCAAGCTAAAGCCCTCGAACTGGGACGCCGACGCGGCCTCGCTGGTGACCGGCGCGGCGGCCACTGCCGCGTTCGAGGCCAAGATGGCGGCCGACGGCTTCGCGGGCTGCCCCTGAGCGTGGCCGATTGGGCTGAGCTCGCGGCGGGCATCGAGGCGCTCGAGGCCGCGAATCTGGAGCGGGACCTTGTCGCGCGTTTCGCGCGCGCCGGCGGCATCGCCCGCCCCATCAACTTCTACACGCCCACCTTCAAGGCCTACGCTTCGAGCGAGATCTCCGCGTGCGGCAAGAGCGCCTGGCCGGCGGTCTCGATCACCGGCGGCGAGTGCAAGCTGCAGTGCGACCACTGCAAGGCCAAGATCCTCGAGCCGATGCTCGCCGCGACCACGCCCGAGGCGCTGTGGCGCACGGTCAACGATCAGGTGGCGCAGGGCGCGAAGGGCATGCTGCTCACCGGCGGCTCGAACCACCGCGACGAGGTCGAGTACGGGCCGTTCCTGCCGACCGTGCGCCGGATCAAGGACGCATTCCCCGAATTCCGCATCGCGATGCACACCGCGCTGGTCGACGGCGCCATGGCGCGCGAGATCGCGGCGGCCGGAGTCGACGCGGCGATGCTCGACATCATCGGCGCGCAGGACACGGTGTCCCAGGTCTACCACCTGCGCCGCCCGGTGGATGACTTCGAGCGCTCGCTCGAGGCGCTGGTGGCGACAGCCATGAAAGTCGTGCCGCACATCGTGCTCGGGCTGCACTACGGCCGCATGCTCGGCGAGTGGCACGCGCTCGAGATGATCGCGCGCCACCGCCCGTCCGCGCTGGTGCTGGTGGTGGTGATGCCGTTCTACGCCCCGGCCGGGCGCCCGTTCGCGACGCCGTCTTCGCGCGAGGTGGGGCGCTTCTTCCTCGATGCGCGCGCGGCGCTGCCCGAACTGCCGCTGCTGCTCGGCTGCGCGCGCCCCGCCGGCCGCGCCAAGATGGAGATCGACGCTTACGCGGTGATGGCCGGGCTTGAAGGCATCGCGCACCCGGCCGACGGCAGCGTCGAGCTTGCGCTCGCGCTCGGGCGCGAGGTCAAGGTGACGCCCGCCTGCTGTTCGATCGCGATCGGCGAGGAGGTGCTCGCGCTCGAGGACCCCGCCGCCGCGCGCATCGACCCCAGACTCGTGGTCGAGGCGGAAAAGCGCGCCGCCTCGCGCATCTCGCGCATTCCGGTGGTCGCCGCGTGAGCCGGGCATGAGAGCCTGCGACGTTCTGGTGATCGGCCTGGGGCCGGCCGGCTCGAGCG
>JBAUTW010000234.1:0-6064 GCA_049582365.1 Burkholderiales bacterium | reverse complement strand
CCTCCAGACCGCGCTGGCCGCCGTCGCCGGGAGTCGCGCGACGCTCGCCAAGCTCGCGCTGAGCGCGCCGTTTTCCGGCTGGCTGGGGGTGCGCGAGGTCAGCCTCGGGCAGTACCTGAACCCCGGCAGCGGGATCGCCACGCTGACCGTGTGGGATCCGGTGCGGGTGCAGTTCACGCTGCCGCAGAGCGAGATCGGCGCGATCGAGACCGGGCAGGCGGTAAGCCTCACGGTCGACGCTTTCCCGGGCAAGACCTTCGAGGCGAAGGTGAGCGCGCTCGGCTCCGAGGTCGACGCCAGCTCGCGCAACGTCACGGTCGAGGCGATGCTGCCCAACCCGCAGCACCAGCTGCGGCCCGGGATGTTCGCGCAGGCGCAGATCCTGGTCGGCGCGCCGCAGCAGGCGCTCGCGGTGCCGACCGTGGCGGTCACTTACAACACCTACGGCGACTTCGTCTACCGCGTCGAGACGCGCGACGGCCATGAGGTGGCGGTGGCCGCGCCGGTGCGCAGCGGCGAGTCGCGCGACGGGATGACCCAGGTGCTGAGCGGGCTCAAGAGCGGCGAGCAGGTGGTCACCGCGGGGCAGCTCAAGCTGCACGACGGCGCGGCGGTGAAGGTCGAGCCGGGCGCCGGCAACTGAGCGCTTCCATGGGCTTCACCGATCTGTTCATCCGCCGGCCGGTCCTCGCGACCTCGCTCAACCTGGTCATCCTGCTGCTCGGCTTGCGCGCCTGGAGCGCGATGACCGTGCAACAGTACCCGCAGGTGAGCAGCACCCTGGTGACCGTCACCACCGCCTACCCGGGCGCGGACCCGAGCACGGTGCAGGGCTTCATCACCTCGCGCCTGGAGCAGGCGATCGCCGCCGCGCCGGGTATCGACTACACCATCTCCAGCAGCGCCGAGGGGCTGTCGACGATCACCTCGTACATGAAGCTCAACTACGACCCGAACGCGGCGATCGCGCAGATCATGGCCAAGGTGCAGCAGGTGCAGAACCTGCTGCCGCAAGGCACCCAGGCGCCGGTGATCAACGAGACCGTGGGCGACACCACCGCGCTCATGTATCTCGCGTTCTACAGCAAGACGCTGTCGCAGCAGCAGGTCAACGACTACGTGCTGCGCGTGGCGCAGCCCAAGATCCAGGGCGTGGCCGGGGTCGGCCAGGCGCAGATCGTGCCGACCGGCACCGGCGCCGACGGCAACAGCTTCGTGATGCGCGCCTGGCTCGACCCGGACCGGCTCGCGGCGCTTCACCTGACCCCGTCCGACGTGGTGCGCGCGCTGCAGGCGAACAACTTCATCAGCACGGTCGGCCAGGTGCAGTCGGGCAACGTCACGCGCACCATCACCGCCCAGACCTCGCTCGACGATACCGCGGCCTTCCGCAACCTGGTGATCACGCGCACCGGCCGCTCGCTGGTGCGTCTCGGCGACGTGGCCAAGGTCGAGCTCGGCGCGCAGAACTACCTGCAGGCGGTGTACTACAACGGCACGCCGGCGGTGTTCATCGGCGTGTACCCGACCCCGGGGGCGAACGCGCTCGACGTGGGCGAGGGCGTGCACCGCGCCTTTGCGCAGCTCAGCTCCGCGCTGCCGCCGGGCATCGGCATCGTCGTGCCCTACGACGCGACCGAGTACATCCAGCGCTCGATCGACGAGGTGATGCTGACCATCGGCATCGCGCTGGCGGTCGTGGTGGCGGTGATATTCCTGTTTCTCGGCTCGCTGCGCTCGCTGCTGATCCCGGCGATCGCGATCCCGCTGTCGATCGTCGGCGGCGGGATGTTCATGATCGCTTCGGGCTTCAGCATCAACCTGCTCACCCTGCTCGCGGTGGTGCTCGCGATCGGGCTGGTGGTCGACGACGCGATCATCGTGGTCGAGAACGTGCACCGCCACATCGAGGACGGCCTCACGCCGCTCGAAGCGGCGCGCCTGGGCGCGCGCGAGCTGGCCTCGCCGATCATCGTCATGGCGACCACGCTGGCCGCGGTGTTCGCGCCGATCGGCCTCACCGGCGGCCTCACCGGCAGCCTGTTCTCGGAATTCGCCTTCACCCTGGTGTTCACCGTGGCCGTGTCGGCGGTGGTGGCGCTGACACTTTCGCCCATGGTGTCCTCGCGCGTGCTGCGCCACACGCCGCCGCGCGGCCTGGCGCACGCGCTCGAGGCGGGCTATGCGCGCCTGCGCGCGGTCTACGACCGCTCGCTCGGCGCCGTGATGCGCCACCGCGGCGCGGTGCTGGTGGTCGCCCTGGGGGTGTTCGTCGCGATTCCGGTGATGTTCCTCGGCACCCCGAGCGAGCTCGCGCCGATCGAGGACCAGGGCCTGATCCTGGTGTCGGCCAAGGGGCCGCCCACCGCGACGCTGCACTATCTCGACCGCTACTCGAACCAGATTCGCAGCATCATGGACGGTTTTCCGGAGAACAAGCAGGTGTTCGAGATCAACGGCCTGTCGCTCGGCGGCGGCGGCGGCTACAACGGCATGATCGCCGGCATGAAAATGGTCGACTGGAGCAAGCGCAAGCGCACCCAGATGCAGCTGCTGCAGCCGTTGCAGGGCAAGCTCGCCGGCCTGACCGGGGTGCAGGCCGCGGCCTTCGAGAAGCCTTCGCTGCCGGGCTCGCCGACCGGCTTCCCGGTGCAGTTCGTCCTCACCTCGAGCGCCGACTACGGCACCATCGAGAAGGTCGCCAACGATTTCATCGGCAAGGCGCTGCAGACCGGCGACTTCGCCTTCCTCACCAAGGATCTCGCCTACGACAACCCGGAGGTGCTGGTGAAGATCGACCGCGCGATGGCGGGCGACCTCGGCATCACCATGGCCGACCTGGGCGGCAACCTCGCGCCGCTGCTGAGCGGCAACTTCGTCAACCGCTTCAGCCTGAACGGCCGCAGCTACGAGGTGATCCCGCAGGTGCCCGACCACTTCCGCGCCGAGCCCGCGCGATTGCGCGACTACTACGTGCGCACCGCGGCCGGCGGCCTGGTGCCGCTCTCCACCCTCATCTCGGTGCACACGCGCGTCACGCCCGAGTTCCTGCCGCAGATGCAGCAGCTCAACTCGGCCACCATCCAGGGGGTGATGGCCCCCGGCGTGACCCTCGGCCAGGCGCTCGACGACCTGCACGCGCTCGCGGCGAAGACCCTGCCGTCCGACTTCGGCACCGACTACGCCGGGCAGTCGCGCCAGTACGTCGAGCAGGGTCACACCTTCCTCGTGACTTTCGCGCTGTCGATCGTGCTCGTCTACCTTCTGCTCGCGGCGCAGTTCGAAAGCTTCCGCGACCCGCTCATCGTCATGGTCACCGTGCCGATGGCGGTCTCCGGCGCGCTCGCCTTCATGTACCTGGGCGCAGCGACGCTGAACATCTACACCGAGGTGGGCCTGGTTACGCTGATCGGCCTGATCACCAAGCAGGGCATCCTGATCGTGCAGTTTGCCAACGTGATCCAGGAGAGCGAGGGGCTCGACCGCTTCGCCGCGGTGCAGAAGGCCTCGAGCATCCGGCTGCGGCCGATCCTGATGACCACCGGCGCGATGGTGTTCGGCGCGGTGCCGCTGATCCTCGCCTCGGGTCCCGGCTCGGTGAGCCGCTTCGACATGGGACTGGTGATCTGCGCAGGGCTTGCGATCGGCGCGCTCTTCTCGCTCTACGTCGTGCCCGCGTTCTACACCTACCTGGCGGCGGACAAGTCCGCCGCGAAGGCGACGTGACGGGGGGGTGCGGCGCTAGGCGCTTTCGGCGCCGTCGAGGAATTCGCGCACGATTGGCGCAACGAGCTCCGGGCGGGTGAGGGGGGCCATGTGTCCGCCTTCGGCAAGGCTGCGGAAGGTCCAGTGCGGGCAGGCTGCCGCGAGGATGGCGACGATCTCGCGGATGGGCAGCCGCGTCGCCCCATCGCACACCACCAGAGTTCTTGCAGCCAAGGTCTTGCACTCGGCAACGGTCGTTTCTTCGTCCATGACGGCGTCCCACTCGTGGAAGTTGGGCGGCAAGGCATCGGCAAAGGCCGCCCGGCGCTTGTCCGGCATGGCGGCCCACGAACCGTCCCCTAGCCAGTAGTCGGCGAAGCGTTGCGCAACCCTAACCCAGTCCCCCAGCGATCCGAAGCACTTCACGTGATCGCGCAAGCTGCGTGCCTCCAGAAACGCCTGCGTGCGGCCGTTCTGCTTGAGCAGGTAAAAGGGGTTGGGTTCGAGCAGCGTCAGGCTGGCAACTCGGGGGCCGAGCAGCATGGCGGACTTCATCGCCACCGAGCCGCCGAAGGAGTGCCCGACCAGGTGGACCGGCGCAGCGGCGTGTTCGCACAACGCCAGGACCAGTTGGGCCTGCGCGTACAGGGACTGCGGCGACGCTGCCGGCCAGGGGGTCGTTTCGCCGTAGCCGAACAGGTTGATTGCCAGGGTTCGGTAGCGATCGGACAGCGCCTGCGTGAGCGCGCGCCATTGCCGGTTTGCGCTGACCGAGCTGTGGATCAGCACGACCGGTTCACCTTGTCCATCGTCGATGTAATCGATCTTGACATTCCCCAGCGACAGAATAGGCATCGCCTCCACCTTATCGCGCGTATCGCACTCGGTTTCCGCTTGGCGGGGTCTACATACCCACCAGCTGGGCCGTGTAGCCCGCCGCCCGGGTCCGCTCCAGCAAGGCCGCCGCGCTCGTCTTCTTGGGGTCGAAGGCAACCATCAGGAGATGCTCCTTGCCGGCGTTGAACCTTGGGGCAACGACGCCCTCGACGCTTCGGATCGCATTTTCGAGCGCGCTGCGCGCTTCTTCGCCCAGAGACTCGTTGATGTGGATCATGATGTCGCTCGTGCTCATTTTGTGACTCCTTTCAGGGTCGTCGAGTCGTCGCGCCCGGTGTAGTACATCGGGCCGCCCGCACTCGAGCGCAGGAATTGCGCGTCCGCTGGAACGACGGGTTATGCCGCGGATCGCTGTCTAATTGCCGAAGCCGGACGCGGAGTCAGCACTGCCAGTACGGCCGCAACGGCAATCAGGGCCGCGACGTCCCCATAGAGATGCCCGAAGTACCTGGTCTTGGCGACCGCCTGAATGGCCATGATCCCGCCGTGCGCGATGCTCGACCAGACCGTGAACCAGATCAGGCTTCTGTGCGCCATCGGATCGCGCGAGGCGACCATCAGGAACACGCCGAGCGTGGCGTAGATGCCCAGGATCATTTCGAAATACTCCGAGCGACCCGCTTCATGCCAGCACCAGCCAGACGGCCAGACGATGCTGAGCGGCCAGATGCCGAAAGTGAAGGTCAGCCCCACCAGCAACAGGGCGATGCGCAGATATTTGATGCGATCAGCTTCGGTCATTCTGTTCTCCTCAAGGTTGTCGGTTGTATCTTTCAAGCATGCCGGGCCTCTCAGCGTCCCGGCATGCTGTGATTGCGATGATCGCCCCCGCATTCCCGCGTTACTTGCGCTGGATGACCACCTCGACGTACCGGCCCGGGGCCAGCAGTGAACCGTCGGTCGCGCGGTTGAACCGTTCGGCCAGCGCGATCAGGTCCGCGGCGAGCGATTCCTGCTTTTCGGCGTCCAGCGCGCCGAACGCCTTGTGCACCGGGCCGTAATAGGTGCGGAACACCTCGAGGAAGTGGGCCGCACTGCGATAGCGGAACACGAAGTCCTTCGGTTCGATCGCAATCGAGCCGAGATGATCGCCGAACAGCGCTCGCAGGCGCTCCTCGGTGCCCCACAGCGCGGGCGACTTCACGCCGGCCGGCGGGGGCAGGTAGCGGCCGATCAGCTTGAAAAGCTCGCCGACGAAGCTGGAAGGGGTCCAGTTGGCGAGGCCGATCTTGCCGCCCGGCTTGCAGACCCGGGCCATTTCGGCCGCGGCTTTTTCCTGGTCGGGCGTGAACATCACGCCGAAGGTCGAAAGCACCACGTCGAAACTCGCGTCCGGGTACTGCAGGTTCTCGACGTCCGCCTGCTCGAACTTCACCGGCAGGCCTTCGGCTCCCGCCCGGGCGCGCCCGCGCTCGAGCAGCGCCGGGACGTAGTCGGTCGAGGTGACGTCGGCCCAGCGCCG
>JBAUTW010000233.1:0-3851 GCA_049582365.1 Burkholderiales bacterium | reverse complement strand
TTCGACGCTCGACTTGCCGGTGAACAAGGAAAATGGCGGCACCAAGGACGATAGCGCCGAATGCGCCAATAAACCAGAGCGTTGGATTTGTGTCGGTGGGCGTTGAGATCAGCCAGCCGACCAAAGTGATTTCCGTGACGACCATTATTCCAAGCCAGAACCTGAGGTATACGAGTTGCTCCCTTAGGCGATCAAGTTCTGGCACTTCTACATCAACGTCGACCAGCGCGACGCGTTGACAGCGCCTTCTAGCCAGTATTAGTTGACAACGTAACTCGCGCAGCGAGCAGTGACCGCTATGGGTCGTGAGCTGGCATCCACACTGATACGGCTGACCGTCGGTATTGGCCGAAAGGCGGACGTCGGCGTCACTTCATGCGCTTGCCGGCAGCTCGCCGAGAACGGCGATTCCCTGCAAACACTAAGAGCGGACGATGGCAAGAACAGCCGGATTGACGTAGGGGTCCCTCGCGGGCGCGCTATTTCCAACGGGGCTGCCGGCTGGCAGCCGCATCGGAGGCGGCGGATCGTATGAATCCCCATGTGTGCCGAATAGGTGTGGCGTGGCGGTGGCGCCCGGCGAAATTTACCCGCCTCGCACCGCCCGGCTTTGCACTGCAGCAATGCGGAGGTTGGGAGCTCGATCCTTCTTCACTCCACCGGAATTCAAGCACTTGGATATTCCACGCGCTGCTGATTACCTTCGCCGACCCGTCGAAGTGCGCGAAACTCCCTTGGCCATCGCGCCACTCCGTGCGACTCTAGCGGCCCAGCGGTCACTCCGTCGGAAGGCCGGAATGCCGCTCAAACCGACTGCCGCGGCGATCGACGGCGTTTCGATCGGGCCATATACGAAGCCCGAGGGAGCGCCGAAGGAATGATCGCCGCCGCCGCTCAGCCGTTGACACTACTGGCAGGCCTAGATGCAAAAGATTGTGCGCGCTGATCGATTCTCCGCGTGTCCGCTTCGCCGCGGACATACGATGCACGTCGTCGGCGTGCGTTCACCGAGGTCTTTTGCATGAGCCCGGCGATTCCCAGGCGGGTCATCATCGGGTTCGGCCTGGGGTTCCTGATCCTCGCCGCGAATGCGCTGATCGCCTATCACACCATTGCTTCGCTCACGGCGGAGACTCGTGCCGTCGAGGGCGGCTTGCAGGTCATGGAACAGCTGAGGAACGTCAGCTCCGCCGTTGCGGATTCCGAAGCGGGGCAGCGCAACTACATCATCACCGGAAGCAAGGAGTACCTCGATAACGCCGGCCAGCTGCTTCGGGGCGCCGGTCGCCGCCTCGACGACATCCGGCCGCTGATCGGCAACGACCCCGCCGCGTTGGAGAAGATCGGCGCAATGCAGTCGTCGATCGCCGCACGCACCGCCGAATTCGACGGTGCGCTCAGGCTGCTGAACAGCGGAGACACGCAGGGCAGCCTCAAGGCCATTTCAACCGAAGAATCCGGACGAAATCTGGGCGCCATCTACGATCTTTTCACGCAGTTCAGGGCGAACCAGGGCCAGTTGTTCACGCAGCGGACGCGGGAGCTCCAGGAACAATCCCGCTTCAGCCTTGCGACGCAGTACGTCGCTACGTTCTTCGGCCTGGTCTTCCTCGGCTTGATCTATTACCTTGTCTACCGGGAAGCCGCGGTGCGCAGGCAGACGGACGAGAGACTCAGGATCGTTGCCACGCATGATCCGCTGACGGCGCTGCCCAATCGCACTCTCCTCCACGAGCGCCTGTCGCACGCTCTCGCGGGGGCGCAGCGCCACGGCCGGGCGCTCGCCGTGCTGCTGGTCGATCTGGACCGCTTCAAGCACGTGAACGATACATTGGGCCACGAGGCCGGCGACACGCTGATCAACATTGCGGCGCGGCGCTTCTACGACTGCTTGCGGGAGACCGACACGATCGCCCGGCAGGGGGGCGACGAATTCGTCGTCTTGATGGACGAGTTCGCGGACCGCGAGCCGATTGCCCGACTTGCACAAAGGCTGCTGGACGCCATGGCGGAGCCCTTCGTCATCGAAGGGGAGGAAATTCACAGCACCGCCAGCATCGGCATCAGTGTCTACCCGGACGACGGCAGGACCCTGCTGAAAAACGCGGACATCGCGCTGTACCGCGCCAAGGGAAAGGGAGGGAACAACTTCCAGTTCTATTCGGCGCAGATCGACAACTATTCGCGCGAGCGCCTGGCGCTGGAATCCGGGCTGCGCCGCGCGCTGGAGCGCGGCGAATTGAGGCTGCACTATCAGCCCAAGGCGGACCTCGCCGGCGGCCACATCTGCGGCATGGAGGCGCTGCTGCGCTGGCAGCATCCCGGGATGGGGCTGCTCGCGCCGGGCCGCTTTATTCCCATCGCCGAGGAGAGCGACCTGATACGGCCGATCGGCGCCTGGGTGCTGAAGACCGCATGCATGCAGAACCGCGCCTGGCAGCGGCAGGGCACGCGGCGAGTGGCCGTCGCGGTGAACCTGTCCCCCAGCCAGTTCGCCGAAGAAAGTCTTGTCGATCAAATCAAGTCGGCGCTCGCCGATTCCGGACTCGAAGGGCCGGATCTCGAGCTCGAGATCACCGAGAGCATGGTCATGAATGACCCCGAGCAGGCGGTCGGCACGCTGCGTCGGCTGAAGGACCTGGGAATCAGCGTGTCGATCGACGATTTCGGCACCGGATATTCATCGCTTGCGTACCTGAAGCGCTTCCCGATCGACAGCGTGAAACTGGATCGCTCCTTCGTCGAGGATATCCCGCACGACGTGGACAGCATGGCGATCGCCCAGGCGATCATCGCCATGGCGCATACCCTGCGCCTGAAGGTGGTGGCTGAAGGAGTCGAAAGCGAGGCACAGGTCGGCTTCTTGCGCGACGAGGGGTGCGACCAGATACAAGGGCATTACTTCAGCGCGGCGCGCGCCGCAAGCGAGATTCCCGCGATCATGCGCAAGACCTTGCGGCGCGGCGCCGCCGATTACCGCTCGGGGCGCCGGCGGATGGAATTGGTCTAGGGCTGCGTCCAAATAGACCGGCGCACGCTGCCGTTGTCATAGCTGCCGCTACTCCCAGGAGCGTGCGGCGATCCGCCGCAGCCGCGCCGGCGCCGGCAGGCCGCATTTCATGAACTGCCCGCGGCCCGCCGCGCCGCGGAACTCACCGTCCTGCCACACGACTTCGCCGCGCGAGAGCGTGAGGGCCGGCCAGCCGGTGACTTCGATTCCTTCGTAGGGGGTGTAGTCGACCGCGTGATGCAGCAGCTCGTTGCGGAGGACGACGCGCCGAGTCTCGTCCCACAGGACGAGGTCGGCGTCGCTGCCGACGGCGATCGTTCCCTTGCGCGGGTACAGGCCGTACATGCGCGCCGGGTTGGTCGCGGTGAGCGAGACGAACGTGCGCAGATCGATGCGGTTCTTGAGCACGCCTTCGGAGAACAGGAGCGGCAGCCGCGTCTCCAGCCCCGGGATGCCGTTCGGGATGTAGGGAAACGCGACCTCGCGCCCGTCCGGTTTCTTGCCGTGCGTGTCTTCGTAGCGGAACGGGGCGTGGTCGGAGGAGAACACGCCGAGCACGCCGCCCGCGAGCGCACGCCAGACCTCGGCCTGGCTCGCCTTGTCGCGCGGCGGCGGGCTGCAGACGCATTTCGCGCCGTGGTATCCGCTTGCGCCGAGGTGGGCCGCGGTCAGCAAGAGGTACTGCGGGCAGGTCTCGGCATGGATGTTCAGCCCGCGCGCCTGCGCCCAGCGGATCTGCTCGATCGCCTCGCCGCCCGAGACGTGCACGATCAGGATCGGCACGTCGACGAGCTCCGAGAGCGCGATCGCGCGGTGCGTCGCTTCGCGCTCGACCGCGCTC
>JBAUTW010000232.1:0-3195 GCA_049582365.1 Burkholderiales bacterium | reverse complement strand
CCGCCCCCGCGCGCGAGGCGCCGCCGATCGACGTCGCCTCCGCGCTGCGCGGGCTCTGGTCCTAGGCGTCTACCAGATCAGCTTGATGCCGCGCGCGCGCCTGAGCTGCGCGTCGGCGCTGACGAGCGCGGCGGCGTTGGCGCGCGCCGTCGCCGCGATGATGCGGTCGGCCGGATCGCCGTGGATGAAATCATCCGACTGGGCCAGCACGGCGATCTGGGGCGTGATCGGCAGGATGCGAAGCGAGCGCGCCTCGACGACTTTTTCGATGAAGCGCGCCGCGTCGGCCGCAGGGTCGAGCCGTCCCTTCGAGATCAGCATCGCGATCTCCCACAGGCTGATGTCGCTCGCGGCAAGAGGGCCATGCTCGCCGTCGAGGGCGCGGCGCGCGCGTGCCGAAAGCCGCTTCGGTTCGAGCGCGTCGTGAATCAGGACGTGGGTGTCAAGAACGACCACGCTCGGCGTTCCAGCGCTCGCCCGAGGGGCTGATGACGTCGCCGACCCGCGCTTTCGCGCGCAGGGCTTTGAGCCATTCGCGCGCCGAGGCCGCGCGCTCGGCTTCGGGCACGATGCGCGCGATCACCCGGCCGTGCACCGTGATCTCGAGTTCCTCTCCGGCGCGCACGCGAGCCAGGTAGTCGGGAAGGTTCTGACGCAGCTCGCTGACCTTGACCTTCGCCACGGCGCATCTCCAATTTGTACGGAAAGATTGTACAGATCGTCCGATCCGGCATCAACCCGAACGGTGCGGGTTTGAAAATCGCGCGCGAGCGGTTCATCATGCGCGCTCCCTTGCTACCCGCGGACGGAACCCCATGAAAGCCGACAACATTCTCGCCACCATCGGCAACACGCCGCACATTCGCATCAACCGCCTGTTCGGCGACACGCATCAGGTCTGGGTCAAGGCCGAGCGCGCCAATCCGGGCGGCTCGATCAAGGACCGCATCGCGCTGTCGATGATCGAGGCGGCCGAGAAGAGCGGCGCGCTCAAGCCCGGCGCGACGATCATCGAGCCGACCTCGGGCAACACCGGCATCGGCCTCGCGATGGTGGCCGCGGTGAAAGGCTACAAGGTCGTGCTGGTGATGCCCGACAGCATGTCGGTCGAGCGCCGGCGCCTGATGCTCGCCTACGGCGCGAGCTACGTGCTGACGCCGCGCGAGAAAGGCACCGTCGGCGCGATCGCCAAAGCCGAGGAGATGGTGGCGCAGACGCCGGGCGCCTGGATGCCGCAGCAGTTCGAGAACCCGGCCAATATCGAGGTGCACGTGCGAACCACCGCGCAGGAGATCCTGGCCGACTTCCCGCAGGGCATCGACGTGCTGATCACCGGCGTCGGCACCGGCGGCCACATCACCGCCTGCGCGCAGGTGCTGAAGAAGGCCTGGCCGAAACTCAAGGTCTACGCGGTCGAGCCGAGCGCCTCGCCCGTGATCTCCGGCGGCAAGCCCGGGCCGCACCCGATCCAGGGCATCGGCGCGGGCATCGTGCCCAAGAACCTGCACGTCAATCTGCTCGACGGCGTGATCCAGGTCGATGCCGAGCCCGCCAAGGAGATGGCGCGCCGTGCGGCGAAGGAGGAGGGGCTGCTGATCGGCATCTCCTCGGGCGCGACGCTGCAGGCGATCAGGCAGAAGCTGCCCGAGATCGCCAGGGGCGCGACGGTGCTCGGCTTCAACTACGACACCGGCGAGCGCTATTTGTCGACCGAAGGCTTCCTGCCCGCGGAGTAAAGCGCTACGCCGCTCGCGCTGGACGGGGCGCGGCGCTTCGGGCGAAACTACGAACGTCGCACTTGGAGGAGGGGCAATGCCAGTCGCAGACATCAACCACTATTTCGTGCGCGCCAACGACCTCGAGGCCAGCAGGCGCTTCTACGTCGACGTGCTGGGCTTCGAAGTGATGCCGCGGCCGAACTTCCCGTTTCCGGGCTACTGGCTCGGGGTGAACGGCAAGATCCAGGTCCACATGGGCCCGCACGGCATTCCGAACTCGGAGCTGTACTACCTCGGCACGCCGGCCAACGCGAAGACCGACCAGTCCGGCGTGGTCGATCACATCGCCTTCGCCGCGACCGAGCCGAAGGCCTTCGTCGAGCGCCTGCAGGGCAAGGGCGTCGAATTCCGCCCGCGCTACCTGCCCGAGTCGAGCCTCTATCAGCTGTTCCTGCGCGACCCGAACGGGCTCATGATCGAGCTCAATTTCTTCGGCATCACCGACGCGCCCGAATGGGGCGGCGAGGACTACTCGAAGATGCCGCGGGTCGAAACGGCCTGATGGCGCGCGATTTCTCCGGCGTCTCGTACGCCGAGGCGCTCGAGCGCGCGCGCGCCCTGGTTCCGTCGCTGCGCAGGCGCGCCTCCGAGGCGGAAGAGGCGCGCCAGCTGCTGCCCGAGACCGAGGCCGGGCTGCACGCGAGCGGCCTGCTGCGCTTTGCGCAACCGAAGCGCTGGGGCGGCATGGAGCTCGACTACGTCGCGCTGTTCGACATCCCGGCCGAGGTCGGGCGCGGCTGCACCTCGACCGCCTGGAGCGTCGCCAACCTCGCGATCCACCACTGGATGCTCGCGCTCTACGACGAGCGCGCGCAGGCCGACGTCTGGCGCGAGAACCCCGACGCGATCATCGCCTCGGGCATCGCCTACCCGCAGGGCAGCGCGAAACGGGTCGACGGCGGCCTCGAGATCAGCGGCCACTGGAACTTCTCCAGCGGCGTCGACGGCAGCCACTGGAACATGCTCGCGGTCACGGTCAGGGACGGCGAGCGGGTGGTCGACCACTGCATGTGCCTGGTGCCGCGCAGCGACTACCAGGTGGTCGACGACTGGCAGGTGCTCGGCATGCGCGGCACGGGATCGAAGTCGGTCAAGACGAAGGACCTGTTCGTGCCCGCGTACCGCGCGCTGTCGATGTACCTCGCGCGCGGTGGCGCCGACTTCCCGGGCGCGAAGAGCAACCCCAATCCGCACTACCGCATCCCGCTCTCGGGCATGGGCTCGCACTGCATCGCCGGCGCGGCGGTGGGCAACGCGCAGGCGGCGCTCGAGCTCTCCTGCGACGCGGTCGGCGAGCGCAGCACCAACTACACCGCGGCGCGCATGCGCGACTTCCAGACCGTGCAGCTGCGCGTGGCCGCGGCCGGCGCGCGCATCGACGCCGCGCGCCTGATCGCGCGCAACGACTGCCTCGACG
>JBAUTW010000231.1:0-12796 GCA_049582365.1 Burkholderiales bacterium | reverse complement strand
GCGCAGTCCGCGGCGAACGGCCCGCGCAACGCGCACGGCCGATGGGACGCGGCGCGCGGTGATTCGGGATCTACAGCAGTCCGCGCTCCGCGAACGAGAGCGTCTGGTTGCCTGCGACGATGAAGTGATCCAGCACCTTGACGTCGACCAGCGCCAGCGCCTCGCTCAGGCTGCGGGTGAGCAGCTCGTCGGCCTGGCTCGGCTGCGCCACGCCGGAGGGGTGGTTGTGCGCCAGAATCAGCGCAGCAGCGTTACGGCGCAGAGCGGCTTTCACTACCTCGCGTGGATAGACACTGGTCTGTGTCAGCGTGCCGCGGAAAAGTTCCTCTACCGCAATGACGCGGTGCTGCGCGTCGAGGAACAGCGCGACGAACACCTCGTGCTCGCGCGCACCGAGCGCGAGGCTCAGGTACTCGCGTACCGTGCCGGGCGAATTCAAGGCGGCGCCGGCACGCAGTTGCTCGCCCAGGCAGCGGCGCGCCATTTCCAGCACTGCGGCGAGCTGCGCTGCCTTCGCCTCGCCCAGGCCCTTGGTTTCGCATAGCGCACCGTGGCCGGCAGCGAGTAGCCCGGCCAGCCCACCGAAGCGTCCGATCAGCTCCCGCGCCAGCTCGACCGCGCTCTTGCCGGCCACCCCGCTGCGCAGGAATACGGCAACCAGCTCGGCGTCGGACAGGCGCCCCGGCCCGAGCGCCAGCAGCCGCTCGCGCGGCCTTTCGGCTGTAGGCCAATCCGTGATCGCCATGCGGCCCCCCTTGAATTCACCTAGAATTCCCTTCCGTCCAACGCGTTGGCGACCGGATCGATGACAACGATCAAGGGAAAAAGAATTCTTCTGGGAATGACCGGCGGCATCGCGGCCTTCAAGGCCGCCGAGCTGGCGCGCATCCTGGTGAGAGCGGGAGTCGACTTGCGGGTGGCCATGACCGCGGCGGCGACGCGCTTCATCACTCCGGTCACGATGCAGGCGTTGTCGGGCCAGGCGGTGTGGACCGATTTGTGGGACCCACGGGTGCCGGACAACATGGCGCACATCGAGCTGTCGCGCGACCGTGACCTGATCCTCGTCGCGCCCGCGAGCGCAGACTTCATGGCCAAGCTGTCGCACGGCTTGGCCGACGATCTGCTCTCGGCTCTGGCGCTGGCTCGGCGGTGTCCCCTGATGCTGGCCCCGGCAATGAACGTCGAGATGTGGGACAACCCTGCGACGCAGCGTAACGTAATCACCCTGCGTGACGATGGCGTCGCGTTCGCTGGCCCGGCCGCCGGCGACCAGGCCTGCGGCGAGACGGGCATGGGGCGCATGCTCGAGCCGCTGCAGATCGCCGAGGAGGTCGAGGCGCTGTTCCAGCCCAAGGTGCTCGTAGGCAAGCGGGTGCTGGTCACCGCGGGACCGACAGAGGAGCCGATCGACCCGGTGCGGGTCATCACCAATTTGAGCTCCGGCAAGATGGGCTACGCAGTGGCGCGCGCGGCGCGCGAGGCGGGAGCCGAGGTTACCTTGATCAGCGGGCCGGTCGCGCTGTCGGCGCCGAGGGGCGTCACGCGCGTGAGCGTGCGCACGGCGCGCGAGATGTTCGACGCGGTGAAGGCGGCAGTGGGCGGGAGCGATATCTTCGTCTCGGTGGCCGCGGTAGCCGATTACAGGGCGAAAAGCACGTCGGCGAACAAGATAAAGAAGGGCTCCGGCCGCGCCCAAACGCTGGAGCTGGAGGAGAACCCCGACATTCTGGCCTGGGTGGCCGCGCGGCCGGCGCCGCCGCTGTGCGTGGGCTTCGCTGCCGAGAGCGAAGACCTGGCGAGCAATGCGCGCGCCAAGCGCAGCAAGAAGAAGCTGCCGCTGCTGGCGGCGAATCTGGCTCAGCAGGCGCTGGGCGCCGACGAGAACGAGATCACGCTCTTCGACGAGCGCGGGGAGCATCCGCTTGGCCGGGGCCCCAAGATCGATCTGGCGCGAAAGTTGATGCTGCACATTGCCGGCATGAACACCGGCAGGAAGCGGGGTTAGAGACATGCGCCACAGGCTCGAGTTGAAGATCCTCGACCAGCGGATCCGGCACGACATGCCGCATTACGCGACCCCGGGTGCGGCAGGGCTGGATCTGCGCGCCTGCATCGACCTGCCTCTGACGCTGGAGCCCGGCGACAGCGAGCTGGTGCCGTCGGGCATCGCGATCCACCTGGACGATCCTGGCTTGGCGGCAGTGGTGCTGCCGCGCTCCGGGCTGGGCGCCAAGCACGGCATTGTGCTGGGCAATCTGGTCGGCCTGATCGACTCTGACTACCAGGGACAGGTGCTGGTCTCGGTATGGAACCGCGGCCGGGACGCGTTTACGATCCAGCCTATGGACCGCATTGCACAGCTGGTGGTCGTCCCGGTGGTGCAGGTCGAGCTTCATGTGGTGCAGGAATTCGCCGCATCGCAGCGCGGCGCCGGCGGCTTCGGCAGCACCGGCCGGGGCTAGCCTCAGACTACCGCAGCCGGCTCTTCCTCGAAGCTCAGGCGGATCGTTTCGGCGTCGTCGACGTCGATCGTCACCTTGCCGCCGTGCACCAGCCTGCCGAACAGCAGCTCGTCCGCGAGCGCTCGCCTGATCGTGTCCTGGATCAGGCGGGCCATCGGCCGCGCACCCATCAGAGGATCGAAACCCTTTTTGGCCAGGTGCTCCTTGAGCTTCTGCGTGAAGATCGGCTCGACTTTCTTCTCCTGCAGTTGTTCCTCGAGCTGGATCAGGAACTTGTCAACTACTCGCAGGATGATGTCGTTGTCGAGCGAACCGAACGAAATGATCGCGTCCAGCCGATTGCGGAATTCGGGCGTGAACATGCGCTTGATCGCTTCCATCTCGTCGCCGGCCTGCTTCGCGAGTGTGAACCCCATCGAGTTCTTCGACAGCTGCTCCGCGCCAGCGTTGGTCGTCATGACGATCACCACGTTGCGGAAGTCCGCCTTGCGGCCATTGTTGTCGGTCAGGGTTCCGTGGTCCATCACCTGCAGCAGGATGTTGAAGATGTCCGGATGCGCCTTCTCGATCTCGTCCAGCAGCAGCACCGAATAGGGCTTCTTGGTAATCTGCTCGGTGAGCAGTCCGCCCTGTTCGAAACCGACGTAGCCCGGCGGCGCGCCGATAAGGCGCGAAACCGCATGTCGCTCCATGTACTCCGACATGTCGAAGCGGATCAGCTCGATGCCCATGCAGTAGGCGAGCTGGCGCGCGACCTCCGTCTTGCCGACCCCGGTCGGGCCCGAGAACAGGAAGCTGCCGATGGGCTTCTGCGGGTTGCCCAGTCCCGAGCGCGCCATCTTGATCGCACTGGCGAGCGCATCGATCGCCTTGTCCTGGCCGAACACTACCGCCTTCAGGTCGCGGTCCAGCTTGGCGAGGGCGCTACGGTCGTCGGTCGAGACTGAGCGCGGCGGGATGCGCGCGATCTTGGCGATGATGTCCTCGATCTCGGCCTTGCCGATGATCTTCTTCTGCTTGCTCTTGGGCGCGATGCGCTGCGCCGCGCCCGCCTCGTCGATCACGTCAATCGCTTTGTCCGGCAGGTGCCGGTCGTTTATGTAGCGCGCCGAAAGCTCCGCCGCCGTGCTGAGCGCGTTGGCGGTGTACTTGACGCTGTGGTGCGCCTCGAAGCGCGTTTTGAGCCCCTTCAGGATCTCGACCGTCTCCTCGACGGAAGGCTCGTTGACGTCGATCTTCTGGAAGCGGCGCGACAGTGCATGGTCCTTCTCGAACACCCCGCGGTATTCGTTGTAGGTCGTGGCGCCAATGCACTTCAGCTGTCCTGTCGAGAGCACCGGCTTGAGCAGGTTGGAGGCGTCGAGCGTGCCGCCCGAGGCCGCGCCGGCGCCGATGACCGTGTGGATTTCGTCGATGAACAGCACCGCGTTCGGATTGTCGACCAGCTGCTTCAGCACCGCCTTGAGGCGCTGCTCGAAATCGCCGCGGTACTTCGTGCCCGCGAGCAGCGCGCCCATGTCGAGCGCGTAGACCGTGCACTTGGCGAGCAGTTCCGGAACGCTGCCCTCGACGATGCGGCGCGCCAGCCCTTCGGCGATCGCGGTCTTGCCCACTCCGGCCTCGCCCACGAGCAGAGGGTTGTTCTTGCGCCGGCGGCAGAGCGTCTGGATGACTCGCTCCAGCTCACGGTCGCGGCCGATCAGCGGGTCGATCTTGCCGGCCAGCGCGAGCCCGTTCAGGTTCTGAGTGTAGTTGTCGAGCGGGCTGTTGGCGGTCTCGGCCTGGCCTTCCTGCTCGGCTTCCTGCTCGCCCTTGCCGGAATGCGGCTGGGGTGTCTTGGTGATGCCGTGCGAGATGTAATTGACGACGTCCAGGCGGGTGATTCCCTGCTGCTGCAGGAAGTAAACCGCGTGCGAATCCTTCTCGCCGAAGATCGCCACCAGTACGTTGGCGCCAGTCACCTCCTTCTTGCCCGAGGATTGGACGTGCAGGATGGCGCGCTGGATGACACGCTGGAATCCGAGCGTAGGCTGGGTGTCGATTTCGCGATCGGCGGCGATGCGCGGCGTCTGCTCCGCGATGTGCTGCGAGAGGTTCTTGCGCAGCTCGTCGATGTTGGCGCCGCAGGCGCGCAGCACCTCGGCCGCGGTGGGGTTATCGAGCAGGGCGAGGAGCAGGTGTTCGACGGTGATGAATTCGTGGCGCTTCTGGCGCGCCTCGACGAACGCCATGTGAAGACTGACTTCGAGCTCCTGGGCAATCATCCTAGGTTTCCTCCATCACGCACTGCAGCGGGTGCTGGTGCTTGCGCGAGTACGCGGCCACTTGCTGCACCTTCGTCGTGGCCACATCGCGAGGATACACCCCGCAGACCCCAATGCCTTCGCGGTGAACCTTGAGCATCACTTGGGTCGCCCGTTCCCGCGTCATGCTGAAGAACTTCTGCAATACCAGCACGACGAACTCCATCGGCGTGTAGTCGTCGTTCAGCAGCATGACCTTGAACATCGGCGGCGGCTTGAGCTTGCTCTTGCGCGCCTCGAGTACGCTATCGTCTCTGAACTGCGTCGCCATGCCGCCCGTTTGCTATGCGCCGTCGAGCTCAATGAGATCAGACATCCCTTTCGCTTGCCCGTTCCCGCTCCGCGTGACGTGATGAATCGCTTCCTTTACCCAAGATTTACCCAAGACTCTCTCGGCTATCCTAATCAATGTACCGGGGCGGCGCAATGCGATCGCCGCGGTGGATGCGGCAGAATTGACGCATTGAGCGCCCCGGGGCTCCTCTTGACGGCACGGGGCGGGGGGGGGTAAAACGCGAACCGTGTTTGATTTCAGGCTGTCTGTTTCGCCATAGAGAGGGCGGCGGGGTCGTGAAGTTCAGGCATCCCGGGTATTCCCGCGGTATTCCTCAAAACCAGTTGGAAAGGAAGGGTCATGGCGACAGGCACCGTTAAGTGGTTCAACGACGCGAAGGGCTACGGGTTCATCACGCCGGACGACGGCAGCGAAGACCTGTTTGCGCATTTTTCGGCGATCAATATGTCGGGCTTCAAGACCCTCAAGGAAGGCCAGAAGGTCTCCTTCGACGTGGTGCAGGGCCCGAAGGGAAAACAGGCCTCGAACATCCAGAAGGCCTAGCCGCTTCCCTGCACAGAATTTGGAAAGGCCGCCCGTGGGCGGCCTTTTTTATTACATGCGCTCGATCAACGCCTGGCCGAAACCGGAGCAGGACACCTGCTTGGCGCCCTGCATCTGGCGCGCGAAGTCATAGGTCACCACCTTGTCGCCGATCGCGGCCTCAATCGATTTGACGATCGCGTCTGCCGCCTCGGTCCATCCCATATGGCGCAGCATCATCTCGGCCGAGAGGATCTCGGAGCCGGGATTGACATAGTCCTTGCCGGCGTACTTCGGCGCGGTGCCGTGGGTCGCCTCGAACATCGCCACCGAGTCGGACATGTTGGCCCCGGGCGCGATGCCGATACCGCCAACCTCCGCCGCGAGCGCGTCGGAGATGTAGTCGCCGTTCAGGTTGGTGGTGGCGAGCACGTCGTATTCTGCCGGCCGGAGCAGGATCTGCTGCAGCATCGCGTCCATGATGACGTCCTTGACGACGATGTCGGGTCCGCCCTTGGGGTTCTTGAAACTGCACCATGGTCCGCCGTCGATCGGCTTGGCGCCGAATTCCCGCTGCGCCAGCTGGTAGCCCCAATCGCGGAAACCGCCCTCGGTGAACTTCTGAATGTTGCCCTTGTGCACCAGGGTCACCGACTTGCGTTTGTTGTCGATCGCGTACTGGAAGGCCTTGCGGATCAGGCGCTCGCTGCCCTCGATCGACACCGGCTTGATGCCGATCGCCGAGCTCGCGGGGAAGCGGATCTTCGTGACCTTCATTTCCTTGATCAGGAAGTCGATCAGCTTGTTGGCTTCGGCCGACTTGGCCGCCCATTCGATGCCGGCGTAGATGTCTTCCGCGTTCTCGCGGAAGATCACCATGTCGACCTTGTCGGGCTCCTTGAGCGGGCTGGGCACGCCCTTGAACCAGCGCACCGGGCGCAGGCAGACGTACAGGTCGAGCTCCTGGCGCAACGCGACGTTGATCGAGCGGATGCCGCCACCGACCGGCGTGGTGAGCGGTCCTTTTATCGAGACCACGTATTCCTTCGAGGCTTCTAGCGTTTCCTCGGGCAGCCAGACGTTCTCGCCGTAGACCTTGCAGGATTTCTCGCCCGCGAACATCTCCATCCAAACGATCTTCTTCTTGCCGCCATAGGCTTTCTTCACCGCGGCATCCACCACCTTGATCATCACCGGCGTGATATCGATGCCGGTGCCGTCGCCTTCGATGTAGGGGATGATCGGGTTGTCCGGCACCGTGAGCGAGAAGTCCTTGTTAACCTTTATCTTTTCGCCACCTGCGGGGACTTTGATGTGTTTGTACGCCATGACCGCTCCTGGGAAGAAGAAAGCCTAAAAGATATATTATATAAGACTTGGCCGCGCCCCCTGGGCGCCGGGGCAAAACCTTGCCGGCACGCAAAATCATACGCCGCACGCTGCGCAGCGCTGCGCTGTCAACCGACCCGGCGGTCGAGCGTTGTTGGGCAGCGTCCAGGCGCAGGCCGGGCGTCGCTGTACAACGACAACGTTCAACTCTATAGAGAAGGCATTACGATGAAAAAGCTGCTGTCGCTCCTGATCGCTGCGATGTTCGCCGCCGTTTCCTTCCAGGCCGTCGCCCAAGGCGAGAAGAAGGAAGAAAAGACCGAGATGAAGGTCGAGAAGAAGGTCCAGAAGAAGGCGAAGGCCAAGAAGCACGTGAAAGCCAAGAAGGTCGCCAAGAAGAAAGTCGAGAAGAAAGAAGCCGCGCCCAAGCAGTAAGCTCGAGCTGGTACTGCACGAAAAGGCAGGGTATCTTCCCCTGCCTTTTCCTTTTCTGGCTGCCGTGAAGCGTTTCCTCGCCGCTTGCCTTGCCGCCGCCGTGCTCGTTGCGGGGCCCGCGCGCGGCCAGCGCGGGCCGCTGCCCCGGGTCGAGCTCTCGCTCGGGATGCGGCAAATCCACGCCGAGCTCGCCGACAACGTTCCCGCCCGCATGCAGGGTCTCATGTACCGGACTTCGCTCGCCCCCAACAGCGGCATGCTGTTCGTCTACGAGCGGCCCGCCATGGAGTGCATGTGGATGAAGAACACCCTCATCCCGCTGTCGGTCGCCTTCTTCGACCAGACGGGCAGAATCATCAATATCGAGCAGATGCAGCCGCAGACCGAGGACTCGCACTGCGCCGAGCGCCCGGCGAGCTATTCCCTGGAAATGGAGCAGGGGTGGTTCGCGCGCAACGGGATCGGACCGGGCGCCGTTCTGCTCGGTCTCGACAGGCTAAGAACCGGGCGCTGATCAGCCGAAGTTCTTGCCGGCGAAATCCCAGTTCGCCAGGCTGGCGAGGAACGTCTCGACGAACTTCGGGCGCGCGTTGCGGTAATCGATGTAGTAGGCGTGCTCCCAGACGTCGATCGTCAGCAGCGGCTTGTCGGCGCCCGTGATCGGGGTGCCGGCATTCGACGTATTGACGATGTCGACGCCGCCGTCGGATTTCTTGACCAGCCAGGTCCAGCCGGATCCGAAATTGCCGACCGCGCTCTTCGCGAACGCTTCCTTGAAGGCGTCGAACGAGCTCCACTTCTTGTCGATCGCCGCCGCCAGCGCGCCGGATGCCTTGCCGCCGCCGCCCGGCTTCATGCTGCTCCAGAAGAAGGTGTGGTTCCAGACCTGCGCCGCGTTGTTGAACACGCCGCCGCTGGCCTTCTTCACGATCTCCTCGAGCGACGCTTTCTCGAACTCGGTGCCCTTGATAAGGTTGTTCAGATTGGTGACGTAGGCCTGGTGGTGCTTGCCGTAGTGGAACTCCAGCGTCTCCTTGGAGATGTGCGGCGCGAGCGCGTCCATCGCGTACGGCAGGGGGGGAAGCTTGTGTTCCATGCGGGAATCCTCCGGGCGGGTGGGAAAGCCTTGCGATTCTAGTGGAAGCGGCGGCGGCGTGACAACGCAGGCCTCATTTCAGAGCGGAAGAAACCGCGCAAGCAGCAGGGAATAGACTCACAACGATCCGCGTTCCGATTCCGGCGGCGGCAGCGAGACGCACTCCTGGAAGATGCGCGCGGTGCAGCGCGCACAGATTGCGCGATCCAGTCGCCCGAACACCGCAGCAATTGCATGGTCCTTGGAGCGGAATACGTTCTCCTCGCCGATTTCCTGCATGAAGCCGCAGTTGCGCAGGACGTCCTCGACCGGCTGGCGCGTGCCCTGGAGGTAGAGTTGGCCGCTGGCCGAGCGACGCTTGCGCGCCTCGCGCAACAGGACTTCCGCGCCGGCGACGTCGACGAAGTTGATATTGCGTGAAACGATCAGCAAATGCTTCTGCTCAGGCGTGACTTCGCGCAGCGTCTCAAAGTGCGACTCGACGTGATCCACTGCGCCGAAGTAAATCGAGCCCTCGATGCTGAGGATCTTGAGCTGAGGGCACTCGCGCAGCCCTTCGCGCGTCGGCGAGAACGTGCGCTCGCTGTGGCGCGGGTCCGGTACCAGGCTGCGCATGACCGGGCGCGAGGTTCGGTACAGGTACACCACCAGAGACGCCATGACGCCGACCAGAATCGCGTATTGGAGCGGAATGACGAGCGTCGCGACGAGCGTCGCCCCGAGCACCGTCGCCTCCTGGCGGCTCGCGTTCAGGTACATCCGCATCTGCTTGAGGTCGATCAGACCCCAGCCGGCGAGGACCAGCAAGCCGGCAATCGCCGGCAGCGGCAGCAGCGCGGCGACCGGCGCGAGCACCAGCAGCAGCAGGACAAGAAACAGTGCTGACAGGACCGCCGAGAGCGGCGTGCGGGCCCCCGACTCGAAGTTGATGCCGCATCGGTTGACCGATGCGCTCGACGGATAGCCGGAGAAGAACGCCGCCGCGACGTTCGACAGCCCCTGGCCGATCAGCTCCTGATTGTTGTCGATGCGCTGGCCGGAGCGGATTGCGATCGCGCGCACGATGGCGATTGCCTGCGTGACCGACAGGATGGTCACCGCAAGCGCGGGGCCGAACAGGCTGCTCAGCGTGTCGCCGGTCAGATCGGGGAACGACAGCGGCGGCAGCGCGCTCGGCAGCGCTCCGAGCGTGCGGATACCGGAGGCCTCGTCGCCGAGGAGGGCATTCACACCCAGGGCCGCCGCGGTGCCGACCACGGTCGCAACCAGCATCGGTGCGATGCGCGGCGCGAAGCGCTTGGCGAGCGCGCCGGAGGCAATCGTCGCCAGGCCGACCAAAAGCGCCCAGGGGCGCACCTCGCCCAGGTGGACGACCGTGTTGTGCACCATGTCCACGAATACGCTCGCGCGCGCCACGTGCACGCCGGCGAGCGGTCCCAGCTGGCTCACGATGATGATGAAGCCGATTGCGGCGGTGAAGCCGATCACCACGCCGTTGGAGATGAAATTGACCAGTGTGCCGAGGCGAAACAGACCCATCATCATCATCAGCAGGCCGCACATCAGCGACAGGGTGAGGGCCAGCGTGATGAAGTCGGTCGAGCCCGGCCGGGCGAGCGGCGTGAGCATCGCAAGCACCATGAGCGAAACCGCGTTGGTGGGACCCGACACCGCGTGCAGCGACGAGCCGAACAGCGCGGCGATGGCGGTCGGCACCATGGCGCAGTAGAGCCCGTACTCGGGGGGCAGGCCGGCGAGCGTCGCGTATGCCACCCCCTGGGGCAGGACGACGACCGCGCCGATCAGGCCGGCGATTGCGTCGGCGCGCAGCGACTTGCGGTCCACGCGCGGCCACCAGGCGAGGAACGGAAACATCCGGCGGAGAAGGGGCTGCGCGGGCAAGGGTGGGCGCCGAGGTGACGCGGTATCTTAGCAAGATACGCGCGCCGCGATTCGTCCTTGCGCGCACAGAGACGCGCTCCCACTATCGAGATAAAGTGCGCTTATGCCGAAGCTCGCCGCCAATCTGTCGCTGCTGTTCCCGCAGCTCGAGTTCCGGCAGCGCTTCGCCGCGGCGGCGGGCGCCGGATTCCGCGCAGTCGAGTATCAGTTTCCCTACGCCTGGAGCGCGCGCGAGGTCGCCGCGTGCGCGCGCGACGCGAACGTGGAGGTGGTGCTTCACAACCTGCCGGCGGGCGATCCTGCCAAGGGCGAGCGCGGCATCGCCTGCCTGCCTGGCCGGCGCGACGAATTCCGCGAAGGCGTCGGACGCGCGATCGAATACGCCCGCGCAGCCGGCTGCCCGCGGCTGAACTGCCTGGCGGGGGTGATTCCCGAGGCGGCGCCGCGCGGGCCGTACTTCGATGCGCTGGTGGGCAATGTGCGCTACGCCGCGAACGCGCTGCGCGATGCCGGCCTGCTGCTGATGCTGGAGGCCTGCAACCGGCGCACCATGCCGGGTTTCTTCATCGCCACCAGCCGCGAGGCGCTCGAGGTGCTGGACGCCGCCGGCGCCGACAACGCCTTCCTGCAATACGACATCTTCCACATGCAGATCATGGAGGGCGATCTCGCCGCGAATACGGAGCGGCTGCTGCCGCGCATCGGCCACATTCAGCTCGCTGACGTGCCGCAGCGCCACGAGCCCGGGACGGGCGAGATCAATTTCCCGTTCCTACTCGCGCACCTGGACCGCATCGGCTATCGCGGATGGATCGGCTGCGAATACAATCCAAGGGGTGACACGCTGGAAGGACTGAAATGGGCGAAGCCGTACCTGTAGAGCGCATTGACGCTTCGCGCCAGCGCGAAGTGGTGCGCCGGCTGCGCGAGTTCCTGCCCGCGCACGCGGTGCTGTTCGAAGACGAGGACACTCGGCCCTACGAGTGCGACGGGCTCACAGCCTATCGCCGTGCGCCGATGGTGGTGGCTCTGCCAGAGACGGACGAGCAGGTGCGGCGCGTGCTGCAGGCCTGCTCCACGCTCGGCGTGCCGGTGGTGCCGCGCGGCGCGGGCACCGGACTCTCGGGCGGAGCGCTGCCGTTGGCCGACGGGGTGCTGCTTTCGATGGCCAAGTTCATGCGCGCGCTGCGCGTCGACCCGGTCGCGCGCCTGGCGGTGGTGCAGCCGGGCGTGCGCAATGCCGCCATCTCGGACCTGGTGGCGCCGTTCGGGCTTTACTACGCGCCCGACCCCTCGAGCCAGATCGCGTGCTCGATCGGCGGCAACGTGGCCGAGAACTCGGGCGGGGTGCATTGCCTCAAGTACGGCCTGACGGTGCACAACGTGATGCGCGTGCGGGGCTATACCGTCGACGGCGAGCCGGTCGACTTCGGCAGCGAGGCGCTCGACGCGCCGGGCTACGATCTGCTCGCGCTCGCGATCGGCTCCGAGGGGCTGCTCGCGGTGATTACCGAGGTGACGGTCAAGCTGCTGCCCAAGCCGCAGCTCGCGCGCGTGGTGATGGCATCGTTCGGCGACGTCGAAACCGCCGGCCAGGCGGTCGCCGCGGTGATCGCGGCCGGAATCGTCCCGGCGGGCCTGGAGATGATGGACAAGCCGGCCACGCGCGCAGTGGAGGAGTTCGTGCACGCCGGCTACGACCTGGACGCGGCGGCGATCCTGCTGTGCGAGTCCGACGGCACGCCGGAGGAGGTGGAGGAGGAGATCGCGCGCGTCAAGCAGGTTCTGTCGGCTGCGGGCGCGACGCGCATGACGGTGTCGCGCGACGAGGCCGAGCGGCTGCGCTTCTGGTCAGGGCGCAAGGCGGCGTTCCCGGCCGTCGGGCGCATCTCGCCCGACTATTACTGCATGGATGGAACCATCCCGCGCCGCCGCCTGGGCGAGGTCCTGCGCTTCATCGGCGAGATGGAAACCAAGTACGACCTGCGCTGCCCGAACGTATTCCACGCCGGCGACGGCAACCTGCACCCGCTGATCCTGTACGACGCGAACGACCCGGAGCAGCTGCACCGTACCGAGCAATTCGCGCGCGAGGTGCTCGAGAAGTGCGTCGAGGTCGGCGGCACGATCACCGGCGAGCACGGCGTCGGCGTCGAGAAGATAGACCAGATGTGCACCCAGTTCGGGCGCGCGGAGCTCGAGGCCTTCCACGCGGTGAAACGCGCCTTCGACCCCGCCGGCCTGCTCAACCCCGGCAAGGCGGTGCCCACCCTCGCGCGCTGCGCCGAATATCGCGGCATGCACGTGCACGGCGGCCAGCTGCCGTTTCCCGACCTGCCCCGCTTCTGATGCAGGCCATCCTCGAGGCGATGGCCGAGAGGGTACGTGCGGCGGCGCAGGGAGCGCGGCCGCTGCGCCCGCGCGGCGGCGGCAGCAAGGACTTTTACGG
>JBAUTW010000230.1:0-1953 GCA_049582365.1 Burkholderiales bacterium | reverse complement strand
CCGGTAGCGCGAGAAGATGAAGTCCCCCAGGAAGACGCTGCCCTTGAGCGCCTGCGGCATCGACGCCGGCAGCGGCGCGGCGCCCCAGATCATGCGGATCGCCTGCTCGGCGATCATCGCCAGGCCGAAAGTGACGAGCAAGCCGAGGATCGGGTCGGCGGTATAGAAGCGGCGCAGGAAGAAACGCTCGAACAGGATGCCGAGCAGCCCGACCGCGACCGGGGAGAGCACCACCGCGGGGCCGAAGCCGAGGTATTTCGCGATCTCGAGCGAGGCGTAGGCGCCCAGCGCGTAGAACGCGCCGTGGGCGAGGTTCACCACCCCGCCCACGCTGAAGATGAGCGACAGCCCGAGCGCGATCAGCAGGTAGTAACCGCCCAGAACCAGGCCGTTTACCACCTGCTCCAGCAGGAACAGGAGCTGCATTACTTCTATTACATCTTACATTCGCTCTGTGCCCGGGTCGGCGCGAGCAGCTCGAGCGGCTGGTCCGGCCTCGGAATGGCCGCGCTGAACTGCAGGAAGTCCCACGCCTCCTTGTAGCTGCCGGCGGGTTTGACCGTGAAGGTGTAGGCCTCCTGCTGCATCTGGTGATCCCAGGAGCGGAAGTAGCCCTTGCGCGTCTTGAGCAGGTCGAACTGCGGCTGCTTCTCCAGGTGGGCGATCAGCTTGTCGTTGTCGGTCGACTTGATCTCGTTCATCGCCTGCGCCAGCACCTTGAGCGAGACGTACTCGATCCAGGCATGGTTCTCCGGCGTCTTGCCGTACTTTTTCCTGAATGCGGCGACGAAGGCTTTCGTTCCCGGCGTATCGATGTCCTGGTGCCAGACCGTCGGCCAGATGCCGCTCAGGTTGCCGGGGCCCGCCGCCCAGGCGTCCGCGGTGTTGAGGTTGAAGCCGGCGACCTTGTACGGCAGGCCGAACTCGGCGTACTGCTTGACGAAGTTGGTCACCTGGTTGCCGCCGAGGTTGGTGGCGACCAGCGTCGGCTGCGCCTGCCTGATCTTGAGCAGGTAGGGGCTGAAGTCGGTCACGTCGGTGGCGCACAGCTCGTCGCCGACCGTGGTGGCGCCGTGCTCGGCCATGAAGTGCTTGGCCGCCTTGGCCAGGTCGTGGCCGAAGAGATAGTCCGAGGTCAGGTAGAAGACTTTCCTGCCCTTCACCAGGCCCTCGCGCAGCAGCCCCTGGCCTTCGGCGTTCACCATCACCGTGACCGGGATGTCCATGTGGAAGGTGAAGCGGTTGCAGTTCGCGCCGCGCAGCACGTCCGAGCGCGCCCCGGTGCTGAGGAAGAAGCGCTTGTTGCGCGCCGCCACCTGCATGATGGTCTTGGCGGAGGCCGAATTGATCTCGCCCAGCAGCAGCACGACGCGCTCCTGCTCGACCATCCGCTGCGCCTTGGTCGCCGCGGTGGTGGGGTTGACCGAGTCCTCCGAGATGAGCTCGATCTGCCGCCCCATGATGCCGCCCGCGGCGTTGATCTCCTCCTCGGCCATGCGGATGCCTTGTACGGCCCAGCCGCCGAGCGCGCCGAGAAAGCCGGTCAGCGGCGTGAGATGGCCGATCTTGATCTTGTCGGACTGCGCGCGCACGATCGCCGGGAAGCCCAGCGCGAGGGCGCCTGCGGCGCCCGCCTTCAACACGTCTCTGCGGCGCGGGCTGGCCGCGGCGTCCTTCCTGTCGTGATTCATTGGCTCCTCCTCCTGGTGGGTGATGGCTACTGTGCTCTTCTTTTCATCATGCTAAAAACCACTTCACGATGTCAATTCATTTGCGCTCAAGCGTGCGGGACGGTCTGCGCGAGCGACGGGCGCGCCGATACGCGCGCGAACCACGCCGCGAGCTGCGGGCGCGTCGCGCGCCAGCCGGCGTCGGGGAAGCGGAAGTCGAGCCAGCCGAGCGCGCAGGCGAGCGTGATGTGGCCGATGTCGAACGACGCGCCCCAGCCCTGCG
>JBAUTW010000229.1:0-3922 GCA_049582365.1 Burkholderiales bacterium | reverse complement strand
GCCCGCGGCAGCGCGCGCGAAGGCAGCCACTCGGGGTGGAAGGTCGAGACCACGAACAGCACCGCCACGGCGACGGTCGCCGCCTGCGAGAAGATCAGCCAGAGCCGGTACATGGCGCGTCGAGCCTACCATAGCGCACGCACCGATCAGTCCGCATGCCGTCTTGCCCCCAAACGCATGAGGGGCAAAAACGTCAGAATATTGAAACGCTTAGCAGCCAAACCTTGGACTTCGAAGCAGTGCGTCGCTATAATCCCCGGCTGCTCCGGATTCCCGCCATCCCCCATCCAGGTTCCCATCTCATGAGCGATAGCAAGAAACCAGACAAGGCCAGGCGCAACCTGGTTGTCGCAACCTCCGTTCTCGGCGGCGCCGCCACGGTCGGCGCCGCGGTGCCGTTTGTCGCCAGCCTGCTGCCGTCGGAGCGGGCCAAGGCCGCCGGCGCGCCGGTCCAGATCGACATCTCCAAGCTGCCGCCCGGCGAACTTGGAATCTTCGAGTGGCGCGGCAAGCCGGTGTGGGTCATGAAGCGCACGCCGAAGATGCTGGCGGACATCAAGAAGGACGATTCGGTCGTGGTCGATCCGCATTCCACCGTCCCGCAGCAGCCCGAGTACGCCAAGAACGAATTCCGCTCGATCAAGCCCGAGATCATGGTGCTGGTCGGGATCTGCACCCACCTCGGTTGCTCGCCCTCGCCGAAGCTGGAGCCCGACGGCGACATGGGGCCGGAGTGGGAGGGCGGTTTCTACTGCCCCTGCCACGGCTCCAAGTTCGACCTCGCGGGCCGCGTCTACAAGGGCGTTCCGGCGCCGAAGAACCTGGAAGTGCCGCCCTATCAGTTCCTCTCCGACAGCACGATCCTGATCGGCGACGACAAGAAGGGGGCGTAGCAAATGACCAACCGTCTGATGGCGCTGTGGGGCTGGTTCGATGCGCGCATGCCCTCGGTCGCGCAGGAGTACCGCAAGCATCTGTCCGAGTACTACGCGCCGAAGAACTTCAACTTCTGGTATTTCTTCGGCTCGCTCGCGATCCTGGTGCTGGCATCCCAGATCGTGTCGGGAATCTTCCTGACGATGAACTACAAGCCCGATGCGGCGCTCGCGTTCGGCTCGGTCGAGTTCATCATGCGCGACGTGCCGGGCGGCTGGATCATCCGCTACATCCACTCGACCGGCGCTTCGGCGTTCTTCATCATCGTCTACCTGCACATGTTCCGCGCCATGCTCTACGGCTCCTACCGCCAGCCGCGCGAGCTGCTGTGGATCTTCGGCGTGCTGATCTACCTGTGCCTGATGGGCGAGGCGTTCTTCGGCTACCTGCTGCCGTGGGGACAGATGTCGTTCTGGGGCGCGCAGGTGATCGTCAACCTGTTCGGCTCGATCCCGTTCATCGGGCCCGACGTCGCGCTCTGGATCCGGGGCGACTACGTGATCTCGGATGCGACGCTCAACCGCTTCTTCGCCTTCCACGTGATCGCGATCCCGCTGGTGCTGATCGGACTGGTGGTGGCGCACATCCTCGCGCTGCACGACGTCGGCTCCAACAATCCCGACGGCATCGAGATCAAGAAGAAAAAGGACGCCAACGGCATCCCGCTCGACGGCATTCCGTTCCATCCGTACTACACGGTGAAGGACATCGTCGGAGTGGTGGTGTTCCTGGCGATCTTCTGCCTGGTGCTGTTCTTCACGCCGGAGATGCACGGCTACTTCCTCGAGGCCAACAACTTCAATCCGGCCAACGCGCTGAAGACGCCGGCGCACATCGCGCCGCTGTGGTACTTCACGCCCTATTACTCGATGCTGCGCTCCGTGCCGCCGCTGTTCCTGTCGCAGTTTCCGGGCGTCGTGGTGATGGGCATGGCGGTGATGATCCTGTTCCTGCTGCCGTGGCTCGACCGCAGCCCGGTCAAGTCGATCCGCTATCGCGGGGTGCTGTACAAGGGCGCGCTGACGATCTTCGTGCTCGTGTTCTTCATCCTCGGCTACCTCGGCACCGAGGCGACCAACATCTGGGGCCAGTTCGGCCCCTGGCTCGGCGAGGCCGATCGGGCGACGGTGGTGGCGCGCGTCTGCACCACGCTGTATTTCCTGTTCTTCATCCTGATGCCCTGGTACTCCAGAATCGACAAGGTAAAGCCGGTGCCTGAACGGGTGACGATGTGAGGATGCCGAACATGAAGAGACTGCTCGTTGCGCTGTGCCTTGCCGTGCTCGCCGCACCCGCCGCCCGGGCGGCCGAGGAAGGCTACCGGCTCGACCGTGCGCCGATCGACCCCACCGACCTGGTCAGCCTGCAGGCCGGGGCGCGCACCTTCGCCAATTACTGCCTCAACTGCCATGGCGCGGAATACATGCGCTACAACAGGCTGACCGACATCGGCCTGACCGAAGACCAGATCAGGGACAACCTGATGTTCGCGACGGACAAGGTCGGCAATACGATGACGGTCGCGCTGACGCCCGAGGAGGGCAAGAAATGGTTCGGAGTGGCGCCGCCCGATCTGACGGTCGTCGCGCGCGCCCGCGGCGCCGACTGGCTGTATACCTATCTGCGCAGCTTCTATCGCGACCCGAAAACCGTCACCGGCTGGAACAACGCGGTGTTTCCGAACGTTGCCATGCCGAACGTCCTGTGGACGCTGCAGGGCCAGCGCGCGCTCGACACGGTCAAGGGCGAGGAGGGCGGCCAGGAGACGGCGGAGTACAAGTGGCACCAGCTGAGCCCCGGCCTGCAGAACCAGGTGGAGTACGACACCACGGTGCGCGACCTGGTGAACTACCTCGTGTACATGGGCGAGCCCGCCGCGGTCGAGCGCAAGCGCATCGGCATCGTGGTCCTGTTCGCGCTCGGCATTCTGTTCATCTTCGCCTACCTGCTGAAGAAAGAATTCTGGAAGGACGTGCACTAGCAGCCGCGGCGCCGGTCGGCGCCGCACGAGGAAACGCCACATGATGCAACTGTATTCCGGAACCACCTGCCCGTTCAGCCACCGCTGCCGCTTCGTGCTGTACGAAAAGGGCATGGATTTCCAGGTCATCGACGTCGACCTGTTCCACAAGCCGGAAGACATCGCGGTGATGAACCCGTACAACCGGCTGCCGGTGCTGGTCGAGCGCGACCTCGTGCTGTACGAATCGAACATCATCAACGAGTACATCGACGAGCGCTTTCCGCACCCGCAGCTGATGCCGGCCGACCCGGTGATGCGCGCGCGCGCGCGCCTGATGCTGTTCAACATGGAAATGGAGTTGTTCTCGCAGATCGACGCGCTCGAGTCGGGCAAGGACAAGCAGGTGGACAAGGCGCGCGCCCACGTGACCGACCGCCTGATCGAACTGGCGCCGATCTTCACCCGCACCAAGCACATGCTGGGCGACGATTTCACCATGCTCGACGTGGCGATCGCCCCGCTGCTGTGGCGCCTGGAGCGCTACGGCATCAAGCTCGGCAAGCCGGCCGCGCCGCTCATGAAGTACGCCGAGCGCATCTTTTCGCGGCCCGCGTTCATCGAGGCGCTGACACCTTCCGAAAAGGTGATGCGCAAGTAAACGGCGCGATGGGCGAGATCCCCACCAAGCCGTATCTGCTGCGGGCGCTTTACGAATGGTGCGTGGATAACGGCTACACCCCGCACCTCGCAGTCAAGGTCGACGCGCAGACCCGGGTGCCGATGGAGCACGTGCGCAACGGCGAGATCACGCTCAACGTCAGCCCGGGCGCGGTGCACAAGCTGCAGATGGGCAACGAGGTGATCGAGTTCTCCGCGCGCTTCGCCGGCAGCGCGCGCCAGCTCTCGGTGCCGGTGGCGAACGTCTACGCGCTGTACGCGCGCGAGACCGGGCACGGCATGACCTTCGAGGTCGACCTGACCAGGCCCGCGCTGCAGGCCGACGCGGAATCCGAGCCGCTGGCA
>JBAUTW010000228.1:0-2162 GCA_049582365.1 Burkholderiales bacterium | reverse complement strand
GAGAAATCGGGGTCAGACCACGTTTTCTGAAAACGTGGTCTGACCCCGATTTCTCGTTCACGTCGGAACGGAGATTTCGATCAGGTTGAGGTCGGGGTCGCGCACGTAGACCGAGCGGATCGGGCCGGTGGCGCCGGTCTTCATCACCGGACCTTCGATGATCGGCACGCCGCTCGCCTTGAGCTTGGCGATCACTTCGTCGAGCGGCACCGCGGCGATGAAGCACAGGTCGAGCGTCCCGGGCGCGGCGACGTGGGCGCGCGGGGTGAACTCCTTGCCCCATTCGTGGATGTTGATTTTCTGCGCGCCGAAACCGAGCGCCATGCGCTTGCCCTGCGGGGTATCGAACTTGGAAAGTTTCATTGCCAGGATCTCCTCGTAGAACCGAATGCAGCCTTCGAGGTCCCGCGTGGTGAGGACGATGTGGTCGAGGTGGTCGATCATAGGATTCCCTTTGCGCGCAGGGCGGCGATTTCGGCCTTGGTGTAGCCGGCCTCGCCGAGCACTTCGTCGGTGTGCTCGCCGAGCTTGGGCGCGGCGCGGCGGATTTCGCCCGGGGTGGCGGAGAGCTTGGGCACCACGCCGGGTTGCTTGAGCGGCTCGCCGTCGCCGGCAACCGAGTCGAGCAGCATGCCGCGCGCGGCGTAGTGCGGGTCGGCGGCGATGTCGGCCGCGCTGTAGATGCGCCCGGCCGGAACCTCTGCCTGTTCCATTTTTTGCAGCACTTCCTGTTGTGAGAAACGTGAAGTCCACTCCGCGATGGCCGTGTCGATCCTTTCCATCTGCGCGGCGCGGCCGTCGTTCTTCGCCAGCGCGGGGTCGTCGCGCAAGTCCTCACGCCCGATCGCGCTCATCAGGCGCCGGTAGAGGCTGTCGGCGTTGCCGGCGATGAGCACAAAGCTTCCGTCCCGGCACGGATAGAGGTTCGACGGCGCGATGCCGGGCAGGCTCGAGCCCGAACGCTCGCGCACCACGCCCTGGGCGTCGTACTCCGGCAGCAGGCTTTCCATCACGTTGAACACCGACTCGTACAAGGCGACGTCGATCACCTGCCCGCCGCCGCCCGCCTGGATGTGGCGCAGCGCGAGCAGCGCGCCGATCACACCGTGCAGCGAGGCGAGCGTGTCGCCGATGGACAGGTTCGGCCGCACCGGCGGCCGGTCGGGGTAGCCGGTGACGTAGCGCAGGCCGCCGACCGCCTCGGCGATCGCGGCGAAGCCCGGCCGGTCGCGGTAGGGCCCGCTCTGGCCGTAGCCCGAGATGCGCACCATGACGAGCTTCGGGTTGGCGGCCGAGAGCTGCTGCCAGCCGATGTTCCAGCGCTCGAGCGCACCGGGGCGGAAGTTCTCGATCACGATGTCGGACTTTGCGGCGAGCCGCCGCACCGCCTCCTGGCCTTCGGGTTTTCTCAGGTCGAGCGTGATCGAGCGCTTGTTCCTCGACTGCACCTGCCACCACAGCGACACGCCGTTTCTCATCCGGCGCCAGCGCCGCAGCGGGTCGCCGTCGCCGGGCGGCTCGACCTTGACCACCTCGGCGCCGAAATCCGCCAGCGTCTTGGCGCAGAACGGCCCCGCGATCAGGCTCCCCAGCTCGAGGACCCTGATCCCCGCCAGCGGGCCGCTCATTCCGCGCGCCGCCTCAGCATGCGCAGCGGGTTGTACTCGAGCGCGGTCTCGCCGCGCTGGTTCACGACCTTGTTGGCGAAGCGCACCAGGCCGCGGTCGCCCTTCGAGGTCAGGCGGTGCTCGGTCACCTCGCACTCGACGTGGATCGTGTCGCCGACCAGGGTCGAGCGCTTGACGTCGAGCGTCGCGTTGAGGAACGCGAGCCCGGTGTCCTGCATCGTCGGCAGCAGCAGCCCCTCGGCGAAGGCGTACACCAGCGCGCCGGGAACGGCGCGGCCCTTGATCGCGCGGCCTTCGTCGTCGGCCACCGCGAACAGCTCTTCGGTGAGCCAGGTCAGGTTGACGAAGCTCGAGAGGTCCGCCTCGCTGATGGTGCGGCGGTGGGTGCGGAAGCGCGCGCCCTGCGCGAGATCCTCGAAGCAGAAGCCGCGCCCGACGACCGGCAGCGCGTCGTTCATTTTTTCTCGAAGTGGCCGCGCGCCTTCATGAAAGCCTCGCCCATCGCCTTCCAGGCCGCGTCGGCGCCCTTCATCA
>JBAUTW010000227.1:0-2306 GCA_049582365.1 Burkholderiales bacterium | reverse complement strand
GCGGCATGGTGCCGATGATCCTGATGCAGCTCGGCGAGATCATCTTCGGCGGCGTCGGCTCGGGGCTGTACGGCATGCTGGTGTTCGCCATCGTCGCCGTGTTCATCGCCGGACTGATGGTCGGCCGAACGCCCGAGTACGTGGGCAAGAAGATCGAGGCCTACGAGATGAAGATGGCCGCGCTCGCGGTACTGTTTCCCTACGCCGTGGTGCTCCTGGGCACGGCGGTGGCGGTGGCGATCGAGCCGGGGATCTCGAGCATGGCGAATCCCGGCGCGCACGGCTTCTCGGAGGCCTTGTACGCCTTCTCCTCGGCGGGCAACAACAACGGCAGCGCCTTCGCCGGCCTCAACGCGAACACCCCCTTCTACAACGCCGCGCTCGGGATCGCGATGTGGGTCTCGCGCTACTGGCTGATCGTTCCCGTGCTCGCGCTGGCGGGGAGCCTGGCGCGCAAGAAGCTCGTCCCCGCGGGCGCCGGCACCCTGCCCACGCACACGCCGCTTTTCGTCGGCTTCCTCGTCGGCACCGTGCTGGTGCTGGGCGCGCTCACCTTCGTGCCCGCCCTCGCGCTCGGCCCGGTCGTCGAGCAGCTGCAGCTCTGGAGCCATTGAGATGCGCACCGCTACCCTAAGCACGCTCAGCGGGCCGATCCTCAGGCGCGCGGTGCGCGACGCGTTCGTCAAGCTCGATCCGCGCGTTCAGTGGAAGAACCCGGTCATGTTCGTGGTGCTGGTCGGCAGCGCGCTGGTCACCCTGCTGTGGATCTCCGGCGCCGGGACGGAGTCGCGCGGCTTCGTGTTCGCGGTGGCGCTGTGGCTGTGGTTCACGCTCCTGTTCGCGAACTTCGCCGAGAGCATGGCCGAGGGCCGCGGCAAGGCGCAGGCCGCTGCGCTGCGCGGCACGCGGCGCGACGTGATGGCGAAGAAGCTGCCGGAGGCCCGGCGCGAGGCGCCCTGGAGCATGGCTTCGGGCTCGAGTCTGCGCAAGGGCGACATCGTGCTGGTCGAGCCCGGCGACCTGATCCCCGCCGACGGCGAGGTCATCGATGGCGCGGCGACCGTGGACGAATCGGCGGTGACCGGCGAGTCGGCGCCCGTGGTGCGCGAGTCGGGCGGCGACTTCTCGTCGGTCACCGGCGGCACCCGCGTTCTGTCCGACTGGCTGGTGGTGCGAGTGACCGCGAACCCGGGCGAGACCTTCCTCGACCGCATGATCGGCCTGGTCGAGGGCGCCAAGCGCCAGCGCACACCGAACGAGATCGCGCTCTCGATCCTGCTCGCCAAGTTCACGCTCATCTTCCTGCTCGCCTGCGCCACCCTGCTGCCGTTCTCGCTCTACGCGGTGAAGGCGGCGGGCCAGGGCAGCCCGGTGTCGCTTACCGTGCTGGTCGCGCTGCTGGTGTGCCTGATTCCGACCACCATCGGCGGGCTGCTGTCGGCGATCGGCATTGCCGGCATGGACCGCATGATCCGCGCCAACGTGATCGCCACCTCCGGGCGCGCGGTCGAGGCCGCGGGCGACGTCGACGTGCTGCTGCTCGACAAGACCGGCACCATCACGCTCGGCAACCGCCAGGCGTCCGCCTTCTGGCGCGCGCCGGGGGCGCGCGACGAGGAGCTTGCCGACGCTGCGCAGCTCGCCTCGCTCGCCGACGAGACGCCCGAGGGGCGCTCGATCGTGGTGCTCGCGAAGCAGAAGTACGGCCTGCGCGAGCGCGACTTGAAGGCGCTCGGCGCCCAGTTCGTGCCGTTCTCGGCGCAGTCGCGCATGAGCGGGGTCGACATCGGCGAGCGCCGCATCCGCAAGGGAGCGCCCGACGCGCTGCGCGCCTGGGTGGAGGCGTACGGGCGCGCCTACCCGGAGGAGGTCGTCGAGCTGGTCGAGACCGTGTCGCGACGCGGCGCGACGCCGCTGGTGGTGGCCGAGGGCGGGCGGGTGCTCGGCGTCATCGAGCTCAAGGACGTCGTCAAGGGCGGCATCCGCGAGCGCTTCGCCGAGCTGCGCCGCATGGGCATCCGCACGGTGATGATCACCGGCGACACCCGCCTGACCGCGGCCGCGATCGCCGCCGAGGCCGGGGTGGACGACTTCCTCGCCGAGGCGACGCCGGAGGCGAAGCTGAAGCTGATCCGCGACGCGCAGGCCGGCGGGCGCCTGGTCGCCATGTGCGGCGACGGCACCAACGATGCGCCCGCGCTCGCCCAGGCCGATGTCGGCGTCGCCATGAACACCGGCACGATGGCGGCGCGCGAGGCCGGCAACATGGTCGATCTCGACAGCGACCCGACCAAGCTCATAGAGAT
>JBAUTW010000226.1:0-3049 GCA_049582365.1 Burkholderiales bacterium | reverse complement strand
GCCCTGCCTCGGCGCCGTGCGCGCGCCGCAGGCCGAAATCCACCAGCAGCTTGCCCGGCGCGGCGAGCACGCAGCGCGCGGCCTTGCTCGCGATGAGCGAGCAATAGTGCATCAGCGCAACGAGCCGCGTCTCGACCAGCTGCGCCTCGGGCAGCGGCGCCGCGACGCGCAGGATCGGCTCGTCGGGGAAGAACGGCGTGCCCTCCGGCATCGCGTCGACGTCGCCCGTGAAGCGCAGCGCCCGGAGCCAGTCGATGAAGCGCGCGTCGAACCCCGGCCGCGCGGCGAGCCAGGACAGCTCGTCCGAACTGAAGCGCAGGTTCTCCAGATATTCGAGCGCCGGCTCGAGCCCGGCGGCGAGGAAGAAGTTGCGCCTTGGCGGCAGCTTGCGCACGAAGAATTCGAACACGCCAGTCTGCCGCATGCCGAGCTCGAAGTACGACTTCAGCATCGTCAGCTGGTAGAAATCGGTCAACAGCGCGCTTGCGCCGGGGTCGCGCAGCTCGCCGCTCATGCGGGCTCCAGGCGCGCGCCCGCCTGCTCCATTTTCGCCAGCGCGCGCTCGCCGTCGCCCGGGGCGACGTCCACCGCGCGCACCGCGCCGGTCAGCACCAGAACGTCGAAGCCCTCGCTGCGCGCGTCGAGCACCGTGTTCAGGACGCAATAATCGGTGGCCAGACCGCCGACCACCAGGCGCCTCACTCCTTGGCGGCGAAGCTGCGCCGCGAGGTCGGTGCCGCCGAAGGCCGAGTAGGAGTCGGCGTCGGCCGTCGCCGCCTTCGATACCATGATCGCCGAGGCGGGCAGCGCAAGCCCGCCGGCGAACGCGGCGCCGGGAGTACCGGCGACGCAATGCGGCGGCCAGGGGCCCCCGCGGGCCTTGAAGGAGCAATGGTTGGCCGGGTGCCAGTCGCGCGAGGCGAAGATCGGACGCCCGGCGCGCTCGAAAACGCGGGCGGCCTCGTTCAGCGGCGCCACCACCTCGTCGCCGCGGGCGACGGCGAGCGCACCGCCGGGGAGGAAGTCGCGCTGCACGTCGACCAAGATGAGGGCGTCGTTCTGGCCGGGGACGATCTGAGCCATGGCGCGATCATCGCGGCCCCCGGGGGAGCCGGTCTTGATCTCGGTCAAGCACCGCCCATGCGGCGGCGCTAGGCTCCGTGAGGCATAACAGGAGGCATCCATGCCGGCAAAAGAGCTCATGTTTGGCGAGTCCGCGCACGCCAGGATCGTCAGCGGAATGAAGCTACTGGCCGACGCGGTGCGCATCACGCTCGGACCGAAGGCACGTACCGTGGTGCTCGAGAAATCCTACGGCCCGCCGGTGGTGATCAACTCGGGCGTGATCGTCGCGAAGGAGATCGAGCTCAAGGACCGCTTCGAAAACATGGGCGCGCAGATGATGCGCGAGGTCGCAACCAAGACCTCCGAGGTGGCCGGCGACGGCACCACGACCGCCATCGTTCTCGCCGCCGGCATCGTGACGGAGGGCATGAAGTACGTGGCCGCAGGCATGAATCCGATGGATCTCAAGCGCGGCATCGACGCCGCGGTCGAGGCGCTGGTCATCGAGCTCAAGCGGCTGGCCAAGCCCTGCGCCACGCGCACCGAGATCGCCCAGGTGGCTTCGATCTCGGCAAACAATGACAAGGCGATCGGGGAAATGGTCGCCGATGCGATGGAAAAGGTCGGCAAGGAAGGCGTCATCACGATCGAGGACGGCAAGGGACTCGCCAACGAGCTCGAGGTGGTGGAAGGGATGCAGTTCGATCGGGGATTCCTGTCGCCGTACTTCATCAACAGTCGCGAGAAGCAGCAGGTGGTGCTGGAGGACGCGTACCTGCTGCTCCATGATCAGAAGATTTCCGCGGCGCGCGACCTGATCCCGGCGCTCGAGCACGTGGCCAGGAGCGGCAAGCCTCTGCTGGTGGTGGCCGAGGAGGTCGAAGGTGAAGCGCTCGCGACGCTGGTGGTCAACACGTTGCGCGGCGTGATCAAGGCCTGTGCGGTGAAGGCGCCAGGATTCGGCGACCGGCGCAAGGCCATGCTGGAGGACATCGCGATCGTCACCGGCGGGGCGGTAATCGCCGAGGAAGCGGGGCGCACGCTGGAGAAGTTCGCGCCCGAGGATCTCGGCCACGCGAAGCGGATCGAGATCGACAAGGACGACACCATCGTCATTGGCGGCGCGGGCGACGCGCAGGCGATCAAGGCGCGCGTGGCGATGCTCAAGCGGCAGGTCGAGGACGCGACCAGCGACTACGACCGTGAGAAGCTTCAGGAGCGCGCCGCCAAGCTGAGTGGCGGCGTGGCCGTGATCCGCGTCGGCGCGGCGACCGAGACCGAGATGAAGGAGCACAAGAGCCGCACCGAGGACGCGCTGCACGCGACGCGCGCCGCAGTGGAGGAAGGCGTGCTGCCCGGCGGCGGCGTAGCGCTGTTGCGCGCGCTCCCCGCGCTGGGGCGTCTGCATGGAGCCAATGCCGACCAGGATGCGGGCATCCAGATCGTTCGCCGCGCGGTTGAGGAGCCGTTGCGCCAGATCGTCGCCAATGCCGGCGAAGAGCCGTCGGTCGTGGTGCAGAAAGTGATCGAGGGCAAGGGCAGCTTCGGCTTCAACGCCGCGACCGGCGAGTACGGGGACCTGGTACGGATGGGGGTGCTTGACCCCTGCAAGGTCACGCGCAGCGCGCTGCAGAATGCGGCTTCGATAGCGGGCCTGGCGCTGACCACCGACTGCATGGTGGCCCAGCGCGAGGAGCCGACCGACGCGGAGAGCGCCGCTTAGCGGCGGCCGAGCGCGCGCCGGTAGACCTCGATGTAGGCACCGGCGGAGACGCCCCAGCCGAAGTCGCGCCGCATGCCGTTTTGCTGCAGCGTGCGCCAGGCGCCCGGCTTGCGCCAGGCATCGAGCGCACGCCCGAGCGCGGCGCGCAGCGCCTGCGGCGTCGGCTCGTCGAACAGGAATCCGGTCCGTTCGCTGACCGAGTCGGCCAGCCCTCCGGTGCGCCGCACCACGGGCGGCGTGCCGTAACGCATGCTGTAGAGC
>JBAUTW010000225.1:0-2254 GCA_049582365.1 Burkholderiales bacterium | reverse complement strand
CGAGATCGGGTAAGCCTCGATGTCGGTGATGGTGAGGTCGGTTCGCACTCGGCAGGCTCCAGGACGGCTGGTAGCATAACAAGATGACGCAGCCGTTCGACGCAGCGACCGACCATCGTTTCGCTCCGACGCGCTGGTTCGAGGATTTCGCCGTCGGCGAGCGCTTCTGGATCCCCTCGCGCACCCAGACCGACGCCCTGTTCGGCGCCTTCCAGCTCGCCTCGGGCGACAACGACCCGATCCACTACGACGTCGAATACTGCCGCCGCCGCGGCCACCCCGGCATGCTGGCGCACGGCATGCAGGTCATGATCCAGACCGCCGCCGGCGCCGGCGTCTTTCCCCACCTCGTCGCCGACTCGCTGCTGGCCATGCTCGAGTGCAGCGCGAAATTCCTCGAGCCGGTCTACGCCGGCGACACGCTCTACCCCCAGCTCGAAGTCATCGAGCTCATCCCCCAGCGCACGACCGGGGTGCTCGTGATGCGCGCCACGGTGCACAACCAGAAGAACGAGCTCGTGCTCGAAGGCAGCCAGCGCTACCTGCTGCGAAAGCGCGCGGCGCCGTGACCCTCGATCAGGCGTACGAGGCCCAGCTCGCGCTGCTCGCGCGTTGCGAGCGCGCGGGAGAGCGTCAGGCCGGCTGGAAGGTGGGTTTGACCGCACGCGCCATGCAGGCGCAGCAGGGCGTGTACGAACCCGTGTTCGGCTTCCTGCTCGAGAGCGGGCAGCGAGCGTCCGGCGTCGTCTTCGATTTTTCCGCCCTGATCAGGCCGGGGTTCGAGAACGAGCTGTGCATCACCCTGGGCGCGCCCCTCGCCGGTCCCGGCGTGACGCTCGAGCAGGCCCGCGCCGCGGTCTCGCATGTCGCGCCCGCGCTCGAGATCATCGAGAAGCGCGGCGACTTCGGCGCCGACCTGGCGCTCAGCCTGGCCGACAACGCCCAGCAGAAGGCCTACGTGACGGGCGCCGCGCTGCCGCTCGGCGCGCTCGACCTGGCCGAGGTGACGCTCGAGCTCGCCGTCAACGGCGCGGCGCAGGAGCGCGCGCGCGGCGTCGAGGTGCTGGGCACGCCGATCGCCTCCATCGCCTGGCTCGCCAACAAGCTGGCCGGGTTCGGCCGCCGCCTGGAGGCGGGCGCACGGGTCATGTCTGGCTCGTTCACCCGACAGTACGACCTCCATCGCGGCGATGTCGTCGAGGCGCGCTTCGAGCCGCTCGGCCCGGTTCGCGCCGAGTTTCGTTGAGACCTTTCGATGCCCGCGCCGCCCGCCAAACAAGTTGCCCCCGGCCGTGCCGGGGAGTAGCTTTCCCACAACGACATCGTGCCGCACAGACGCGAGCCCGAATACCGCTTATCCCGATATCCGGTATTCACGCACCAAGGGGAGCGACATGATTTCAAGCGCCTTTCTCGAAGCGACGGTACGTTCGACGGAACGCACTCCGTCTTTTCGGCTGCCTACTTCACGTTGGGCGTCATTCTTAACGGGAGGGCCGACCATGAAGCAAATTGGTACCTTGGGCGCGGCGATGTTGTTCGCATTACTCGCCGCGTGTGACCAGATTCAAGATCTCACTGGCCCGTCGCCCGAGAAAGTACTGACGGCGTACTTCGACGCGACCAAGGCGGGCAACTGGGACGCCGCGTACGCCAATATCTCTACGCAGGACCAAGCGGCAAAACCATTGACCGACTACAAGTCCGAAGTGACCGGCGACAATGCCCTTGCCGCTGCCGTCTTAAGCAAGACCTCCTACAAGGTGCTCTCTGTCGAAAGGCAAGGTAGTCGCGCGAAGGCGAGTGTAGAGGTAACAAGCCCTGACCTAAGCGGCATGTTCGCCGACCTACTTCAAAGTGCATTGGCCTCGGCTCTTGGTGGAAAGGGGGCTGGAGACGTTCAGAAGCAAATGGCGGAAAAGCTTCAAGGGGGCAATCTGCCAACCAATACCCAGAAAGAAGAGTTCGCGCTAATTCGTGAAGAGAAGGGGTGGCGGGTCTTCTTGGACTGGACCACCAAGAAGCAGGTTGCGAGCTTGCTCGGTGAGGCCGAGCGATTGAGGAAGGAACGGAAGCTACCTGCCGCACGCGAAAAGTACGATGCCGTATTAAAGCTCGATAGCAAGGTTGTTGAGGCTCAAAAGGGCCGAGATGAAGTGGGCCGCGAGATAGCGGCGTTTGAGGAAAAGCAGGCGTACGTCGCGAATGTGGAACTGTATGACTTGAAAGCGAGGTACTACGAGACATACTTAGA
>JBAUTW010000224.1:0-1653 GCA_049582365.1 Burkholderiales bacterium | reverse complement strand
ACCTCGCGGTGATGCCCTACACCTCGGGCACCACCGGCAAGCCCAAGGGCTGCATGCACACCCACTCGAGCGTGCTGTCGACCTCGACCGCCGGCTGTCACTGGCGCGGCGCGAGCAGCGGCGCGGTGGCCCTCGCGGTGCTGCCGATGTTCCACGTCACCGGCATGCAGGCCGGGATGAACACGCCGATCCAGGCCGGCGCGACCTCGGTCGTGATGACGCGCTGGGACCGCGAGTGCGCGGCGATGCAGATCGAGCGCGCGCGTGTGACCGGTTTCACCGCGATCACCACCATGGTGGTCGACTTTCTCGCCAATCCGAACCTGTCCAAATACGACCTGTCCTCGATGACCACCCTCGGCGGCGGCGGCGCGGCGATGCCGGAGGCGCTGGCGAAGAAGCTCTACGACACGCTTGGGCTCGAGTTCATCGAGGGCTACGGCCTGACCGAGACCATGGCGCCGAGCCACTCGAACCCGCCGCAGCGCCCCAAGCGCCAGTGCGGCGGGATTCCGATCTTCGACACCGATTCGCGGGTGCTCGACCCCGAGACCTTCCGCGAGTGCGGCCCGAACGAGGTGGGCGAAATCGTGATGCGCGGGCCGCAGGTGTTCAAGGGCTACTGGCGGCAGGAAAAGGCGACCGCCGAGGCCTTCATCGAGCACGACGGCAAGAAGTTCTTCCGCTCCGGGGACCTGGGCTACTACGACGAGGAAGGCTATTTCTTCATCACCGACCGCCTCAAGCGCATGATCAACGCCTCGGGCTACAAGGTCTGGCCGGCCGAGGTCGAGGCGATGCTGTACGCCCATCCCGACATTCAGGAAGCCTGCATCATCGGCGCGCTCGATCCCTACCGCGGCGAGACCGTCAAGGCGGTGATCGTGCCGAAGCCCGAAGCGCGCGCGCGGCTCAAGCCCGAGGACATCACCGCCTGGGCGCACGAGCGCATGGCCGCGTTCAAGGTGCCGCGCGTGGTCGAGTTCGTCGACGAGCTGCCCAAGACCGCCACCGGCAAGATCTTCTGGCGCAAGCTCCAGGAAGACGAAAACGCGCGCGCCAGACAATCGAAGGGAAACTCATGAAACGCATGCTATGGATCGCCCTCGGCGCACTGCTCGCCGCGGCCCCCGCCTGGGCGCAGAAGAAGGGCGAGCTGGAAATCGACCGTGCCTGGACGCGGGCGACCCCGCCGGGGGCGAGCGTCGGCGGCGGCTACGCGACGGTCAGGAACGCGGGCGGCGCCGCGGACAAGCTGATCGGGGCGTCCTCGCCCGCGGCGGATCACGTCGAGCTGCACGTGATGTCGATGGACAAGGGCGTGATGCGGATGCGGCAGGTGGCGTCGTTCACGGTGCCCGCGCACGGCCAGCTGACGCTGAAGCCCGGCGGCAACCACCTCATGTTCCTCGGCCTCAAGCGGCCGCTCAAGCCGGGCGAGAAGGTGCCGGTGAAGCTGCGCTTCGAGAAGGCGGGGGAGGTGCAGGTGCAGCTCGAAGTCGGCTCGATGGGCCAATCGGCGCCCATGCCGATGCACAAGTAGCCGCGTCAGTCGGCGTAGCCCAGCCCGAGACCGCGCAGGCGCTCTGCGTCGGCCGGGGAGAATCCCCACTCGGCGAGCGCCTCGCGGCCGCCGGCGCCCCGCTCCGGGGG
>JBAUTW010000223.1:0-10170 GCA_049582365.1 Burkholderiales bacterium | reverse complement strand
CTGCTGATGCTGCTCGGCGCGGCGGTGGTGCTGCTCGGCGTGCTGGCGGCGGTCATCGCGGCCGGCCTGCACTCCTACACCCGCCTGACGCATGAGCAGGAAGCCGCGCACGTGGCGCTGCGCGCGCTCGGGTCGAAGGACTTCGCGCTCACGCTCAATATCCCGGGCGCCGCGCCGCACGAGTACGAGCTGCGCGGCGACGAATGGCAGATCGACGCGCGGGTCATAAAGTGGCGCGCGATAGGCACCATCATCGGCTTCGACACGGTGTACCGGCTCGAGCGCCTTTCCGGTCGCTATGCCGACGCTGAACAGGACCTGACCGAGCTGCGCACCGTCTACCCGCTGTGGCACACGCCCAGGCTCGACCTGTGGCAGCTGGCAAGGCGGTATCATGACTACCTGCCGTTCGCCGACGCGCTGTACGGCAGCGCGGCCTACGTGCCGATGGCCGACGGCGCGCAGTACGTGGTCACGGTCACGGCGAGCGGGCTGGCGGTGCGGCCGGAGAACGAAGCCGCGCGGCGCGCGATCGGTGACTGGCGCTAGGGGATCAGGATCGAACATGGACGGCAAGGTCGAAAAGACGGTCGAAAAGTCGGATGCGGAGTGGAAGAAGGAACTCACTCCGACGCAGTTCAAGGTGGCGCGGCGCAAGGGCACCGAGCCCGCCTTCAGCGGCGAATACTGGGACCACCACGAAAAGGGCACCTACCGCTGCGTGTGCTGCGGCGCCGAGCTGTTTTCCTCGGAGCACAAGTTCGAATCCGGCACCGGCTGGCCGAGCTACTGGCAGCCGCTCAAGCCGGAGAACGTCGCCACCGAGGAGGACTACGCCTTCTTCATGAAGCGCACCGAGGTGCATTGCGCCCGCTGCAAGGCCCACCTGGGGCATGTGTTCGAAGACGGCCCGCAACCTACCGGCCTGCGCTACTGCTTGAATTCGGCCTCGCTCAAGTTCGACAAGGCATGAAGTTTCTCTTCGACCTGTTTCCGGTCATCCTGTTCTTCGTCGCCTTCAAGCTGAAGGGCATCTTCGTCGCCACCGCGGCGGCGATCGCGGCGACCTTCGTGCAGATCGGCTGGCTGTGGCTGCGTGGCAAGCGCATCGACGGCATGCTGTGGGCGAGCTTCGCGATCATCGTGGTGTTCGGAGGCGCGACTCTGCTGCTGCGCGACGAGACCTTCATCAAGTGGAAGCCGACCGTGCTGTACTGGGTTTTCGCGGCCGTGCTGGTGGTCTCCGAGCGCTTCTTCGGCCGCAACCTGATTCGCGCCATGATGCGCGCCCAGCTGCAGCTGCCGGCGCCCGCGTGGGCCAAGCTGAACTGGAGCTGGGCCGGCTTCTTCGCCGCCATGGGCGCGCTCAACCTTTACGTGGCGTTCCATTTCCCGACCGACCAGTGGGTCAATTTCAAGCTGTTCGGGGTGACCGGGCTGATGCTCCTTTTCATCCTGGCCCAGGCGCTGTTTCTCGCCCGGCATGTGGAACAGGACGGCGACAAGCAATGAGCATCGAGGTTCGCATGCGGCAGCGGCTCGCGGCGCTCGCGCCCGTTTCCCTCGAGCTGCTCGACGAGAGCGCCAAGCATCGCGGTCACGCCGGCTGGAAGCCGGGCGGAAACACGCACTGGCGTCTCACCATCGTGGCCGAGGCATTCCGCGGCAAGCCGATGGTGGCGCGCCACCGGATGGTTTACCAGGCCCTGGGCGAACTGATGGACCACCCGATTCATGCGCTCGCCATCACCGCCCGCGCGCCGGACGAAGGCGGCGCATAATGCGGGCTCGATCACACCTGGCACAAAGGAAGCAGATGAAGCTACGCCAAATCGCCGGCGCCGCGCTCGCGGCCGCCGCCCTCGCCCTCCCGGCGGCAGTCCTGGCGCAGGCCCCCGCGAAGGATGCGCCGAAGAAGGCCGCCAAGGAGGCTCCCATCGCAGTCGTGAACGGCGTCGCGATTCCTGCCTCGCGCGCCGAGGTACTGCTGCGCGAGCGCGAAGTCCAGGGCGCGGCCGGCAATCCGGCGATGCGCGAAGCAGTGCGCGAGGATCTCATCAACCGCGAGCTCATCGCGCAGGAAGCCGCGCGCACCGGCTACACCAAAAAGCCCGCGCTGCAGGCCGAGCTCGCGCTGGTGCGACAGACCGTAATCGTGCAGCACTACGTCAGCGACTGGCTGCGCGAGCATCCGGTCAGCGAGGCCGAGGTGCAGAAAATGTACGACGAGGCCAAGGCTAAATCCGGCGGCAAGGAATACAAGGTACGCCACATCCTGCTCGACACCGAGGACGAGGCCAAGAGCGTGATTGCAGCGCTCGACAAGGGCGCCAAGTTCGAGGAGCTGGCGAAAAAGTCGAAGGATGCCGGCACTCGCGACCGCGGCGGCGAACTCGACTGGATGTCGCCCGGAGGCAATCTGGACAAGGCGTTCAGCGACGCGATGGTCAAGCTCGACAAGGGAAAGTACACCGAGAAGCCTGTTCACACGCGCTACGGCTACCACGTGATCCAGGTCGAGGACGTGCGGCCGCTCAAGTTCCCGCCGCTGGAAGACGTCAAGGCGCGCATCGAGCAGCAGCTCAAGCAACGCCAGCTACGCGAGCTGGTGCAGAGCCTGCGCGCCAAGGCGAAGATCGAGTAAGTCGCCGGGCGGCCGCGATGGCATGATCCTCGCCGAGCTGCCCTTCCCCTCCGGACGCATGTTCCAGGTGGTACGCGGCGCAGCCCGTAGGCCCGCTCAGGCTGATCCGACTGTGCCTGCGCGATGAACCGGTAATCGAGGCGGTGCTCGCCCAACCGGGGCTGCGTCCGTAAGGGCCGCCCGCGCGTACAGACTAAGATGAACAACCAGCGGAGTCCCTGACATGACCGTCCGGATCATCGCCGCCCTCGCCCTGGCCCTCGCTTCCGCCGCGGCGTCGGCCCAGCCCAAGCGCGTCGAAACCGCCATTTTCGCCGGCGGATGCTTCTGGTGCATGGAATCGGACTTCGACAAGGTCCCGGGGGTGATTTCGACCACCTCGGGCTACACCGGCGGGCATTTCCCGCACCCGACCTACGAGGATGTCTCCTCGGGGACTACCGGCGACGCGGAGTCGGTCGAGGTCAAGTTCGACCCGGGCGTGGTGAGCTATCGCAAGCTGGTGGACTTCTACTGGCACAGCATCGACCCCACGACCAAGGACCGCCAGTTTTGCGACGTCGGTACGCAGTATCGCACCGCGATCTTCTACCTTGACGACCAGCAGAAGCGGATCGCCGAGGCCTCGCTGGCCGAGCTCGAGAAGACCAAGCCGTTCAAGGCGCCGATCGTCACCCAGATCGTCAAAGCGAGCATGTTCTGGCCCGCCGAGGAATACCACCAGGACTACTACAAGAAGAACCCGGTGCGCTACGAGTTCTACCGCCAGGGCTGCGGCCGCGATGCGCGGGTGAAGCAGCTCTGGGGAAGCGCGGCCAACAAGCCGTGACGGTGCGCTAGTCGGCCTCGTCGATCCAGGCCATCTGGATCGCCTCGAGGATCTTCTCGCCGCTGTGCTTCGGGTCGTCGTCGAAGCCGGGCAGCTCGAGCACCCAGCGGTGCAGGTCGGTGAACCGGATCGTCTTCGGGTCGGTGTCGGGAAATCGCTCGGCGAGCGCGATCGCGATCTCGCGGCTGTCGGTCCACTTCATCAGTGCTCCTCGCGCGCGTAGTTGATGGTGTACTTCGGAATCTCGATCACCAGGTCCGCGCCGCGCACCCTGGCCTGGCACGACAGGCGCGAATTCGCCTCCAGCCCCCAGGCCTTGTCGAGCATGTCCTCCTCCTTCTCCTCCGCCTCGTCGAGCGAGCCGATGCCCTCGCGCACCACCACGTGGCAGGTGGTGCAGGCACAGGACTTTTCGCAGGCGTGCTCGATCTCGATGCCGTTCTCGAGCAGCGTGTCGAGGATCGAGACGCCTTCCTTCGCTTCGAGCTCGGCGCCTTGCGGGCAAAGTTGAGGATGGGGCAGCACTTTCAGCTTGGGCACGTACGATCCCGCTGCTAAGGCTCGAGTTGGGCGATCTTGCGGCCAGTGAGCGCGCGCCGTACGCTGGCATCCATGCGCCGCGCCGCGAACACGTCGGTGGCGCGGCTGAGCGCTTCGGTGGCCTGCCTGACGGCGCGGTGCTCGGTGCCGGGGAGCGCGGCGCGCAGCGCCGCCATTTGCTTGTCGATCTCCGCGCGCTCGGCCGGCTCGAGCAGCACGCCGTCGGCCTCGAGCGCCGCGCGCGTGGCCTCGAGCAGGCGCTCGGCATCGACCCGGTGCTCGGCCAACGCGCGCGCCTGCATGTCCTCGTGCGCGTGCTCGTAGGACGCGCGCAGCATGCGCTCGACGTCGCCGTCGCTCAGGCCGTAGGAAGGTTTGACCGTCACCGACGCCTCGGCGCCGCTGGTCTTCTCGCGCGCCGAGACCGACAGCAGTCCGTCGGCGTCGACCTGGTAGGTGACCAGGATGCGCGCCGCGCCCGCCGCCATCGGCGGGATGCCCTTGAGCTCGAAGCGCGCGAGCGAGCGGCAGTCCGACACCAGTTCGCGCTCGCCCTGCACCACGTGGAAACTCATCCCGCCCTGCCCGTCCTTGAAGGTGGTGAACTCTTGCGCCCGCGCCACCGGGATGGTCGAGTTGCGCGGCACGATGCGCTCGACCAGCCCGCCCATCGTCTCGACCCCGAGCGAAAGCGGAATCACGTCCAGCAACAGCCAGTCCTCGCCGCGCGCCTTGTTGCCCGCCAGCACGTCGGCCTGCATCGCCGCGCCGAGTGCGACCACCTTGTCGGGGTCGAGGTTGTTGAGCGGCGCGCGGCGGAAGAATTCGCCCACCGCGCGCTGGATCTGCGGCATGCGGGTCGCGCCGCCCACCATCACCACGCCCTTGATGTCGTCCACCGTGAGGCCCGCATCGCGCAGCGCCTTGCGCGTCGGCCCGAGCGTCTTCTGCACCAGGTTCTGCGTGATCTGGCAGAACTTCTCGGTGGTGAGGCAAAGGTCGACCCATTCGCCCGAGGACAGCCTGTCGCTCAGCTGCGCCTCGCCGTGATAGGTCAGGTATTCCTTGGCCTCGCGCGACTTGACCAGCAGCTTGCGCATGTCGCGCGGGCCAAGCGGCTGCAGCTTCGCCTCTTCGACGATCCAGCAGAACACGCGCTGGTCGAAGTCGTCGCCGCCGAGCGCGGCGTCGCCGGCGGTGGCGACCACCTCGAACAGGCCCCTGGACAGCCTGAGGATCGAGATGTCGAAAGTGCCGCCGCCGAGGTCGTACACCGCGTAGATGCCCTCGGAGGCGTTTTCCAGGCCGTAGGCGATCGCCGCGGCGGTCGGCTCGTTCAGCAGCCGCAGCACGTTCAGTCCGGCGAGCTTGCCGGCGTCCTTGGTCGCCTGGCGTTGCGCGTCGTCGAAGTAGGCCGGTACCGTGATCACCGCGCCCGCCAGCTCGCCGCCCAGCGACGACTCGGCGCGCGCGCGCAGGGTTTTCAGGATCTCGGCCGAAACCTCGACCGGGCTCTTCACTCCGGCGCAGGTCCTGATTCTCAGCATGCCCGGCGCGTCGACGAAGTCGTAGGGCGCGTTCTCGACGTGCGCCACGTCCTTCACCCCGCGCCCCATGTAGCGCTTGACCGAAACGATGCTGTTCCTGGGGTCCTCGGACTGGCGCGCCTGGGCCGGGTAGCCGACCTCGGCGCGACCGTCGGCCAGGTAGCGCACGATCGAGGGCAGCAGCACCCGGCCCTGCTGGTCGGACAGCGCGCTCGGCACGCCGTTGCGCACCGTCGCCACCAGCGAGTTCGTGGTGCCGAGGTCGATGCCGACCGCGAGGCGCCGCTGGTGCGGCGCCGGCGACATGCCCGGCTCGGATATCTGCAGCAACGCCATCAGGCTTCCAGCGCCTCGTAGGCGAGGTCGATCTCTGCGTCCAGTTTGTCAAGGAACTTCAGCTTGCGGGTCAGCTCGGCGGCGCCCGCGTGGTCGCCGCGTTCGTCGAGCGCCTCAGCGAGCGTGCGCTCCAGTTCGCGCTTGTCGGCGCGCAAGGCGTCGCGCAGCCCGTCGAGCGCGTCAGCGTCCCGCGCGTCGCCCGCCTGCTCGAGCGCCTCGCGCAGTTCCATCTGGCGCATCAGGAACTCCGGCGGCATCGAGGTGTTTGTTTCGAACGCCACGTCGACCCCGGCGAGCTCGAGCAGGTACTTGGCGCGCTGCACCGGGCTCCTGAGCGTGCGGTAGGCCTCGTTTACGCGCGTCGTCCACTGCATCGATGCGCGCCGCTCGGCGTCTCCCGCACTGGCGAAGCGGTCCGGATGCACCTGCGCCTGGATCTCGCGGTAGGCGCGCTCCAGCCGTTCGCGGTCAAGTGCGAAGCCAGGCTGCAGGCCAAAAAGCTCGAAGTGGTTTTTCAGACGTTGAACGATTCCCCGCAGCCGCAGGCATCCTTGACGTTGGGGTTGTTGAACTTGAATCCCTCGTTAAGGCCCTCGCGCGCGAAGTCGAGCTCGGTGCCTTCCAGGTAGGGCAGGCTCTTGGGGTCGACCACGACCTTGACGCCGTGGCTCTCGAACTGCGCGTCCTCGGGCAGCACCTCGTCGGCGAACTCGAGCTTGTAGGCGAGCCCCGAGCAGCCCGAGGTGCGCACGCCCAGCCGCAGCGCGACGCCCTTGCCGCGCTTGGCGAGGAAGGCCTGCACGTGGCTGGCCGCTTTTTCGGTGAGCGTGATCGGCATGGCGTTATTCGTTTACCGCCTTGGCCTTGGCTTGCTGGGCGTCGCCATAGCGCTTCTTGTAATCGGCCACTGCCGCCTTGATCGCATCCTCGGCCAGGATCGAGCAGTGGATCTTGACCGGCGGCAGCGACAGTTCCTCGGCGATCTGCGTGTTCTTGATCGTCGCCGCCTCGTCCACCGTCTTGCCCTTGACCCACTCGGTGACCAGCGACGACGAAGCGATCGCCGAGCCGCAGCCGTAAGTCTTGAAGCGCGCGTCCTCGATGACACCGTCCTTGCCGACGCGGATCTGCAGCTTCATCACGTCGCCGCAGGCCGGTGCGCCGACCATGCCGGTGCCGACGCCTTCCTCGTTCTTTTCGAATGCGCCCACGTTGCGCGGATTTTCGTAGTGATCGATGACTTTATCGCTGTATGCCATGACGTCCTCCTGCTAATTGCTCAGTGTGCGGCCCACTGGACCGAGTTCAGGTCCACGCCGTCCTTGTACATTTCCCACAGCGGCGACATCTCGCGCAGCTTGGCCACTTTGGCCTTGATGTGGTCGACCGTGTAGTCCACCTCCTCCTCGGTATTGAAGCGCCCCAGGGTAAAGCGGATCGACGAATGCGCCAGCTCGTCCGAGCGCCCCAGCGCGCGCAGCACGTACGACGGCTCGAGCGAAGCCGAGGTGCAGGCCGAGCCCGACGAGACCGCGATGTCCTTCACCGCCATGACCAGCGACTCGCCCTCGACGAAGTTGAACGAAATGTTCAGGTTGTGCGGCACGCGCTGCTCGAGGTCGCCGTTGACGAACACTTCCTCGATCTCCTGCATGCCCTTGAGCAGCCTGTCGCGCAACGCGCGGATGCGGCTACCCTCCACCGCCATCTCCTGGCGCGCGAGGCGGAACGCCTCCCCCATGCCGACGATCTGGTGCGTCGCCAGGGTACCGGAGCGGAATCCGCGCTCGTGCCCGCCGCCGTGGATCTGGGCCTCCAGCCGCACGCGCGGCTTGCGCCGGACGTACAGCGCGCCGACGCCCTTCGGGCCGTAGGTCTTGTGCGCCGAGAACGACATCAGGTCGACCTTCAGCGCCGCCAGGTCGATCGGGCACTTGCCGGTCGCCTGCGCCGAGTCGACGTGGAACAGGGCACCCTTGGCCCGGCACAACTCGCCGATCGCGGGAATATCCTGGATGACGCCGATCTCGTTGTTGACGAACATCACCGACACCAGGATCGTGTCCGGGCGGAACGCCGCCTCCAGCTGCTGCATGTCGATCAGGCCGTCGGGCCGCACGTCGAGGTAGGTCGCCTCGAAGCCGCGCCGCTCGAGTTCGCGCACGGTGTCGAGCGTCGCCTTGTGCTCGGTCTTGACCGTGATCAGGTGCTTGCCCTTGGTCTTGTAGAACTCGGCCGCGCCCTTGAGCGCGAGGTTGATCGACTCGGTCGCGCCGGAAGTCCAGACGATTTCCTTCGGGTCGCAGTTCACCAGCGCGGCGACGTTGGCGCGCGCCTGCTCGACCGCCTCCTCGGCCTTCCAGCCGAACGAGTGGGAGCGGCTGGCCGGATTGCCGAAATGCTCGGTCAGGTAGGGGATCATCTTCTCCGCCACGCGCGGGTCTACCGGCGTGGTGGCAGAGTAATCGAGGTAGATCGGAAGCTTCATGCAGCCACCGCCACTTCGGGCTTGTTCGCCTCGGGCTTGCTCGCTTCCGGCGCGCGCCAGTGCAGCACCGCGACATGCTTGCCGTTCTGGTGCGCCACCAGGTCCCCCAGCGTCACGGAACTCAGATACTCGTACATTTTAGCGTTCAGCGTCGCCCACAGGTCGTGCGTCATGCAGCGCTTGTCGTCGAGGCAGTTCTCCTTGCCGCCGCACTGCGTCGCATCGAGCGGCTCGTCTACGGCGCAGATGATTTCGGCCACCGAGACGCCCTGCATCGGCCGCGCCAGGTTGTAGCCCCCGCCCGGGCCGCGTACGCTGCTCACCAGCCGGTGGCGGCGCAGCTTGCCGAACAGCTGCTCGAGGTACGAAAGCGAAATGTGCTGCCGCTCGCTGATCGCGGCCAGCGTTACCGGTCCGCGGTTCTGGCGCATCGCCAGGTCCACCATCGCGGTCACCGCGAATCTGCCTTTGGTCGTCAGTCTCATGTCTGCCTCGCCAAATACCTGATCGGGACGCTCAAGTATAACAAATCCCGACAAAATTGATCAACTATTTATAGTTAATATAATTAATCACTTAACGACGCGAAGAGCCTCGGTTTGGGCAGCCTCGGCTTCATGCCGTGCAAGCTCGCGCTCGAGCTCGGCGAGCTTGCTCCGAAGCGCCGCAACCGATTGCTCGAGCTCGTGCGAATGGTCGACCAGGGTCTGGATCGCCTTGGCGTACGGGTCGTCCTGGTTCTGCACCACGGCATAGGCGGCGAAGCGAGCGCCTTCCTTGCTCGGGCCCGCCTCGACGACGCGGCCCGGAATGCCGACCACGGTCGCGCCCTCCGGCACGTCCTTGACCACCACCGCATTGGAGCCGATCTTGGCTCCGTCGCCGACCTTGATCGGGCCGAGGATCTTGGCTCCCGCCCCCACCACCACATTCCGGCCCAGGGTCGGGTGGCGCTTGCCCTTGTTCCACGTCGTGCCGCCCAGGGTCACCCCGTGGTAGAGCGTCGTGTCCTCGCCGACCTCGGCGGTTTCGCCGATCACCACGCCCATGCCGTGGTCGATGAAGACCCGCCGCCCGATCGTCGCCCCGGGATGGATCTCGATCCCGGTCAGCCAGCGGCCGATGTGCGAAGTGAGGCGACCCAGCCAGCGCAGCCCGTGGCCCCAGAACCAGTGCCCGAGGCGGTGGAACAACAGAGCGTGAAGGCCCGGATAGCAGGTCAGCACCTCCCAGGTCGTGCGCGCGGCCGGATCGCGATCGAACACACTCGCGATGTCTTCACGTAGCTGTCTGAACATGAACGCATTCTAGAGTTTCCGAGTGTTTTGATCAACTATTCGCCGCCCCAGTTCCGCAGCAGCGCTCGAAGCAGGCCGCGCAGGATGTTCACCTCCTCGCGCTCGAGCGCCGGAACACGCGAGAACAGCCGGCGCCACCTTTCGCGTAGCTTGGATCCGGGCGCCATGAACCCGGTCGCCGTGGCGGCCTGCTCGAGATGCCCGTATAGCCCTTCGAGGTCGGCCACGGTGGCGGGCTTCTCGCTGCGCATCGGCGCCACCGCCGCGCCCTGGGTCATGCGCAGCTCGTAGCACACGACCTGCACCGCCTGCGCCAGGTTGAGCGAGGTGTAGGCGGGGTCGGCGGGAATGTGAACCAGGGTCTGGCAGGCGAACATCTCGTCATTGGTCAGTCCGGCGGTCTCGTTGCCGAACACGAACGCGACCGGCCCGTCCGCGGCGCGCGCCAGAGCGGCGGGCGCCGCCTCGCGCAGTGCGAACGACTGCGG
>JBAUTW010000222.1:0-2486 GCA_049582365.1 Burkholderiales bacterium | reverse complement strand
GACCTGCCGGCGCCGCCGGTGTACAGCAAGGTGAATCCGGCCGACGCGCCGATCCTGACGCTCGGTCTGACCTCGGCCTCGCTGCCGCTGCCGGACGTCGAGGACCTGGCCGACACGCGCCTGGCGCAGAAGATCTCGCAGCTGACCGGGGTCGGACTGGTGACGATCTCCGGCGGCCAGCGGCCCGCGGTGCGCGTCGCGCTCAACCCCAAGGCGCTGGCGGCGAACGGCCTTGGCCTGGAGGAAGTGCGCAGCGCGATCGTCAATGCCAACGTCAACCAGGCCAAGGGCAGCTTCGACGGCCCGGAGCGCGCCTACACCATCGACGCCAACGACCAGATCCAGTCCGCGGCGCAGTACCGCGACGTGGTGGTGGCCTACCGCAACGGCGCCCCGATCCGGCTGTCCGACCTGGGCACGGTGACCCAGGGCGCCGAGAACGCGCGCCTCGCGGCCTGGATGAACGATGTGCCGGCGGTGATCGTCAACATCCAGCGCCAGCCCGGCGCGAACGTGATCGAGGTGGTCGACCGCATCAAGCGGCTGCTGCCGCAGCTGCGCGCGACCCTGCCGGCCTCGGTCGACGTCGCGCTGCTGACCGATCGCACCACCACCATCCGCGCGTCGGTCAACGACGTGCAGTTCGAGCTGCTGCTCGCCGTGGCGCTGGTGGTGATGGTGATCTTTCTGTTCCTGCGCAGCGCCGCGGGCACCTTGATACCGAGCATCGCGGTGCCGCTGTCGCTGGTCGGCACCTTCGGCGTCATGTACCTGGCCGGCTTCAGCATCAACAACCTGACCCTGATGGCGCTCACCATCGCCACCGGGTTCGTGGTCGACGACGCGATCGTGATGATCGAGAACATCGCGCGCTACATCGAGCAGGGCATGGCGCCGCGCGAGGCCGCGCTCAAGGGCTCCGAGCAGATCGGCTTCACCATCATCTCGCTCACCTTCTCGCTCATCGCGGTGCTGATCCCGCTGCTGTTCATGGGCGACGTGGTGGGGCGGCTGTTCCGCGAGTTCGCCATCACCCTGGCGGTCGCCATCCTGATCTCGGCGCTGGTTTCGCTCACGCTCACGCCGATGATGTGCGCGCGCCTGCTGCGCCACGTGCCCGAGGCCGAGCAGAGCGCCTTCTATCGCGCCAGCGGTAGGTGGTTCGAGGCGGTGATCGCGCGCTACGGAAAGATGCTCGACTGGGTGCTCGACCGCCAGGGCGCGACGCTGCTGGTCGCGCTCGCCACCCTGGTGCTCACCGCGCTGCTGTACGTCTACGTGCCGAAGGGTTTCTTCCCGGTCCAGGACACCGGCGTGATCCAGGGCATCAGTGAGGCGCCGCAATCGATCTCGTTTTCCGCCATGGCCGAGCGCCAGCAGGCGCTGGCCAAGGCGGTGCTCGAGGATCCCGCGGTCGAGAGCCTGTCCTCGTTCATCGGCGTGGACGGCACCAACACCACCCTCAACAGCGGCCGCGTGCTGATCAACCTGAAGCCGCTGGTCGAGCGCCGCGTCAGCGCGAGCGAGGTGATCCGCCGGCTGCAGGCCCGGCTGGCCGGCCTGCCGGGGATCCGGCTCTACATGCAGCCGGTGCAGGATCTCACCATCGAGGACCGCATCAGCCGCACGCAGTACCAGTTCACCCTCCAGACCGCCGACCCGGCGCTGTTGTCGCTCTGGACCGGCAAGCTGGTCGAGCGGCTCAACCAGCTGCCCGCGCTGGCCAACGTCACCTCGGACCTGCAGGACCAGGGCCTGCAGGCCTTTCTCGCGATCGACCGCGACAGCGCCGGGCGCCTGGGCATCACCCCCGCGGCGGTCGACAACGCGCTCAACGACGCCTTCGGCCAGCGCCTGGTTTCCACCATCTTCACCCAGTCCAACCAGTACCGGGTGGTGCTCGAGGTGCAGCCGGAGTTCCGCGTCGGGCCGCAGGCCCTGGGCGGTCTGTACCTGCCTTCCGCCTCCGGCGCCCAGGTCCCGCTCAGCTCGCTCGCGCGCACCGAGGAAAAGTCCGCCCCGCTGGTGATCAACCACCTGGGCCAGTTTCCCGCCGCGACGGTCTCGTTCGACGTCGCGCCCGGCGCCTCGCTCGGCGCCGCGGTCGACGCCATCCAGCGCGCCGAGCAGGAGCTCGGCATGCCGGCCTCGGTGAGCACCAGTTTCCAGGGCGCCGCGCTCGCGTTCCGCGCTTCGCTCGCCAACGAGCTGCTACTGATCCTGGCGGCGGTCGTCACCGTGTACATCGTGCTCGGGGTGCTGTACGAGAGCTACATCCACCCCATCACCATCCTCTCCACGCTGCCCTCGGCGGGGGTCGGCGCGCTGCTCGCGCTCATGATCGCGCGCAGCGACCTCGGCGTGATCGGCGTCATCGGCATCATCCTGCTGATCGGCATCGTCAAGAAGAACGCCATCATGATGGTGGACTTCGCGATAGTCGCCGAGCGCGAGCAGGACAAGACGCCGCGAGAGGCGATCTACGA
>JBAUTW010000221.1:0-4013 GCA_049582365.1 Burkholderiales bacterium | reverse complement strand
CGTCGTGGGCGCGGCGGGTCAGCGGCAGCTTCGCCAATCGGTTGGCGGCCGTTGCGCCGGAGCGGGCGCATGCCGTCGTGGTGCCGAACACGCATGGAGGCTTGACGGTCAGCGTGCGCGCGCCGGGCGGCGATGAGTTTTCGGCCGCTCGCTTCTGCCGCGCATTCGGCGGCGGCGGACGCCGCGAGGCGGGCGGAATCGACCACGTAGAGCCAGCGCGGCTAGAGGCTTTGCTCGACGCGCTCGAGCAAGGCGTCGAACGCGCGAGCCGTGGCACATGATCTGACCTGGCTCGGAGACGTCGCGCTCGCCGCTTTGCCGAACGCGGTATAGTCGAGCCAGCGAAGAAAAATAGTGCATTTGCCGAGGACCAAGGGTGACGGAAAGTTCATTCGACCGTGAGGCCGCTGCGGCCTATCTGACCAGCGCATTGACGCGCGACCGCTTTCTTCTGTACTGCCAGCCGATCGTGCAGGTGGAGGCGCCAGATGCGGAGCGACACTTCTTCGAGGTGCTGGTGCGATTCCGCGACGAAGAGGAGGGTCTGCTACCGCCCGGATCGTTCATTCCGGTGCTGCAGGACGCGGGATTGATGCCGCTGCTCGACCGGTGGGTCGTGTCGACGACGATCCGAAAACTGCGCAGCGCCGCGCAAGGCAGCGTAGCCGCGCCGCGCTTCAGCATCAACCTTTCTGCCGAAGCACTCGTCGACAAGAGCTTCCCCGACTTTATTGCGGCCGAGATCGGCGGTGCGACCGACCTCGCGCAGCGTCTGATGCTGGAAATTCCGCTCGACGAGACGGCACAGCGGCCGGCAGAATTCAGCGCTGCAGTATCGGCTTTGACCGCGCTCGGCTGCGTGGTGGCCGTGTCGGGCGTATCCCATGACGGCGAGGAGATCGGCCGGTTGTACGAGGTCGGCGTGCGCTACCTGAAGATCAACGGAGCCAGCGCGCTGCGCGCCGACCCGAATCCCGATGCGCTGGAGAGGCTGCGTAGCCTGGGCGACACCTGCCGCGCGCTCGGCATGAAGATGATCGCCGAGTCGGTGGAGCGGATCGAGGCGCTCGGGCTGCTTTCGTTGCTTAACGTCGAATTCGCGCAGGGGTTCGCCCTCGGCGAGCCCAAACCACTCTAGACAAGAGCTTCCAGACGCAGGTCGAGCACGAATTTCAGGAAGGGGTCGCCGCGTCCACTCTCAAGCGGGCGCGTCCGCCCCTGTCTTGCAGGCTATCGAGAGGCGAAGTGACGGTCGCGGGAGTGAGGACAGCAGAGTGCAGGGTCGAGATCTGCAGCCCGACGTCCATGAAGTAATAGAACAGGAACATCAGCGCCAGGACGCTTACCCCTGCGGTGATGCGCACGCTGGGATCGCGCATTGTGGCTGCCGCGCCGCTCTTCGAAATGCCGACTGCATCGACGTATTCGTCGATCGCTTGACGCGACCTCAGGCTACGTCCAGTCCGTTGCTCGAGGTGGCTGAGCAGGCGGTCGCTCGACTCGATCGAAGTGTCGCTTGGAGCCATGGTGGTGCCGTCAATTCCCCCTTCAGGACCCAAACGTGCCACGTCTGTGCGACGCGCGCAATGAAGAAATTCCACCGTCCGTGCGACACTTATCCCGTTGTCCGCCACGCTCCTCTGAGCGCATGCGCCAGGCAGCTCCGACGCGGCGTGAAATTGTGTCAGCCGCCGCGCAAGCGACCGGCAAGGCGTTGGTGGAGGCGGCGGGAATCGAACCCGCGTCCGCAAGCCCTACACAGTCAGGACTACATGCTTAGCCTGGTCATTTGGATCTCGCCTCGCGCCCGCCGGCCGGCAGGCTGGCGCTTGGCCAGTCGCTTCGACGGATCCGCGCGGCCAAGCGACCAGACCGCGCAGAGAGGCTGATGTAAATGACGCTGCACCCCTTTCGGGGCCTAGCCCATCAGCAAGCTAGTGCAGCGTCTAGCCGGTGTTAGGCGGCTAGAGCGAAACGCTCGTCGTTGGCGTTTGTAGATTTCCAGCTGGATTTACGAGGGAACTGGTCCTCGGCATGCCCTGAGCTGCTTCGTGACCCACGTCGAGACCAAGTCGCCCCCCGTGATTGTCGATGCGCGCTTCATTGTCTCATATCGGGGCGCGTCGTTTGTTTTCAAGCGCCGACGCGCTCAGAGTTGCGCGACAAGGTCCACGGGACGGGCGATCACCGCGTCGGCGTTCCAGCTGCGCGGGCCGCCGTTGTCGATACCGTGATAGCCGTATTCGACCGCAATAGCCCGCATGCCGGCGGCGTGCGCAGCCTGCACGTCGCGAAGATCGTCGCCGACGTAGCAGCAATGCTGCGGCGCCAACGCCAGCGCGCGGGCGGCGTGCAACAGCGGCGCGGGGTGGGGCTTGGAATGCGGCGTCGTGTCGCCGCAGACAACGCAGTCGGGTGTGATGCCCAGCGCGGACACCAGAGGCGCAGTGAAACGGGTGGCCTTGTTGGTGACGATTCCCCATGCCAGGCCGCGAGCGCCGAGCTGGCCGAGCAGCTCGGCGATTCCCGGAAATAGTCTGGTGTCGACGCACAAATGTGCACTGTAGTGCGCCAGAAACGCCTCGCGCATCGCCTCGTACGCCTGATCGCCGGGCGCCAGGCCCAAGCCCACTCGGAGCAGCCCGCGCGCGCCGCTGGAAGCGTAGGGGCGCACCTCGCCGATCGGCAGTGCAGGCAGTCCGCGCTCCGCGCGCAGGCGGTTGACCGCTGCCCCGAGGTCCGGGGCGGTATCGGCGAGCGTGCCGTCGAAATCGAACAGTACGGCGCGCGTTGCGCGCCGCGCCGAGGGCTCAATCATCCCGCGCGCAGCGCAGCAGGTAGTTCACGCTGCAATCGCGGCCGAGGGTGTATCGCCGCGCGAACGGGTTGTATGTCATTCCGATCACTTCATGAGGCCTGAGCCCGGCGTCGCGACACCATTGCGCGAGCTCGTGCGGCTTGATGAACCTCGCGTAGTCGTGCGTGCCTTTCGGCAGCAGCTTCAGAACGTACTCGGCGCCGACGATCGCGAACAAGTAGGACTTGGGGTTGCGGTTGATGGTCGAGAAGAACGCCTGGCCACCGGGAGCGATCATGCGTGCGCAGGCCGCCACGGTGCTCGCCGGGTCGGGGACGTGCTCAAGCATTTCCATGCAGGTCACGGCATCGAAGGCACGCGCATGCGTTTGCGCGTATTCCTCGGCGGACGATGACTCGTAGTGCACCGAAAGCAAGCTTTCACGCAGGTGAAGCTGCGCAACTTTCAATGCCTTGTCGGCGAGATCGATCCCGGTTACTCGCGCGCCGCGGCTTGCCATTGCCTCGGCCAGAATGCCCCCGCCGCAGCCGACGTCGAGCACCGCCTTGCCGGACAGTGGCGCATGACGGTCGATCCAATCCAGCCGCAGCGGATTGATTTCGTGCAGCGGCCGGAACTCGCTCGCCGGATCCCACCAGCGATGCGCGAGCTCGCTAAATTTTTCCAGCTCTGCCGGGTCGACGTTCGGACTTGCGCTCATCTGCGAAAAAAAGCCCTGCACGGGCAGGGCTCTTTGGAGGACCTTCGCGTCAGTTCGACTGAGTGCCGATCACTTCGATTTCGACACGACGGTTCGGCGCCAGGCACTTGATCATTGCCGCTCGGCCCAAGCTCTTCGGGCAGGCCTTCACTTGCTGGCTCTCACCCTTGCCCTCGGTGTAGATGCGGTTGGCGTCGATGCCCTTCGACACCAAAAATGCTTTCACGGAATCGGCGCGGCGCACTGAAAGGTTCTGGTTGTACGCCGAGCTGCCAAGCGGATCCGTATGGCCGATGGCGATCACGACTTCAAGATTCAGCGCCGAGACCTTGCCTGCCAGATCGTCCAGCTTCGCATTGTCCGCCGGTGTGAGGTTGGACTTGTTGAAATTGAACAGCACGTCGGACTTGAGCGTAACTTTCTGCGGGGCCACCACGGGCGCGGGCATCGGTGCAGGTGCCGGCTTGGGCGCGGGCGCGGCCATCGGGGCCGGCG
>JBAUTW010000220.1:0-6493 GCA_049582365.1 Burkholderiales bacterium | reverse complement strand
GCGCGAAGGAATGGCGCGAGCGAGTCGATGGGTGGCTGCGCCGCGCGCGACACGAGGACCTGATGCATGTCGACATATTCTTCGACCCGGCCGCGGTAGCGGGGGAGGCAAGCCTTGCGCGTACCCTGCACGCTGCTGCGGTCACGGCTGCATCGCAGACGGCGCCGTTCACCAACCTGCTTGCCGAATGGGTATCCACGCTCAGGCCGCCGCTGGGGCTCTTTGGCATGCTGAAGACGGTAGAAGGACGAATCGACCTGAAGCGGGGCGGTCTGCTGCCGCTGGTCGGGATCGCGCGCGCCTCTGCTAAAATTCCCGACGTCCGAAGAACGGAGAGATGGCCGAGCGGTCGAAGGCGCACGCCTGGAAAGTGTGTATGCGTGATGAGCGCATCGAGGGTTCGAATCCCTCTCTCTCCGCCACGAATACAGACGCGTTGCGCGCGGCAGGCTTGCGCAACGCGTTTCGGGCATAATGGCCGTGTAGTAGACAACCGTCTACGGCGGGCCTCCCCGCATTGTGGCCCGGTGAATCTGGTCAGGTCCGGAAGGAAGCAGCCACAGCTGGTCACTGCAAGTGCCGGGGTTCAGGCTCGCCACCAATCGACCCTGCCCGGGCTGAGTGCCCGGGCAGGGTCGCCTGATAAAATTATCTCATGAGCTATCAAGTTCTTGCCCGTAAATGGCGGCCCCGTGATTTCGGGAGCCTGGTCGGGCAGGAACACGTGGTGCGGGCTCTACGCCACGCGCTGGAGCACAAGCGCCTGCACCATGCCTACCTGTTTACCGGCACCCGCGGCGTCGGCAAGACCACGCTGGCACGAATCCTCGCCAAGTGTCTCAACTGCGAGATCGGCGTCACGCCGGAGCCCTGCGGCAAGTGCAGCGCATGCGTCGAGATCGACGCAGGACGCTTCGTCGACCTGCTCGAGGTGGACGCGGCAACCAACACCCGCGTGGACGAGATGCGCCAGTTGCTCGACACCGCGCAATACGCTCCGACGCGCGGGCGCTACAAGGTGTATGTGATCGACGAAGTGCACATGCTTTCGAATTCGGCCTTTAACGCGATGCTGAAGACACTGGAGGAGCCGCCGGAACACCTGAAGTTCATCCTTGCGACCACGGATCCACAGAAGATCCCGGTGACGGTGCTGAGCCGTTGCCTGCAGTTCAATCTCAAGCAAATGCCGCGCGGCGCCATTGCCGCTCATTTGCAGAGACTGCTGCAGGCAGAGGGCATCGCGTTCGAGGCGTCCGCGCTGCCACTGATCGGACGCGCGGCGGCGGGCAGTATGCGCGACGCTCTTTCCCTGCTGGATCAAGCTATCGCGCATGGCGCGGGCAAGGTGACGGGTACGGACGTGCGCGAAATGCTGGGCGCCATCGATGAAACCTACCTGTTAGCACTGCTGGAGGCAATTGCCCAGAACGACGCGACGAACGCAATGACGATCGCAGGCGACATGCAGGCGCGCAGTCTGTCCTTCGATACCGCGCTGGCCGATCTCGCAGGCGTGCTGTTGCGGGTCGCGCTCGCGCAGAGCGTACCTGGCGTGCTCGACGAGGATCTTCCGGAGCGCGAGCGGATACAGGCATTGGCTGCGAGGCTCGACCCCGAGATCGTGCAGCTGCAGTACGAAATCGCGCTGCAAGGAAGGGAGGAGCTTTCCCTGGCGCCCGACGAGCACGCCGGCTTCGTGATGACGCTGCTGCGAATGCTTGCGTTCCGACCCGATGGCTTGGCGATCACCAACGAGGCGAGCGGCGGCACGGGATCACTCCCGCGGGCCAACCCCAAGGCAGGAGCCACCGCCGACGGCCCCGGGCGATCCCCGACCGGAGAAGAATTCTGGCCGGAATTGGTGCAAAAGCTTCAAGTGACTGGCGCGGCGCGCGAGCTGGCGCGAAACGCCGAGCTGGCACGACACGATGGCACGGTGTTCGAGCTCGTGGTGCCGAAGTCGAAAGCCTATCTCGCTGAGAAGTCGTACCAGGACAAGCTCAGAGCGGCGCTCGAGCAGCACTTCGGCGGACGCGCGACGGTGAAGGTCACGGTCGGCGAGGTCAAGGGCCTGTCCGCGGCGGCCATCGACGCCGGCGAACGCGAAGTGAGGCAGGCGGAAGCGACGCGCGCCGTCCGCGGTGATTCGTTCGTCCAGGATCTAGTCAAGCTGTGCGACGCAAAGGTCGTAGATTCGTCGATCAGGGCAACGCCAAAGAACTAGGGAACGCGGCCCCCGACGAGCCGCTATGCAGGAGAGCGCAATGCGAGGAAACATCGGCCAGCTCATGAAGCAGGCGCAAATGATGCAAGAGAACATGCGCCGCATGCAGGAGCAGCTTGCGAGCGTGGAGGTGGAGGGTCAGTCCGGTGCCGGAATGGTAAAGGTGGTGATGACGTGCAAGCACGATGTGAAACGTGTCTCGATCGATCCCTCCCTGGTCGGCGACGACAAGGAAATGCTTGAAGACCTGGTCGCCGCTGCGTTCAACGACGCGGCACGAAGAGTGGACGAGACAGTGGCCGAAAAGATGAGTGGCATGACCGCTGGCCTCGGGCTGCCTCCTGGATTCAAGCTCCCGTTCTAGACTGAATCCCGGTGGCAAAGGAACCGATTCCAACTGCGAAGGGGGTCGAGCGGTTGGTCGAAGCGCTGCGCGTGCTGCCGGGCGTCGGGCCGCGTTCGGCTCAGCGCATGGCCTACTATCTGCTCCAGCACGATCGCGCCGGCGCGGATCTCCTGGCGCAAGCCCTGGCGGCCGCGCTTACGAGCGTTCGCCATTGCGCGCAATGCAACAATTTCACAGAAGACGAGGTTTGCAGCCTTTGTCGCTCGCCGCGGCGCGATCCGTCGTTGCTTTGCGTGGTTGAAACACCGGCAGACCTTGCGATGGTCGAGCAAACGCTGAGCTACTCCGGTATGTATTTCGTACTGATGGGACGTCTCTCGCCGCTCGACGGCGTCGGAGCGCGCGATATCGGACTGGATCGGCTCCTTTCTCGCGCCAGCGACGGCGAAGTCCAGGAGGTGATTTTGGCGACGAACTTCACCAACGAGGGCGAGGCGACCGCACACTACATCGCAGAGATGCTGAAGGCGCGCAATATTATGGCGAGCCGCATTGCGCGCGGCGTTCCTTTGGGGGGCGAACTCGAGTACGTGGATGTCGGCACGATCTCCCAGGCTATCCTCGATCGTCGAGGAATGTGAGAAAAACAGCACGCGTTCGACCGGCTTGAATGCAGCGACGGGTGCGTGTGAAAATGGAACTTGAGGCAATAGCTACTAAGATTATCGATCGTCCTAGGGGGAGGAAATACATGAAAGCCGTCGTTCGATCAGTCATCGCGGTCATGTCGCTCGCGGGAATCGCGCTCTGTGCCCACGCCCAGAACAAGCTGGAAAAGCCCGACGTGCACATAGCGGTCGGGGGCAAGGCCGCGTTCTATTACCTGCCGCTCACAATCGCGGAACAACTCGGCTATTTCAAGGACGAGGGGCTGAACCTCAAGATCAGCGACTTCAAGGGTGGTTCGGCCGCGCTCAGAGCCGTGGTCGGTGGCAGCGCCGATGTCGTCTCGGGCGCGTACGAGCACACCATCAACCTGCAGAGCAAGAAGCAGTACTTCCAGGCGTTCGCCCTGGAAGGGCGGCTGCCTCAGATCGTTCTGGGCGTGGCGACTTCGAAGGCCGCGAACTTCCATTCCTTCAAGGACCTGAAGGGAATGAAGATCGGCGTAACCGCTCCGGGCTCGAGCACCAACAATCTGGTCAAGCAACTGCTGACCAAGGCCGGATTGGATCCCAATAACGATGTCGCGATCGTAGGCGTCGGGACCGGCGCGACCGCCGTCGCGGCGATCAAGAGCGGCGAAATCGATGCGATATCCAACGTCGACCCGGTGATGACCAAGCTGGAACGCGAAGGCGCGATCAAGGTGGTCGCCGATACGCGCACCCTAAAGGGTACCAAGGCGATCTGGGGTGCGCCGCTGCCCGCAGGATGTCTATACGCGCCGATCGAGTTCATACAGAAGAATCCGCATACTGTGCAGGCACTGACCAATGCCATCGTCCGTGCCGACAAGTGGATTTCGAAGGCCAGCGCGGCTGATGTGGCCAAGGTCGTGCCGGAAGCGTATCTGCTGGGCGACCGAGACTTGTACATGTCTACGTTCAATAACGTGAAAGAGGCGATTTCGCCCGACGGCATGATCTCGCCTGCCGGCGCCAAAGCAACGCTGGCGGCTCTGCGAAACTTCGTCCCCTCCGTGAAGGCGGCGAATATCGAGCTGTCCAAGACCTATACCAACCGGTTCGCGAACAAGGCGAACGCGAAGTACAAGTGACTCCGGCACTCGCGCTCGAGCGCATTACTTGCACGTTTGCCGCGCGCGAGGACAGGAGCAAGCGATACACCGCGGTAAAGGACACGACGCTCGTCGTTGCGGCGGGCGAGTTCGTCTCGGTAGTGGGTCCGACGGGGTGCGGAAAGTCGACGCTACTGAACGTCGCGGCGGGGCTTCTGGAGCCATCTGCGGGCGACGTGACAGTCAACGGCGATCCGCTTGCGGGCATCAACCGCCACGCAGGCTACCTGTTTCAGGCCGATGCGCTGATGCCGTGGCGCAATGCGCTGGACAACGTGGTCGCCGGTCTCGTGTTTCGCGGGCTGCCACGTGTGCAGGCCCTAGCCAAGGGAAACGAGTGGCTAAAGCGCGTCGGCCTAGCGGGATTCGGCGATCGTTATCCGCATCAGCTCTCTGGCGGCATGCGCAAGCGGGTGGCACTCGCGCAAACGCTCATCTTGGGACCCCAGATTTTGCTCATGGACGAGCCGTTTTCTGCGCTGGACGTCCAAACTCGACAACTGATGGAAAATGAACTGCTCGAACTCTGGTCTGCGGACAGGAAATCGGTGGTCTTTATTACTCACGATCTCGAGGAGGCGATCGCGCTGTCCGATCGCGTGATCGTCCTGTCGGCGGGGCCTGAAACTCATCCAATCGGCGAGTTCGCTATCGACCTGCCACGCCCCCGGGACGTGTCCGAAATCAGGCTGACGCCGCATTTCATCGAACTGCACGGCGAGATCTGGCACCGCATGAAGAGCGAGGTGCTGAAGGGCTATGCGCAGCAGCAAAAGTGAGCCCGGAAGGCGAGCGCCAGCGAAGCTCGGAGCTCGCAGGCTGAAGGTGTATCAGCTGTTGCTTGCGGTGGTTCTGCTGGTGCTGTGGCATGTTGCAACCAGTCCGACACTGCTTCCGCCGATCTATTTCGACGACCCGAACAAGGCGGCGTTCTTCTTCGGCGAGCCGCTCAAGGCTGCGATCCGGATTTGGCAATGGTTCGCTTCGGGAACCATCTATCGGCACCTGTGGGTGACGCTGATAGAAACCCTGCTGGCGTTCGCAATTGGAACCGTGTCCGGGGTCTTGGTCGGGATCTGGCTGGCACTGGCACCGACCGCATCGGCGATCTTCGATCCCTACATCAAGGCGGCCAACGCCATGCCGCGGGTGATTCTGGCGCCAGTGTTCTTTGTCTGGTTCGGGCTTGGAATCGCGTCCAAGGTTGCGCTCGGTGTGACGCTGGTGTTCTTCATCGTGTTCTTCAACGTCTACCAGGGTGTGCGCGAAGTCAGCCCGGTTGTGCTGTCGAGCGCCCGCATGCTAGGCGCGTCGCCGCGCCAGCTGCTTCGGTTCGTCTATCTCCCCTCGGCGATGAGCTGGGTGTTCGCCAGCCTGCACAATTCGGTCGGTCTTGCGTTCGTCGGCGCAGTGGTCGGAGAGTATCTCGGCTCATCGGAGGGGGTAGGCTATCTCATCCAGCAGGCCGAGGGAGTGTTCGACATCAATACCGTCGTGGCGGGAATCGTCGTCCTGACGGCGTTCGCGTTAGCACTGGACGGTTTGGTTTCCCTGGTCGAACGGCGTCTGATGGTCTGGCAGCCGCGCAGCGGGGACACGGAACGCCTCTAGTCGGAACGCCCGGCGAGCGGCTTACGGGCAAGTATTCGAGAAGTTTGTTGACACGGATTCTGTCGGGTCGCTATAATCTTTGTCTCACTCGGGCGCGGGGTGGAGCAGTCTGGCAGCTCGTCGGGCTCATAACCCGAAGGTCAGAGGTTCAAATCCTCTCCCCGCAACCAGCTTTTCCAACGCTCTCGAGCGTTCGCTCTTTAAAAATTCGCAGCCGATAGGTGTGGGCGCTTGAATGGAAGGCGCCGAACATCCGGATCATTGGATGTCGGTTGAACCATCTAGTGCTCGCATCACAGTAAACTCCGTTTACTTTGAGCGAGATGTTGGTGTAGCCCTAGTGGCTGCACCGGCGACCCGGCAGAAATGCCGGAACCAGCATTGAACTGAAGAGTTTGATCCTGGCTCAGATTGAACGCTGGCGGCATGCCTTACACATGCAAGTCGAACGGCAGCACGGGGGCAACCCTGGTGGCGAGTGGCGAACGGGTGAGTAATACATCGGAAC
>JBAUTW010000219.1:0-1976 GCA_049582365.1 Burkholderiales bacterium | reverse complement strand
GGACGGAAGCGAGCGCCAGATCTCGCGCATCGTGCTGCTCGACGGCGCCTTCCCGGCGGCGATGCCGAGCGACCCGCGGCTGGAGATCGTGCGCGGCGACATCGCCGAGCGTGCCGTCGTCGAACGGGTGGTCACGCCCGATACCGCCTCGATGTTCCACCTGGCGGCAGTCGTCAGCGGCGGCGCGGAAGCGGACTTCGACCTCGGCATGCGGGTTAACCTCGAGGGCACGCGGCTGCTGCTCGAGCGGCTGCGCCAGTGCGCGCGGCCGCCGCACCTGGTGTTCGCGAGTTCGGTGGCGGCGTTCGGCGGCGAGCTGCCGCCGGTGCTGGACGACTCGACCACGCCGCTGCCGCAGACCTCCTACGGCACGCAGAAGGTGGTGAGCGAATACCTGATCTCCGACTATTCGCGCAAGGGCTTCCTGGACGGGCGCTCGCTGCGCCTGCCGACGGTCGTGGTGCGCCCGGGCAAGCCGAACGCGGCGGCCTCGTCGTTCGCGAGCGGAATCCTGCGCGAGCCGCTCAACGGCGTCGCCTCGGAATGCCCGGTCGAGGCCGAAACCGGCGTCTGGCTGCTGTCGCCCAAGCGCGTGGTCGAGGCCTTCGTGCACGCGCACGAGCTGCCCGCGGACGCCTGGGGAACGCGCCGCGCGCTGAACCTGCCCGGCATCACCGCGAGCGTGGCCGAAATGATCGACGCCATGGGCCGCGTTGCCGGCCCGGCGGCGGCGAAGCGGGTGGTGTGGAAGCCGGATGCGCGCATTCAGGCCATTGTCCGCACCTGGCCCGCGCGCTTCGAGACGCCGCGCGCGCTGGCGATGGGATTTCGCGCCGATCCGGACGTGGAAACGGTGATCCGCGACTACATCGCGGACGAGGGCATCAAGGTCGCCTAGGCGCGCGCGCCTGGGCGTAGCGGCCGAACGCGCCTACCAGTTCGGGTCCCACAGCTTCCACCAGGGCGCGTTGCGCTGCACGCCTCCCGGCTTCAGGTACGGACTGTTCGGAAAGTTGGTCTTCATTACGCGCGCCGCGCTGTCGCGCAGGTCGTCCAGGCCGAGCGCGTCGTAGGCATGGATCATGATGGAGAGCGCTTCCTCGGTTGCCGGCGCGCGCGGGTACTCGGTTACCGCGTACTGCGCCCGGTTCGCCGCCGCGACGTATGCGCCGCGCCTCATGTACCAGCGCGCGACGTGCACCTCGTACGAGGCGAGCGAGTCGACCAGGTAGCGCATGCGCTCGATCGCGTCGGGCGTGTATTTTGACTTCGGGAAGCGCGTCACCAGCTCCTTGAAGGTGGCGAAAGCCTCGCGCGTCGCCTTCGGATCCCGTTCCGACATGTCCGGGTTCGACAGGCCGGCGAGCAGGCCGGTGTTCTCGTTGAAGTTGATCAACCCCTTGAGGTAGTAGGCGTAGTCGACGTTCGGATGGTTCGGGTAGAGCTTGATGAAGCGATCGGCCGCCGCGAGCGCCGAGGCGCGCTCGCTGTCCTTCCAGTACGAGTAGGCGATTTCGATCTGCGCCTGCTGGGCGAAGCGGCCGTAGGGGTAGCGCGCCTCGAGCTTCTCGAAGTACTTGACCGCCTGGCCCCAGTCCTTGGAGGCCATCGAATCCTTTGCCTCGCCGTAGAGCCTCTGCGCCGACCAGTTGGCGGTTTCGTCGCGCTCGGTCGAGCCGGCGCAGGCGCCGAGCAGGAGCACGGCGGCGACGGCCAGGGGAGCAAGTAAACTTGAGCGCATGAAGCGAAGGCCCGCGTCGGAAACGGAAAATTATAGCCCGCTCGAGGCAACCGTCCCTCGGGCCCTGGGGGGAATCAGGTTGGATCAGGCCCTGGCGCAATTGTTCCCGCAGTATTCGCGCAACCGCCTGCAGGCCTGGCTCAAGGCGGGCCACATCCTGGTCGACGGCGCGGCGGGAGCGGGCAAGCAGGCCGTCACGGGCGGCGAACGCCTCGTTCTTTGCCCGCCGCAGGCG
>JBAUTW010000218.1:0-4875 GCA_049582365.1 Burkholderiales bacterium | reverse complement strand
GGTCCTGGGGATCCATGACGGCATTTTCGACCGGTTGCGCCCGGCCGCAGAGACGGATTTGTAGCCTATCGTAACAAGCCGGAACAAGGATACGGCGCGCTACAAAAGTCCAACCGGCCCGTTACGCAGGAGTGCTGCAATGGGAACCGTAGCGAAGTTACCGAATTCAACCAACGGAGATAATCATGAAACGCACCACCAAAATTGCACTCGGCGTCGGCGCGGCATTGGGCCTCGGACTCGCAGCCGCGATGGTCAGCGCGCAGGGCTACGGTCCTGGCATGGGCTACGGCATGGGCGGGGGCGGCCACATGGGCGGCTACGGGCCGCAAGGAATGATGGGCTACGGTTACGGCCCGGGAATGGGTTACGGACCCGGCCGCGGCTACGCCGGTCCCGGCGCCGCAGCGGACGGCCGCCTTGCCGACCTCAAGACACAGTTGAACATCACCGCCAAGCAGGAATCGTCCTGGAAGGTCTACGCGGATCAGGTCAAGGCGCAGGTGGATGCCATGCAGACATGGCACACCGCGATGTGGAACTCGGCCCAGCTCAGCGCTCCCGAGCGCCTTGCGCAGCGCGACGCGATGATGAAACAGCGTCTGGCCCAGCACGAAGCGATGACCGCCGCGTTCAAGGACCTGTACGCGGCGCTCAGCCCCGAGCAGCGCGCAATCGCCGATCAGGGCTACCTCGCCATGGGCCCGGGGCCGCGCGGCCCGGGCGGACCCGGCGCACGCTTCCGCTAGGCGCAACGGCGCCAGACCGTCGCCAGCCAGGGCTGCTGCGAGCGCGGCAGCCCTGGCGGACGGAAGTAGTGCTCGAGCTCGGTGAACCCCGCACGCGTCATGTATCGGCGCCACGATTCCAGGTCGTGGTAGACGCCATAGCGCCCGCGGTTCCAGCCTTCCTCGTTGTTGCCGCGCGGGTTGGAGCTGAACAGCACGCCGCCCGGCTTGAGCGCAGCGCACAGCTCGACCAGCACGCGGGGCAGTTCCTGGCTCGGGACGTGGAACAGCACCGCGTTCGCGTACACGCCGTCGAAATGCGCCGGCGGAAGCTCGAGCGCGAGGAGGTCCTGCAGCCACACCTCGCAGCCGCTGTTCTCGCGCGCCATCTGCGCGAACCGCTGCGCTCCGTCCAGGCCCACGGCGACGTGGCCGAGCCCGGCGAGCACCTGCAGGTCGCGCCCGGGCCCGCAGCCGAGGTCGAGGATCGTGAACGGCGGCTTGCCCTCGATGTGGCGCAGCAGCGCGGCGATATTCTGCGACACGTCGTGCCCGCGCGTTCCCTCCCAGAAGTCCTGCGCGCGCTGGTTGTAGTGCTCGAGCGTCAGCGCGGCGATCTTGTCCAGGTCCTGTTGCTCGAGTTTCATAGCGCGCCGTGTCACGCAAGCTTTGCCGCCTTCTCCGCGAGCAGCGCCCGCAGCACCGAGCGGTGGCAGCGCGACTCGTCGGCACAATAGCAGCCGACCGAGAAGTTCGCCTGATGCGACAGCGCCGCCAGCAGTTCGATGGCGTGCGCGGCATCCGGCGCGCGCATCTCCGCCCGGTACCTCCGAGCGAAGACGCTCCACTCGCGCGCGGTGCGCGCGTTCTGCGCGAGCTTCACGGTCTGCGGGCTGGGTGCGAGATTCGGGTACCAGACGTCGTACCAGTTTTGCGACGCATACGCGCTCTTCGGCACGCCCCTGGGCGGGCGCCGCACGGTGCCGATGCGCAGCCCCTCGTCGTGTGTCCTGGCGGTGCCCAGCCGGACGATACGAATCGCCATCGTACGCCTCCGGAACGAGTCGCATCATTGTACGGCGCACTTTGCGAGCCCGGCGCAGCTTGGCACAATGCGCAATGCGCTTTCTGATCGTCGACCAGGCGCGGGAGCCCCGCGCGGGGCTCGCCGCCCTGCTGCGGGAGCGCTGGCCTGACGCGGAGATAAACGAATGGGAGCCCGACAGCCAGGGCAGCCCGCGCGAGGCGATCGCACATGGCGAGTATTCCGCGGTACTGCTGTCAGCGCAGAGCTTGGAGGACGCGCTGGTCGCGATGGTGGCCGAGATCAGCAAGGACCCCAAGTCGCCGCCGCTGCTGCTGCTGAGCGACCAGGGCGGCGAAAGCCTCGCGGTGAAGGCGATCAAGGCCGGCGCATCCGACTTCCTGCTGCGCGAGGGTCTGCAGGCGGGCCGGCTGGCGCAGGCCGTGGTCGACGGCATGAGCGAGCGCGCGGAGATCGGGCGCGACGCGTCGGGTCGGCGGCGCGAGCGCACCATCACGGTCAAGATCGCCGCGCTGCGCGACGCGCACGCGGACCGCAGCGCGACGCCGGTGGTTCCCGGGTACCGCGCGCTGCGGCTGATCGGCGAGGGCGGCTCGTCGCGGGTTTACCTCGCAGAGCGCGTTCACGACGGCAGGACGCTGGTACTGAAAGTGCTGGATCCGAGGCTGCGCGACGACACGCTGTTCATGGCGCGCTTCGTGCAAGAGTACAAGCTTCTCGCCGACCTAGAGGACGAGCACGTCGCGCGCATCTACGACCAGGGCTTCGCGGGCAGCTATCCCTACATCGCGATGGAGTACCTGCCCGGCGGAGACCTCAAGGCGAAGATCATCGAGGGCCTCGCGCCGCGCCAAGCCCTGCGCCTGCTGGGGCAGATTGCGAAGGCGCTCGATGCGATCCACCGCCACGGAATCGTCCACCGCGACCTCAAGCCGCAAAACATCCTGTTCCGCAGCAACGGCATCCCGGTAATCGTCGACTTCGGCTTGGCGCGCTCGCTGGCGACGGACTTCACCCTCGCGCGCAGCGGCCAGATGATCGCCACCGCGCGCTACCTGAGCCCCGAGCAGTGTCTCGGTCAGCCCGCGGATGCGCGCTCCGATCTCTACAGCCTGGGGGTCATTTTCTACGAGATGCTGACCCGCAGGAGGCTGTACGAGGGCACAAACGACAGGGAGATGCTCAGAATGCACGTGAAGGGCGAACCGCCGCGGCTCGGCCCGCCGCTGACCGGCTACCAGCGGGTGCTCGACCGCCTGATCGCCAAGGACCCGGCGAAGCGCTACCAGAGCGCGCGCGAGCTTTTCGCTAACATAGCGATATGAACCTCGATCCGGGAGAACGGCAGTACCTCGACCTGCTCGCCGAACTGCTCGAACGCGGGGCGCACAAGTCGGACCGCACCGGCACCGGAACGCTGTCGCTGTTCGGACGCCAGATGCGATTCGCGCTCGACCGCAGCTTTCCTCTGCTCACTACCAAGAAGCTGCACCTCAAGTCGATCATCTACGAGCTGCTGTGGTTCCTGCGCGGCGAAACCAACGTCCGGTGGCTGCAGGAACAGGGCGTCACGATTTGGGACGAATGGGCCGACGCACGCGGCGAACTGGGTCCGGTGTACGGATACCAATGGCGCCACTGGAAGACGCCCGACGGGCGCGAGATAGACCAGATCGGGCAGGTCGTCGAATCGATTCGGCGTAACCCTGACTCGCGACGCCATATGGTCGTGGCATGGAACCCGGCGGACGTCGACAAGATGGCGTTGCCGCCGTGCCACGCGCTGTTCCAGTTCTACGTCGCCGAGGGCAGGCTGTCGTGCCAGATGTACCAGAGGAGCGCGGACGTGTTCCTGGGGGTTCCGTTCAATATCGCGTCCTACGCACTGCTGACGCTGATGATTGCCCAGGTCGCCGGGCTCAGCCCGGGCGAGTTCGTGCTCGCGCTGGGCGACGTCCACTTGTACCTGAATCACGTCGAGCAGGCGCGTGCGCAGCTCGCGCGCGCGCCGCGGCCATTCCCGCACATGAAGCTCGCGCCGCGGGAGGACCTGTTCGGTTTCCGCTACGAGGATTTCGCGCTCGAAGGCTACGATCCGCATCCCGCGATCAAGGCACCGATTGCGGTCTGACAACTTCCAGGAGGAGTCTGCAATGAGCGCACAAACCGCCGCCCAGTGGGTGTTCAACCTGGCGAACGAAAAGCAAGGAATCCGGCGCAAGCTCGGCGAGGGAATCAACACGCGCATCTTCCCCGGCGAGCATGTGATGCTGTCGGTGGTCCGCATTGAACCGAACGCGACCGGCACTGTGCACAGCCACCCCAACGAGCAGTGGGGCGTGCTGCTCGAGGGCGAATGCGTGCGCATCCAGGGCGGCGAGGAGCACCCGATGAAGGCGGGCGACTTCTGGCATACGCCGGGCGGCGTGGCGCACGGGATTCGAAGCGGCGCCGCAGGTGCGACGGTGCTCGACATATTCGCGCCGCCGCGCGAGGAATACCGCAAATCGGGCGAAGGCTTCGGAACCGGGTCCTGATGCGCATTCGTCTCGCGGTGCTCGACGTGGGCGGCACCGTGATCCACGATACCGCCGACGTTGCCGCGGTGTTCAAAGCGGCGCTCGCGCGCCACGGCCTTTCGGCCACCGACGCCCAGCTTCACGCCTGGCGCGGCGCTGCCAAGCGCGAAGTCATCGGACGCCTGGCGGCGGGCAGCGCGGCCGATCCGGAGCAGGTCTACGCCAGTTTCCAGGAGCTGCTGATCGCCTCGTTCGCCGAGCACGGGGTGAAGTCCATAGACGGCGTCGAGCAGGCGATCGCAACGCTGCGCGCGCGCGGCATTCGGGTCGCGCTCACCACGGGCTTCGACCGCAGGGTCGCCGACCAACTGCTGGCCCGCCTCGGCTGGCGCGACAAGGTGGATGCCGTCGTGTGCGCGGACGAGGTGGCGCAGGGGCGCCCGGCGCCGGACATGATCCTGCGCGCGATGGAAAGGACGGGCGTCGGCGACGCGCGCCGAGTGCTGTGTGCCGGCGACACCGACAACGACCTGCGGGCGGGCGCGAACGCCGGAGTCGGCGCGAACCTGGGCGTGCTGAGCGG
>JBAUTW010000217.1:0-2334 GCA_049582365.1 Burkholderiales bacterium | reverse complement strand
GGCACAGCCTTGGCTGCCGCGTCGTGCTGCAGGCCGCGCTCAACGCGCCCGAGCGGGTGGCGGGCGTGGTGCTGATCGACGGCAGCCGCATCGGCATGGGCGACCCGGAAACCGCCGGGCGCGTGATGCGCGAGCAGATCCGCGCCACCGGCTACGGCGCGTTCGCGCGCCGGCTGTTCGAGGAGATGTTCCTGCCTTCGAGCGGCGTGATGCTCAAGACCTCGATCGTCGAGCGCGCGCTCGAGCTGCCGGCGCCGATCGGGACTGCGCTGTTCCCGCGCATGATCACCTGGGACGCGGCGAACATGGAGCGCGCCCTCTCCACCCTCAGCGCGCCGCTGCTGGTGGTGCAAAGCACCAACGTCAACGCGCAACGAGTGCGGGTCGCACTCTCCGCGGAGGAATCCACGCCCTGGCTCGATCTGGTCAGGCGCCTTGCGCCGAGCACCCGGATCGAGATCGTCACCGGCGTCGGGCACTTCCCTCAGCTCGAGGCGCCGGAGGAAGTCAATCGACTGATCGCGGACTTCGCCGCAGTCTGCGCGGCGACGTTCATGCTGGGCAGCGACTCCCAGTCCGGCAGCACGCCGCTCGCATAGCCCGCGCAATCGAGCGAACCGAGCGCGAGCATGCCGTCGCGCAGCGCCGGCCGTACCGCGCCATGGCTCCTTTCGTAGAGGTCGGGGTGCGCGGCGAGGAACGCGCCCTGCTCCGATTCGGGCGCAGCCGCCATGCCGTTGACGTAGTGATGACCGTTGCGCTCCACGTGCCGGATGCCGAGCAGCGACACGAGCGCGAGATCCTGCTGCAGCGCGATGCCGGCCTGCACGGTCAGGTCCTCGCCGCTCATGAAATAGCGTTCGGTGCGTTCTTCCCGGTTCCATTGCGCGCAGCGCGCGGCGTTGACAAACGACTTGTACAGGCCCTTGCAGGTCTTGGATGACACGCCCGCGTAGCCGAGCGCGCGCGCCTGCGGGAAGGCCTCGAGCGAGTCGTCGGACTCGTCGATGATCACCGGTATTTCGCGTGCCAGCGGCCGGATGTCGCGCGCGAGCGCGTTGCCGCGGCGCACCGGCTGCTCGACGAATAACAGGCTGCGCGCAAGCCGCGCCAGGCGCGGCTCTTGCGCGACGCGCCGCCACAGCTCGAGCGCGCCGTCGACATCGCCGTACTGCTCGTTGCCGTCCAGCGTCGCGTGGTACGGCGCATCGATCCGGTCCAGCACGGCGGCAATCGCCGCCAGCCGCTCCACCGCGCCACGGGGGTCGCCGTCCACCTTCAGCTTGAAATAGCGCTGGCCGTATCGCGCCACGACTTCCTCCAGCGTCTGCGGCAGGCCGTCGTTCACGCGCCGGTCCAGGTCGCCCGCGGTAATCGGGTCGCTCAGGCCGACCGTGTGGCGCGCGGCGATGGTCGCCTGCGGCGCCAGTCCCGACAGGAACGCCGGCATGTCCAGGCCGGGCGCTTCGATGCCCGGCAGGTTCGACCTCATGGCGCGGTAGAAGGACACGCCCAGCGCGCGGCACAATGCGTCGAGCAGCGCGCGGTCGACCAGCGCCGGTCCGTAGCACGCCGTCAGGCGGTTCAGGCCGAGTTCCGCGCCACGCGCGATTTGCGGCGCGTAGTTGTCGCGCCAGTGCCCGCCGGCCGTGTTCTCGTCCCCGGCGAGGTAGGCCTCGCGCGCCAGCGCCAGCGAGGCGCGCAGCTGCTGGGCGTTGTCCTCGTCCGACAGCGCGGGGTTCTTGTCGAACCATTTCGGCGCCATCATCTCCGCCGCCGCCCCCACGCTGCGCCTGCCGTCCGCAAGCCGGATGCGTGCCCGCACGTAGGCTTGCGGCGCGGCCGTCAGCGTCACCACCCCGAATCGGAACGGCATGCGCAGGAGGATCCGCCGCTCGAACAGGTCGAGCGCCTCGACCGCGAAGCGCGGCGCGCTCATTGCTGCCCGAGCGCCTCCAGGATGCCGCGGATGTAGCCCACCGCACGCGCCGCCGCACCGGGGCCGTCCGGCACGTAGTCGAAGGGCTCTACCGCGACGTCGCCCGGATAGCCGTTGCGCAGCAGCGCGGCGAACAGCGGCGCGAAGCGCTGCTCGCCCTGGCCCGGTCCGCGCCGGTTGCGGTCGTTCACCTGTACGTGCGCGATCATCCCCGGGGGAACCCAGCGCTCGACCAGAGCGTCGAGGGGCTGCGCCTCGCTGCGCCCGGCCGCGCTGCAATCGAGCATCGAGCGCAGCGCGGGGTTGCCGATCCGCTTCACCAGCGCGGCGGCTTCCTCCAGCGTGTTGATCAGCGGCGTCGCGTCAGCGGCCAGCGGCTCCACGCAGTACAGCAC
>JBAUTW010000216.1:0-2700 GCA_049582365.1 Burkholderiales bacterium | reverse complement strand
GGCGCAGACGCTGCTGCTCGGCGGCTGGCTGCTGGCGCGCAATGTCGAAGCCGTGCTGCGCGTGCTGCGCGCTTGGCGCGCCTCTCTGTTCGCCGGCTTCATGGGCGCGGCCGCCTCGGCCGGCTGGTTCACCGCCATGGCGATCGAGCCGGTGGCGCACGTGCGCACGCTCGGCCTGGTCGAGCTGCTGTTCAGCTACGTCGTCTCGCGGCGCGTGTTCCGCGAGCGCCTGAGCCGCGTCGAACTCGCCGGCATCGCCTTGCTCACCCTCGGGCTCGTGTTCGTCACCATGGGGCGCTAGGCGCTACCCCAGACGTCGCGCGCCACGCCGACAAGCAGCTCGAGCTTGCGCTTCTGGTCGTCCGGGCCGAGCGGCTGGCCGGCGCCGGGCGCGGAGCTGAAGCCGCACTGGGGCGCGATTCCCAGGCGCTCCAGCGGGACGAATTTCGCGGCCTCGTCGATACGCCGCTTCAGCTCGTCCGCGGACTCGAGCCGCGGCGTCTTGGTGCTGATCAGTCCGAGCACGACCCTCTTCGGTGCGGGCACGAAGCGCAAGGGGCGGAAGTCGCCGGCGCGCGGCGTGTCGAACTCGAGCAGGAAGGCGTCGACGTTCAGTCCGCCGAACACCTTCTCCGCGATCGGCTCGTAGCCTCCCTCTGCCATCCACGCGCCCTTCAGGTTGCCGCGGCACATGTGCGTCGCCCTGGCCATGCCGGGCGGGCAGGCGGCAAGCACGTCGTTCACCAGCCTCACGTAGCGCACCGTGAGCGCGTCCGGGTCCTCGCCGCGCGCGCTTACCTCGGCGCGCGCATGCCTGTCGCAGTTGCACGGCAGCGCCGTGTTGTCGAGCTGCAGGTAGCCGCAACCAAGCGCCGCGAGCTCGCCGATCTCGGCGGCGTAGATCGACACCAGGTCTGCGTAATACTGCTCGATGTCCGGATACACCTTCTCGTCTACGCTGTGCGGACCGAGAAAGTAGTGCATGACGTCCGGCGACGGAATGGTCACCTTGGGCAACCCGCTCTTGACGACGCTCCTGAGAAAGCGGAACTCGTCGACGGCGATGCCGCGCGTGCGCCGCAGCCTCGCCCTGGCGTAGGGCGAAGCCGCGCCGCCCCTTTCGCCCTTGTCGTCGCGGAAACCGAGCAGCGTGCCGTCGCGCAGGCCGAAGCCCTCGACTGCGTCGATGAAGCCCGCCGACCAGCCGCGCCGCCGGAACTCGCCGTCGGTCACCGAGGACAGGCCGACCGCCTCCTCCGTCGCCACGAGCTCGCGGATGCACTCGTCCTGGATCACGTGCAGCGCCTCCGGCGTCAGCTTGCCGTCGCGCAACTGGCGCACGGCGCTCATCAAGCGGTCGGGCCGCAGGAAGCTGCCGATGTGCTCGGCGCGGAAAGTGGGCTGTCTGCCTGCGGACACCGGCGGTCTCGGGAATCGAGTCCGCGCGAATATACCGCGTCAGGCGGGGAAGCGCTCCGCGCTCTGGTATGAATCGCAGCAGGCGTCGGCGGAGAGGTACAGGTCGTGCAGCAGGCAAATGCCGTCGTTGCTGCGCACCGAGGCGTACGCCGAGCTGAGGATGTTCATGCCCTTGAAGACCGACTCCAGATACCGCGGACCGTTGCGGAAGTGGCGGCAGGTCAGGCATCTTTGCCGATCGACGGTCATGGCCTGCGAATCTCCCTGCTGATTAAGGGAAGGCGCCGCCCCGCGGAAAGGGCGGCGCCGTTTCATATCCCCGTTGAACTCTGCGGCTTACTGGCCGCCGAGTTTGGCCCAGAACTCGTAGAACACCACGACCGACATGATGAAGCCGAGGATCACGTTGACCACGGCACCCGAGCTGAACGCCCAGAAGTTCTTGCCGCCGGCAGCCGCCAGCTCGCGGAAGCGGGTGGTAAGGCCGATGGAGAAGAAGCAGAAGACGAAGGCCCAGGTCCTGAGGTCCAGGATCGGGATGGTCAGGGCCGGCTTCACCACCTTGTTGTACTGAACGGGGCCGTAGTAACTGGCGATGGCCGTTATCAGGATCGAGGCGATGGCGAAGCCGATGACGAACTTCGGGAAGCGCCACCAGATCTCGCCGATCTGCGGCTTCTGCCCCGTCTTGACCTCCCAGCGCGTTGTGGCGATGAACGCCATGACGAACGCCCAGATGCCGATCCAGATGTCGCGCCCCACCACCTTCATCAGGGTGAAGGCCTGGACCGCCTGCTCCGGCGTGCCCGAGATGCCCTGGACGTGCCCGGCAAGAGCGCCATAGGACGACGCGGCGGCAAAGCCGGCGGCATCGGCGAACTCGGAGGTGCCGATCCACGCCCCGGCGACGCCGGTCGGCAGGCTCAATGCCCGCGACACCAGGGGCAGGAAGAAGACCATCGCGATGGCCCAGATGACCACCAGGGTGATGGCGATAGGCGCGTGCTCCTTCTTGGCTCCCACGGCACCGGCGATGGCGATGGCGGCGGAAATGCCGCACACCGCACCGCCGGCCCCCAGGGTGGCGCAGAGCTGCCGGTCAATGCCCAATTTGCGGCCGACGAAGTAGATGACGAGGAACGTGACGATGGAAATCGCCGACGCCTGGAAGATGGCGACCGGGCCAGCCCAGACGATCAGGGTGAACGGCAGGGTGGCGCCAAGCAGCACGATACCCGTCTTGATGTAGTACTCCACCCGGAAGCCGGCATCCATCCACCG
>JBAUTW010000215.1:0-4153 GCA_049582365.1 Burkholderiales bacterium | reverse complement strand
GGTCTTCGCGTAGGCTTCGCGCTCGGGCTCGGCCAGCACACCCGGCAGCAGCCCGGCCAAAACCTCGATGCCGGGGCGGAAATGCGCGATCGCCCCCGCGACGTCGGCCAGGTGCCTGCGGTTGCGCAGCAGCCAGAGCGTGGCGCGCACGATCAGGCGCCCCGATTCGAGCAGCATGGCGCCCTGCTTGCGGTCGGGCACCTTGACGTCGAGCGCTTCGGTAGCCTGCCAGTACGCCACCATGCCGTAGGCCTCGCGCGCCACCATGTAGGCGCGCACCACCTCCGGGCTGCCCGCGCCGGTTTCCTCGCGCATGCGATGCACGAAGGTGCTGCCGACGCGGTTGACCATGCTGTTGGTGACGTAGGTGGCGATGATCTCGCGCCGCAGCGGATGCGCCTCGATGTGGCGCTTGAAGGGCGCGCGCAACGGATGGGGAAAGTAGCGCTCCAGTGCCCCGGCGATGGTCGGCTCCTCCGTCACGTCGGAGGCGAGCAGCTCCTCGTAGAGCGCCATCTTCGAGTAGGCCAGCAGCACCGCGCGCTCCGGCGCCGTCAGGCCGATGCGCTTCGACTTGCGCTCGGCGATCTCCGCCTCCGCGGGCAGGAACTCTATGCGGCGCTTCAGCCGCCCGGAGGCCTCGAGCGCGTGGATGAAGCGCGCCTGCTGGTCGAGCAGCTGCGGCGCCACCAGCCCGGCCACCGACAGGCTCTGGGTCTGGAACGTGTTGTCGCGCAGCACCAGCGCCGCGATCTCGTCGGTCATCTCGGCCAGCAGCCGGTTCCTCTGCTTGAGCGTCAGCTCGCCCTCGCGCACCGCGGCATCGAGCAGGATCTTGATGTTGACCTCGTGGTCGGAGCAGTCGACGCCGGCCGAGTTGTCGATCGCGTCGGTGTTGACGCGCCCGCCCGCGAGCGCGTACTCGATGCGCCCGAGCTGGGTCAGGCCGAGGTTGCCGCCCTCGGCGACCACCTTGCAGCGCAGCTCGGCGCCGTCGACCCGCAAGGCGTCGTTGGCCCGGTCGCCGACCTGGGCGTGGCTCTCGCGGCTCGACTTGACGTAGGTGCCGATGCCGCCGTTGTAAAGCAGGTCGACGGGCGCCCTGAGGATCGCGCTCACCAGCTCGTTCGGCGCGAGCGAGGCTGCCTCGACGCCGAGCGCGCCGCGCGCCTCGGCCGAGAGGCGGATTGACTTGGCGCTGCGCGGCCAGACGCCGCCGCCCTTGGAGATCAGCCTGGGGTCGTAGTCGGCCCAGGACGAGCGCGGCAGCGCGAACAGGCGCTCGCGCTCGCGAAAGCTCGCCTCGGCGTCGGGCTCGGGATCGATGAAGATGTGGCGGTGGTCGAACGCGGCCATCAGCCTGATATGGCGCGACAGCAGCATGCCGTTGCCGAACACGTCGCCCGACATGTCGCCGATGCCGGCCACGCTGAAAGGCTGCGACTGGGTATCGATACCCAGCTCGCGGAAGTGGCGCTTGACCGATTCCCAGGCGCCGCGCGCGGTGATGCCCATCTTCTTGTGGTCGTAGCCGACCGAGCCGCCCGAGGCGAAGGCGTCGCCAATCCAGAATCCGTACTCGGCGGCCACCCCGTTGGCGATGTCGGAGAAGCTCGCGGTACCCTTGTCGGCGGCCACCACCAGGTAGGCGTCGTCGCCGTCGTGGCGCACCATGTCCGGCGGCGGCACCGCCTTGCCGTCGACCAGGTTGTCGGTCAGGTCGAGCAGGCCGCGCAGGAAGGTCTGGTAGCACTCGATGCCTTCCTTCAGCAGCGCCTCGCGCTCCCCGCCCACCGGCGGCTGCTTCACCACGAAGCCGCCCTTCGAGCCGACCGGCACGATCACCGCGTTCTTCACCATCTGCGCCTTCATCAGTCCGAGCACCTCGGTGCGGAAGTCCTCGCGCCGGTCCGACCAGCGCAAGCCCCCGCGCGCCACCGGCCCGCCGCGCAGGTGCACCCCTTCAACGCGCGGGGCGTAGACGAAAATCTCGAACATCGGCCGCGGCTCGGGCAGCTCCGGCACCTTGCGCGGGTCGAACTTGAGCGAGATATACGGCTTGTTCGCGCCCTCCGGCCCTTGCTGAAAAGCGTTGGTGCGCGTGGTGGCGCGCACCGTCTCAAGCACCCGGCGCAGGATGCGGTCGTCGTCCAGGCTCGGCACCTGCTCGAGCCCGGCCTCGATCCCGCGTATCTGGTCCTGCTCGGCCTCGGGCGAGGCCCGCGTCGGGTCGAAGCGCGCCTCGAACAGCGCCACCAGCCGCCGCGCCAGCGCCGAGTGCGTCACCAGCGCCTGCTGCATGTAGGCGAGGCTGAAGGCAATGCCCGCCTGGCGCAGATAGCGCGTGTAGGCGCGCAGGATCGCGATTTCGCGCGCCGAAAGCTCGGCCGCGAGCACCAGCTGATTGAGATTGTCGGGCTCGACGCGGCCCGACCACATCGCCTCGAAGGCCTCGTGAAACAGCGGCCGCACCCTGTCCAGCGCCACCTCCGCCTCCCCCGCCAGGGCGAGGCCGAAGTCGACCACCCACACCCTACGGCCGTCCGCGGGCTGGACGTGGTAGGGCCGGTCGTCGAGCACGCGCACGCCCAGGTTCTCGAGAATCGGCAGCGCGTCGGAGAGCGCGACCGGCGCCCCGGCGCGGAACAGCCTGAAACGCAGCGTGCCGGGCTCCGCGGCGAGCGGCCGGTACAGGTTCATCGCCAGCGCCGGCGGCGCGCCGAGCGCGTCGATGGTCTCGAGGTCGAGCAGCGCGCTGCGCGCCGGGTGATCCTCGCGGTAACCCGCGGGAAAAGCATGCCCGTAGCGACCGAACAGCAGGTTGCCGCGCTCCTCGCCCTCGCGCTCGAGCAGCAACGACTGCAGCTCGTCCTCCCAGCGGCGCGTCGCGTCGACGATGCGCCGCTCTAGCTCGCGCACGTCGACCTCCGGCACCGCGCCGGGCCGGGTGCGCACCAGCATGAAGATGCGCGCCAGCGGCGACTCCGACAGACTGACGCTGAACTCGCTCGCCGTGCCGTCGAAGGCCTCGGCCAGGATGCGCTGGAAGCGCTGGCGCATTTCGGTGTTGTACTTGTCGCGCGGTACGTACAGCAGGAAGGTAACGAACCGGCCGTAGGCGTCGCGTCGCACCAGCAGCCGAGTCCTTTGTCGCTCGCCCAGCTGCAGAATGGCGATCGCGTGCGCGTAGAGCTCGCCCGCCTCGATCTGCATCAGCTCGTCGCGCGGATAGTCCTCGAGAATCGAGGCCAGCGCCTTGCCGTCGTGGCTCGTCGGCAGGAAGCCCGCCCGCGCCTGGACCTGCGCGAACTTGCGCCGCAGCACCGGGATGTCGCGCGGGTTCGCGGTGTAGACCGTGTGGGTATAGAGCCCGAGCAGGCGGCGTTCGCCGGTCACGCGGCCTTCGGCATCGATGCGTTTGACCCCGACGTAGTCGAGGTAGCCCGGGCGGTGCACCGTGGCGCGCGCATTCGCTTTGGAGAGCACCAGCAACTCCGGCTTGCGCGCATGCGCGCGCGTCTCCGGCGGCAGCGTGGCAAAGCTGGTGGATACCGTCGTGCGCTCGGTTTCGCGCAGGATGCCGAGCCCCGAGCCCTTGATCACGCGCAGCACGTCCTCGCCGCTTTCGCGCACCAGGTCGTAGTCGCGGTAGCCGAGCAGCGTGATGTGGTTGTCGAGCAGCCACTCGAGGAAGGCGTGCGCCTCGTCCACCTCCGCCGCCGCCAGCGTCGGGCGCGCCGCGTCGAACTCGGCGATCAGCCCGCGCAGCCGCTCCTGCATCGGCTTCCAGTCCTCGACCGTCGCGCGCACGTCGCGCAGCACGCGCTCGAGTCCCTGCTCGATCTCGCGCAGGCGGCCAGGGTCGGTCTGCCGGTCGACTTCGAGGTGAATGAACGATTCGAGGCGCCCGTCGGCCGCGGCCGACGGCGCGGCGACCGATTGCAGCCGGCCCTTCGCATCGCGCACTACGCGCATCACCGGATGGACAACGAGGTGCAGCGCGAGACCCTGGCGGTTGATCTCCATGGTGGTCGAGTCGACCAGGAAGGGCATGTCGTGGCCGACGATCTGCACCACGGTGTGCGTGCTCTGCCAGCCGTGTGCGTCGAGGCGCGGGTTGACCACGCGCAGCTTGGGTGCGTCGCCGCTGAAG
>JBAUTW010000214.1:0-4380 GCA_049582365.1 Burkholderiales bacterium | reverse complement strand
AGCACGCGCCATGCCACGCCCGCCGCCAGCACGGCCGTGGCCGCGTAGAACAGGCAGGCGTAGAGCGCGCTCAGCACGGGCTCAGACGCAGCCGGTGGGCTTGGGCAGGCCGGCGATCTTGCACGCCTGCTTGGCCGGGCCGTAGGGGAACAACTCGTAAAGGTACTTGTTGTTGCCCTTGTCCGGCCCGAGCTTCTTGCCGATCGCCTTGGTGAGCACGCGGATCGCGGGCGCGATCTGGTACTCGTTGTAGTACTCGCGCAGGAAGTTGATCACTTCCCAGTGGTTCGGCGTCAGCTCGACTTTCTCCTCCTGGGCGAGGAACTGCGCCACGTCCTCGTTCCAGTCGGCCAGATTGACGAGATAGCCCTCCTCGTCGGTCTCGTAGGCCTTGCCGTTCAGATCGAATGCACCCATGCTGCCTCCTGGTTGTGTAACCCGCTCAAAGCCACGACTGGCAGTTCGGCTGCTCGCAGGCAAGCTGCACGAAGCCGCCGTAGTCCACCAGTTGAATTCCTTCCATTACCCGCCCCGCCACGCCGCGCGCCTCGAGGTCGGGCGCGAGCGCGTATACCTTCAGCTGCGCCATCGCCTGCTTGAGGCGCGCCTCGGCGAGGTTGCCGCGGGTGGCGGCGTAAACCCCGTCCTCGATCAGCAGCAGCGCCGAGCCGGGCTGCGCGAGGCGCAGGCAGGCCTCGAGCGCGTTGCGCTCGTAGGGGCTCTTGTTGACGATGTGCAGCATGCCGCCCCTCAGAATCCGATCACCACGTCCTGCGCCGCCATCAGCTCGCCCAGCTCGGCGGACGACAGCAGCTGGACGTCCACCAGCAGGTCGCTCTCGGCGAGGCCCCGCCGCTCCAGCGCCTCGCGCTCGACGTACAGCTTCTCGATGTCGTAGCCCTCGAGCGCGCGGTAGGCGGGCGAGAAGTTCTTCGCCTCGATACCCTTGGTCTGCTGGCCCTTGACCAGCTGGTAGACGCCGTCGTCGACGAAGGCGAGCGATACGTCCTGGTCGAAGGCGGCGCTGATCAGCACCACCTCGAGCCCCTCGAGCGCGTAGATGGTGCCGTAGGGCGCCTTGCGGTTCACGAACATGAATTTCTTGATCACGCTCATCGTCCCGCCTCAGTCGCCGAACACGACCAGCCGGTCGCCTTCGATGCCGGCCTCGACCAGCTGGCCCAGGCCCGAGATGCGAAAGCCGGGCGCCAGCAACTCGTCCTTGATGCCGCGCCGCAGCGCCGCCGCCACGCACACCACCAGGTCGACCTCGTACTGCTCGGCGAGCTTCGACCAGCGATTGACGACGTTGCGGTCGTCCTGCGGCGGCTCGGTGTACTTGCTCGCGTTGTTGACCCCGTCGTGATAGAAGAACACGCGGTAGATCTGGTGCCCCTGCTCCAGCGCGGCGCGGGTGAACAGGTAGGCCGAATCGCTCGCCTGGTGGGTGTAGGGGCCCTCGTTGACCAGGATGCCGAATTTCACGCGCGCCTCAGAAGCGGATGTGGGCCGAGGTGTTCAAGGTGTAGCGCGACCCGCGCCAGTCATCGATGTGGTACTTGGTGAACGGCAGCCCGGTCCTGGTGAAGAACGCCGGCCAGCCGATGCGCTCGATCCAGTCCGACATGCGCTCCCAGGGCCGGCCGTCGGCCTTGTAGGTGTGCAGGATCGCCTTCACCACCTGGGCCACCTCGGTCCAGCGCGGCGGGTTGTTCGGCAGCCCCGACGCCACCAGCTTGTGGAAAGTGGGCCGGATGCGCGCGTTGGAGTTCTTGCCGCCGACCCAGATCGCGATCTTGGAATGCTCGGGGTCGTTGATCTGCATCGGCGGGCACGGCGGGTAGCAGGCGCCGCAGCAGACGCACTTCTTCTCGTCCACCTCGAGCGAGGGCTTGCCGTTGACCAGCGCCGGGCGGATCGCCGCCACCGGGCAGCGCGCCACCACCGCCGGGCGCTCGCACACGTTGGCCACCAGGTCGTGGTTGATCTTGGGCGGCTTGGTGTGCTGCACGATGATCGCGATGTCGGCCTGGCCGCCGCAATTGATCTCGCAGCACGAGGTCGAGATCTTGACCCGGTTGGGCATCTCGCATCTGACGAACTCCTCGTACAGCTCGTCCATCAGCGACTTGACCACGCCGGAGGCGTCGGTGCCGGGGATGTCGCAGTGCAGCCAGCCCTGCGTGTGGGCGATCATCGACACCGAGTTGGCGGTTCCGCCGACCGGGAAGCCCTGCTTCTGCAACGCCTGGATGAGCGGCTCGACCTTCGCCTTGTCGGCCACCATGAACTCGATGTTGGAGCGCGTGGTGAAGCGCACGTGTCCGTCGGCGTACTGGTCGGCGATGTCGCACAGCTTGCGGATGGTGTGGTGGTCCATCTGCCGCTGGGTGCCGGCCTTGACGGTCCAGATCTCGTCGCCGCCCGCCGCGCGGTGCATCAGCACGCCCGGCTTCGGGTGGCTGTGGGTGACCCACTTGCCGTAGTTCTTCTTCATGACCGGGTGCATGTACGGCATCGGGTCCGGGGCCCCGTGCTCGACCGGCATTTTCGGTTGTGCTTGTGCCATCTTTCGTCCTCCTCAGGCCGCCTTCTGTCCGCCGCCGCTCTTCGCCACCTGCTCGGCCCAGTCGTCGGTCCGCACGTAGGGATTGGTCCTCGGGTGCAGCACCATGCTCGGGTCGACCGGCAGCTCGACCGCCTCGAGGAAATTCGCCAGGCCGATGCGCTCGATGGTCTCGCCCAGGCGCTCGTGGTCGAGCGCGTTCTCGGCGAAGAAATCGAGCACCTTGCGCGCGAGCTCCTGCAGCTGCGCGAAATCCTCGTCGCTCGCGAGCTTCATGAAGGGCACCACCATGATGCCCATCGTGGAGCCGATCTTGAGCACGCTCTTGCCGCCCATCAGGATCGACACGCCGCGCTCGCTGCCGGGCAGCAGCGCGCCCGGCATCACGTTCAGGCAGTGCATGCAGCGCACGCAGTCGTGGTTGTCGATCTCGAGGCACTGCGCGTCGTCGAGCCTGACGCGCGAAACGTGCGCGGGCGGGGCCTCGCCGTTGGCCTTGCGCAGGCGGACCGCCTTGGTGGGACAGCGCGTGATCACGTTGTCGATCAGCTCCTCCGTGCCGTGCGCCGCGTACCACTCGCGCGCCAGCTTCTCGTCGGTGCGGATGTTGTCGCGCCAGGTGCCGATGGTGGCCATGTCCGAGCGCTGGATCGAGTTGACGCAGTCGTTCGGGCAGCCCGAGAACTTGAACTTGAACTTGTACGGCAGCGACGGGCGGTGCATCTCGTCCAGGTTGGAGTTGATCACCTCGCGCAGCGCGCGCTGCTCGTCGTAGCAGCTCATCTCGCAGCGCGCGGCGCCGACGCAGGACATCGAAGTGCGCACCGCGGCGCCCGCGCCCCCCATGTCGAAGCCCATCGCGTTCATCTCGTCGAACGCGGGCTGCACGTTCTCGCTGCTGCAGCCCTGGAACATGATGTCGCCGCTCTGGCCGTGCAGGGCGATCAGCCCCGAGCCGTGCTTCTGCCAGATGTCGCACATCTTGCGCAGCACCTCGGTGGTGTAGTGCATGCCCGCCGGCGGCTGCACCCGCAGGGTGTGGAATTCGGCCGCCTCCGGAAACAGCGGCTTGCCGTCCTTGCCCTTGAGCTCGGTGAAGCGCGGAATCACGCCCGCGCCGTAGCCGTAGACCCCGACCGTGCCGCCCTTCCAGTAGCCGAACTTGTTGCGGTACGAGGCCTCGAGCTGCCCGAGCAGGTCGACCGCCATGTCGTTGTCCTGCGCCAGGCGCTTGAGCCCGGTGACGAAGCTCGGCCAGGGCCCCTGCTCGAGCTGATCGAGCATTGGCGTCTCATGCATCTTCTTGGTCATGCACGCCTCCTCCGAAATCACGATGCGGTTCGCGTTCGGGACATGCTATGGCCGGGCGCGCCCCCTGCCATCTGCCCTGAGGGGCGGCGCCGACCTACCCGTTCGGGTAGGGTCGCGCCCTCCATGCGAGGTAATGCGCACCGCGCCGGCTTGGCATCAAACTGCCCGCATGGCCGAAACCCGCCCCTTGGCGAGCTTTTCCGTGCCGCTCGGCGGGCAGAGCATCGAGCTGCAGCAGATCGAGCACGCCAGCGGAGGCATGGCGCTGCTGCGCGTGCGCATCCGCGAAGGCCGGCGCTTCACCGTGTTCGACATCGACCCGGCGAGCGCCGCCGCCTGGGGCGAGGCGATGATCGCGTGGGCGGCGCAACAGAATGTTCCCGGAGTTTGAACCCTCGGCCGAGGCGGTCGACCTGCGCTTCGAGCTGCAGGGCGAGCGGCTGCCGCTCGACCACGGCCAGGCGCTCGCCGAAGCGGTGAGCGAGCAGCTGCCCTGGCTCGCC
>JBAUTW010000213.1:0-6404 GCA_049582365.1 Burkholderiales bacterium | reverse complement strand
TGCGCGGACAAGTACCAGTTCTCGCGCAAGGAGCAGGACGATTTCGCGATCGCCTCGCTCGAACGCGCGCAAAAGGCGAACAAGGAAGGCTGGTTCGCCTGGGAGATCACGCCGCTCGCGATCAAGGCCGGCAAGGAAGAGCGCTTCGTCGAGACCGACGAGCAGCCGTTCAAGGCCAACTTCGCCAAGATCCCGACCTTGAAACCCGCCTTTCGCAAAGACGGCACCGTGACCGCGGCCAACTCGAGCTCGATCTCCGACGGCGCCGCGGCGCTGGTGCTGATGCGCCGCTCGAGAGCGGACGAGCTCGGCCTCGCGCCTCTCGCGACCGTGGTCGGGCATGCCACCCACGCCCAGGAGCCGGGCTGGTTCACGACGGCACCGGTCGGAGCCATAAGAAAACTGCTTGAAAAAGCCAAATGGACGGCGCAAGCCGTCGACCTCTACGAGATCAACGAGGCCTTCGCGGTGGTCGCCATGGCGGCGATGCGCGAGCACAAGCTGCCGCACGAGAAGGTCAACGTGCACGGCGGCGCCTGTGCGCTCGGCCACCCGATCGGCGCTTCAGGCGCGCGCATCGTGGTGACGCTGATCGGCGCGCTGCGCAAATACGGCGGCAGGCGCGGCGTGGCGAGCCTGTGCATCGGCGGCGGGGAAGCCACCGCGATGGCGATCGAGCTCGCCTGAATGGCAGGCCCGAAGCTCGCGGCGACCAAGCGGCAGCTGCAGGCACTGCTCGACCGCTCGCGCTTCGTGCGCAGCTACGGCTTTCGCATGGTCTCGGTCGACGCCGACGGCGCCACGATCGAGCTGCCGTTCCGGCCCGCGCTCGAGCGGCCGGGCGGGATCGTCAACGGCCCGGCGCTGATGGCCGCGGCCGACTGCGCCATGTGGATCGCGATCAAGTCGCGCATCGGCATCGACCGCGACGCGCTCACTTCCGAGCTGAACACCGCCTTCCTCGCGCCCGCGATCGCGGAGCCGGTGCGCTGCAGCGCGAGGATCCTCAAGCTCGGCAAGCGCAGCATCTACGGCGTCGCCGAATGCCACAGCCGGACGGGCAAGCTCTTCACCCACCACACCGTGACCTACGTTCGTCTGTCGGGACCCTGAAATGCGCCTGTCCGAGCAGCACGAGATGATGCGCGACACCGTGCGTCGCTACGCGCGCGAGCGGCTGTGGCCCAACGCCGCGCGCTGGGAACGTGAGCGCCACTTCCCGCGCGCCGAGTTTGTCGAGATGGCGCAAATGGGGCTGAATGCGGTCGCCGTCCCCGAACAATGGGGCGGCGCCGGGATGGACTGCACCGCCACCGCGATCGCCTTCGAGGAAGTCTCGGCCGGAGATCCCGCCTGCGGAACGGTAATGTCAGTGAACAACCTGGTGTCGGGCATCCTGAACGGCTACGGCAGCGACGCGCAGAAGGAGCAGTACCTGCGCCCGCTCGCCGCCGGACGCACGGTGGGCGCGTTCTGCCTCACCGAGCCGCAGGTCGGCTCCGACGCGGGCGCGATCGCCACCCGCGCCGAGCGCCGCGGCGGGCAATGGGTGCTCAACGGCACCAAGCAGTTCATCACCTCGGGCAAGAATGCCGACGTCGCAGTGGTGTTCGCGGTGAGCGACAAAGACGCCGGCAAGAAGGGCATCAGCGCCTTCGTGGTGCCGACCTCGAGCACGGGCTGGCGCGTGGCGCGCGTCGAGGACAAGGCCGGCCAGCACGCCTCCGACACGGCGCAGATCGCGCTCGAGGACTGCACCGTTCCGCCCGAGAATCTGCTTGCGCGCGAAGGCATGGGCTATCGCATCGCGCTCGCCAACCTCGAGTCGGGCCGGATCAACATCGCCGCGCAGGCGACCGGCATCGCGCGCGCGGCGCTGGAAGCGGCGCTCGCCTACGCCAGGGAGCGCAAGAGCATGGGCAAGACGCTGATCGGTCACCAGGCGGTGAACTTCCGCCTCGCGGATATGGCGACCCAGGTCGAGGCCGCGCGCCAGCTGTACCTGCATGCCGCGGCGCTGCGCGACGCAGGCGAGCCCTGCCTCAAAGAGGCTTCGATGGCCAAGCTTTTCGCCTCCGAGATGGCCGAGAAAGTGTGCTCGGACGCGATCCAGATCCACGGCGGCTACGGCTACGTCGCCGACTTCCCGGTCGAGCGCCTGTGGCGCGCGGTGCGGGTGTGCAAGATCTACGAGGGCGCGAGCGACATCCAGCGCCTGGTGATCGGGCGCGCGCTGGAGCGAGGATAGGACCATGAAGCTCAGGAAGAACGTCAAGACGCTGCTCGCGGAAGCGACGGCGCGCACGCAGGGCATCTCGGCGCAGGCCGCCGAGGCCAGGGTCGGCGACGCGCAGACGGTGTTCGTCGACATCCGCGACGTACGCGAGCTCGAGCGCGACGGGATGATTCCGGGCGCATTTCACGCGCCGCGCGGCATGCTCGAGTTCTGGGTCGACCCCGAGAGCCCCTATTTCAAGCCGGTGTTCGGCGAGGGCAAGACCTACATCCTGTATTGCGCCGCGGACTGGCGCGCGGTACTCGCGGCGGCAACGCTCGCCGACATGGGGCTGGAGGACGTGCTCCACCTGGAAGGCGGCTTCAGCGAGTGGAAGAAGGCCGGCCGGCCGGTCGGCCAGCGCGAACACAAGCACAAGGCCTGAACGGCGATGCCGGTCATCAAATCCCAGCTCAACCCCCGCTCCGCCGAGTTTCGCGCCAACGCCGAGCGCATGCGCGCTCTGGTGAACGACCTGCGCCAGCAGGTCGCGCGCGCGACCCTCGGCGGCGGCCCCCAGGCGCGCGAGAAGCACGTCGGGCGAGGGAAACTCTTGCCGCGCGAGCGGGTGCGCACGCTGCTCGATCCCGGCTCGCCGTTCCTCGAGGTCGGACAGCTCGCGGCGCACGGCATGTACGGCGACGAGGCGCCGAGCGCGGGCATCGTTACCGGCATCGGCCGCGTTGCGGGCCGCGAATGCGTGATCGTCGCCAACGACGCCACCGTCAAGGGCGGCACCTACTTTCCGCTGACCGTGAAGAAGCACCTGCGGGCGCAGGAGATCGCGGCGCAGAACCGCCTGCCGTGCATTTACCTGGTCGACTCGGGCGGGGCCAACCTGCCCAACCAGGACGACGTGTTCCCCGATCGGGAGCACTTCGGGCGCATCTTCTTCAACATCGCCAACATGTCGGCAGCCGGCATTGCGCAGATCGCGGTGGTGATGGGCTCGTGCACCGCGGGCGGCGCCTACGTGCCGGCGATGTCCGACGAGTCGATCATCGTCAAGGGCCAGGGCACGATCTTCCTCGGCGGCCCGCCGCTGGTCAAAGCGGCGATCGGGGAGATCGTGACGCCCGAGGAGCTCGGCGGCGCCGAGGTGCATACCCGCGTCTCCGGCGTCGCCGACCACTACGCGCTCAACGACGCGCACGCGCTGGCGATCGCGCGCCGCATCGTGTCCAACCTGAACGGCGCCAAGAACGTGACGCTGCAGCTGCGCGAGCCGCGCGAGCCGCTGTACCCCGCCGAGGAGCTCTACGGCGTGATTCCGGCCGACGCGCGCAAGCCCTACGACGTGCGCGAGGTGATCGCGCGCATGGTCGACGGCTCGGAGCTCGACGAGTTCAAGGCCAACTACGGCACCACGCTGGTGACCGGGTTCGCCCATGTGCACGGCTACCCGATCGCGATCCTGGCCAACAACGGCATCCTGTTCTCCGAATCGTCGCTCAAGGCCGCGCACTTCATCGAGCTCGCCTGCCAGCGCGGAATTCCGCTGCTGTTCCTGCAGAACATCACCGGCTACATGGTCGGCAAGAAGTACGAGGCGGCCGGGATCGCCAAGGACGGCGCCAAGATGGTCACCGCAGTCGCCACGGCGCGGGTGCCCAAGTTCACCATGATCATCGGCGGCTCGTTCGGCGCCGGCAATTACGGCATGTGCGGCCGCGCCTATTCGCCGCGCTTCCTCTGGATGTGGCCCAACGCCCGCATCTCGGTCATGGGCGGCGAGCAGGCCGCCAGCGTACTTTCGGTGGTGCGCGGCAAGTTCAAGTCGCAGATCGACGAACAGGCCTTCAAGGCCCCTATCCTCGAACAGTACGAGCGCCAGGGCCACCCGTACTACGCCAGCGCGCGTCTGTGGGACGACGGCGTGCTCGACCCCGCCGACGCGCGCCGCCTTCTGGGGCTGGCGCTTTCGGCCTCGCTCAACGCGCCGATCGAGCAGACCAAGTTCGGCATTTTCAGGATGTAGCCATGTCGCAAGCCCTGCTGGTCGATATCCGCGCCGGCGTCGCCACGGTGACGCTCAACCGCCCCGAGGTCCGCAATGCGTTCGACGACGCCCTGATCGCCGAGCTGGCGGCGACGTTCAAGGCACTGGACGACGACGACGCGGTGCGCGCAGTGGTGCTGGCGGGCAACGGTCCGGCATTCTGCGCCGGGGCGGACCTCAACTGGATGAAGCGCATGGCAGGCTACGGCTACGAGCAGAATCTGCACGACGCGATGGGGCTGGCGGTGATGCTGCAGACCATCGACCGGATGCGAAAGCCCACCATCGCGCGGGTGCACGGAGCGGCCTTCGCCGGCGGCACCGGCCTGGTCGCAGCCTGCGACATCGCGCTCGGCACCCCGGAAGCGAAATTCTGCCTCTCGGAGGCCAAGCTCGGCTTGTCGCCGGCGACGATCAGTCCCTACGTGGTGCGCGCGATGGGCGAGCGCGCCGCGCGGCGCTATTTCCTCACCGCGGAGGTGTTCGACGCCGACGAGGCGCTGCGCATCGGCCTGCTGACGGCCCTCGTTCCTTCGGCGCAGCTCGACGCGGCGGTCGAGTCGCTGCTCAAGCACCTGCTGGCGGGCGGGCGCGAGGCGCTGGCGAAGATCAAGGATCTGATCCGAGCCGTGACGCCGGGGCCGATCGACGATGCCATGGTCGCCGACACCGCGAAGCGCATCGCCGAAATCCGCGTTTCGGCAGAAGGCCGGGAGGGTATCGCGTCGTTCCTTGAAAAGCGCAAGCCGTCCTGGGCCGCGGGAGGAAAGTAGCGTGTTTCGCAAGATCCTGATCGCCAACCGCGGCGAGATCGCCTGCCGCGTCATGCGCAGCGCCGAGCGCCTGGGGATCCGCACCGTGGCGGTGTACTCGGACGCCGACCGCGATGCGCTGCACGTCAGGCTCGCGCACGAGGCGTGCCGCATCGGCCCCGCGCCGGCGCGCGAAAGCTACCTCAACGCCGAGGCGGTGATTGCCGCCGCGCGCGAGACCGGGGCCGAGGCCATCCACCCCGGCTACGGATTTCTGTCGGAGAACGAGGCTTTCGCGCGCGCCTGCGCGGCGGCGGGCATCGTGTTCATCGGGCCGACAGCGGAGGCGATCGCGGCGATGGGCGACAAGTCCGCGGCCAAGACGCTGATGGAGAAGGCGCGCGTGCCGCTGGTGCCGGGCTACCACGGCGAGAACCAGGACGCCGCTTTCCTGCTCGGGCACGCCGAAGCGATCGGCTTTCCGGTGCTGATCAAGGCCTCCGCCGGCGGCGGCGGCAAGGGCATGCGCATCGTGCGCCGCGGCGCAGAGTTCGATGCGGCGCTCGCGTCCTGCCGCAGGGAAGCGAAGTCCGCTTTCGGCGACGACCGGGTACTGATCGAGCGCTACCTGGAGCGGCCGCGCCACATCGAAATCCAGGTCTTCGGCGACGCGCATGGCAATTGCGTGCACCTGTTTGAACGCGACTGCTCGGTGCAGCGCCGCCACCAGAAGGTGCTCGAGGAAGCGCCGGCACCCGGGATGACCGTCGAGCGCAGGCACGAGATGGGCGAAGCGGCAGTGGCGGCCGCGCGTGCGATCAAGTACCGGGGCGCCGGCACGGTCGAGTTCATCGCCGAGCAGGACGGCCGCTTCTACTTCATGGAGATGAACACGCGGCTGCAGGTCGAGCACCCGGTGACCGAGATGATCACCGGCCTGGACCTCGTCGAATGGCAGCTGCGCGTCGCCGCGGGCGAACGGCTGCCGCGCGCGCAGGACGAGCTCGAAATCCGTGGCCATGCGATCGAAGCACGCCTCTACGCCGAGGATCCGGCGCGCGACTTCCTGCCCGCAACGGGGCGGCTCGCGCACCTCGCCTTCCCTGCGGCGTCGGACTCGGTGCGGATCGACACCGGGGTCGAGAGCGGCGCGACCATCACGCCGCACTACGACCCGATGATCGCCAAGCTGATCGTGTGGGGCGAGGACCGCGGCGCGGCGCTCGCGCGCCTGCGCGGCGCGCTCGCAGCGTGCGAAGTCGCCGGCGTGGCGACCAACGTGGAATTCCTCGGGCGCCTGGCCGCCAGCGGCGCATTCGCGCGGGCGGAGCTCGATACCGGCCTGATCGAGCGTTGCCACGACGAGCTGCTGCCGCCC
>JBAUTW010000212.1:0-16593 GCA_049582365.1 Burkholderiales bacterium | reverse complement strand
GCGCACGCCCGGCATGGCGGCCGCGAGAGGCAGCGCGGCAAGCGCGAATACCGCGTTCGAGTACTTGAGCGCCGCGGCGAGCCCGAACAGGGCTCCGGCGAACATCGCGCGCCGCAGCGCATGCCGATCGTCTCCGAGCAGCAGGAGCAGGCCCGCAAGCATCGGCGGCACGAGCAGCGGGTCGAGGAACGAGGTGCCGATCGTTTCCCAGTACACCGCGGTCGCGCACCCGAGCCCGGTCGCGAGCAGCGCGAACGTCGCGCGCTCGTTGCGCGGCAGGTGCCCGAACAGGCGCCAGGAAAGAAGAAATAGAAGCGAGATGGACAGCCCGTGCGCCACGGCGAGCGCGATCGATACGAGCACGCTGTGCCAGCCGGAGGACAGCATCAGGTAGAAAGGCAGGTAGCCGACCGGGTTCAGGTAGCTCTGCGCGCTCGCGGCGAAGAAATCCTGCTCCAGCCGGCCGGCAAGCAGCTCGAAGGGGAGGTAGTAGTGGTAGTTGAGCAGGTCCCAGTTGACGTCCTTGCCGGCAAAAACGGTCCATACGGCGCAGACCGCGGCCGGCACGGCGAAGACCAGTACTCGCAGCCACCGTCCCACACGCCCCCCTAGGCTCAGCGCTTGTGCTTGAGGCGCTTGACCCGTTCGCGCAGGGCACGCAGCGCCTTTTCGTCGCCCGCGTCCTTATAGATCTCCTCGAGCGAGTTCACCGCACGATTGTCCGCTGAAGGCCAGACCGAAAGCGCCGTTTCGAGGTCCTCGATTGCACCGCGCCGGTCGTTCATGTTGGCGCGCAGGACGCCCCGGATGGCGAAATACTTGGACAGATACGGCTTGGGAACGTCGGGCGGCGTCAGCTTCTGCGCCCGATCGAGCAGTGCGATCACCTCCCCCGCCGTGTAGCCGTGCGGATTGAGCAGCATGCCTTGCGCCAGGCCGAGCGCACCGAAGTAATCCTCTGTCAAGGCCTCGAGGTCGCTCTTGGTGCGCGTATCCAGCGTCTGGCCGCGCCGCAGGCTGCGCCCCATGAGCTCCGCGTAGCGGCGGCGCATTTCATTCTGGTGGAAGGCGATCCAGGCGTTGCTGTCGTGGGTGTGCAGGATCGACTGCTCGAAGAACTGCCGCATCGCCTCGGGAATATCGATCGTGACCTTTGTCGGATCGCGGCTCGACTTGTCTACCTCGCTATACAGCCAGTGATCGCGCTGCGCGTAATCCCCGAATGTGAGCGACGCCAGCTCGACCGGATCGCGCGCGTTGTCGATGAATTCGCGCAACTTTTGCTGTATGGCCTCCTCGCTGGTGCGCAGCGGATGAAACAGCCTGTTGCCCAGGACCAGGCCTCTCCACTGGTACAACGTAATGTCCGGGCGCTGGCCCTCGATGATGTGCAAATAGCTGATCGTACCCAAAGCCACGTCACCGCTGAGGAACAGGATCGCGTTCGGAGGTAACGTGCGCAGCACGGTGCGCGCGTAGCGCTCGCCCCAGTCGTAGTTCTCGAGCATATTCGCCCGACCCCCGACAAAAAGGATGATCGCCAGCAGCCCACCGACGACGCCGAACGACTGCGCGGCGCCGAGGGAAAACCTGCGCCTCGCCCAAGCGAGGCCCAGGCCCATCCATAGCGCGACTACCGCGTAGGCCGGCAGCGGGTAAACGTGGTACACGTGCGCCGACACCGAGTCGTAGTCGAAGCCGAGCAGAAGCAGCAGCACCACCGAGGGTCCGAGGAAGGCGACAACCAGAAACGCCGAGACGCGGTCGCCCAGCGCGCGACGCAGGTTGGCGACGCCTGCGCCCGCGAGAAGCGTGCCCAGCACCGCGAACTGAACGAGCAGTTGCGAACCCAGGAAGCGGAAAAACTTGATCTTGTCGAGCCAGTTCGACGACTGGGAAATGTCCACTCCCCGGTACCCGGCGCGAGTGACGAAGTACCAGAACTCCGAGAACGACTGCAGCGGCCCGTCGAAATTTATCAGCAGCGGAGTCTGCGACAAGTACACCATCCAGGCGTACGGCAGCAGGCCGAGCAGCACGCAGCCGAGCAGCAGCGGAAGCCGCCTGAGAATTTCAAGCCTGCGCGGCCAGAGAAGGATCAGAAACGCCGGTGCCACGAGCAGCATCAGCGGCCAGTGGTTGGAGAGGCCGAGACCGAAGAGCAGCGCCATCAGCGGAAGAACGCGACGATCGCGAGGGTCGGGCGGTGCGTCCGGCGGACAGGCGCGAAAGCCGAGATACGTCAGCACCAGGACGAAGAAGGTGTTGAGGGTGTAAGTCCCCTTGGCGATGATCGCCTGCGACCAGAATACCGGCGAGAAGCCCAGCCCGAAGGCGGCAAGGTAGGCCGGCAGACGCCCCGGGATCAGGCGCCGCGCAACCAGCCAGACGCCGGAGCCGGTGAGCGCGCCGAAGAACGCGCTCGTAAGGTGGACGCGGTACGCGACGGAGCCGAACGGCAGCTTCGAGAACAGGTGAGCGATCAGCGTATAGAGCGGGAATCCGGGCGGATGCTCGACCCCGAGAAAATAGCTCGACAGGATGAACATGCCGTCGTCCTCGAGCAGGACCGTGTGCGGTGCCGTCGCGGCGTAGAGTGCGAACAGCACGACCGCGACCAGGCCTGCCTGCAGCCAGTCGGCCCGCGTCAGGTGCGAGCGCTCGGACGGCGCCGGCGTCATCGCTTGCGGGCGGTCGAGCCGCCCCAGGTGAACGATGCGGTGGTGAAGAAATTCCACAGCGAGGCGACCAGCGCTCCGGTCAGCCCGGCGGCCCAGTAGGGAACGGATTTGACGAACAGCCATTCGGCCAGCGCGATGTTGATGAAGGCGCCGATGCCGCACGCCATGTAGAAGCTGATCAGGCCGCGCCACATGCGCGCCCCGCGCAGGCGCTGGTCGCCGTAGGTGAAGATGTTGTTGATAAAGAAGTTGCTCGTCATTGCCACCCAGGTCGCCACGATCTGGCTGTACAGGAATTGCGCCGATGCGCCGAAGGCCAAAGATAGTACCCCGAGCTGCACCACGACGCCGGTGACCCCGACCAGCCCGAACAGGAAGAAGCGCGCGGGCAGCAAGCGGCCGGTCAGGTGGTAGAGGATCAGCATGAAGAACTCGGCGATCACCCTGACGCCGAGCTTGCTTTCGCCGCGCTCGCGGCTGCGCATGCGGTACGGGAGCTCGGCGATTTTGACCTGTCCGCGCGCCGCCGCGATCATGTCGAGCAGGATCTTGAAGCCTCGGCCGTAGAGGTTGCGCACCACGCGCTCGAGGAAGGTCCTGCGCACCACGAAGAAGCCGCTCATCGGGTCGGTCAGCCCCTTGCACAGCACCGAGCTGAGGGCGCTGGCGAGCCGGCTGACGCGCACCCGATCGGCGGCCAGCTCCCCGGTGCTGCCGCCTTCCATGTACCGGCTCGCCACCACCACCTCCGCCCCGCCGTGCTTGGCGGCTTCGAGAAGCTTCGGCAGCAGCTTTTCGTCGTGCTGCAGATCGGCGTCCATCACTGCGAGATACGGCGCCGAGCTCGAGAGCATGCCCTCGATGCAGGCCGAGGCGAGCCCGCGCCGGCCGATGCGCTGGATGATGCGCACCCGCGGGTCGCGCTGGGCGCGCTCGCGAACTACCTCCTCGGTGCCGTCGTCGGCGGCGTCCGCCACCACGATCGCCTCCCAGTCCAGCCCGGTCAGCACCTGCTCCAGCGCGTCGAGCAGCGGGGGAATGTTCTCCCGCTCGCGATATGCGGGCACGACGACGGAAATTTCAGGCATGTCTCATCTCGCCGGATGAATCTGATGCGCGAATTCTAGGCATGCCCGCGCTCCTTCTTCCTGGCCAATAGCACCAGCGCGAGGATCCACGCGGGCCAGGCCAATGCCGAAACGATCGCCCCTGCGTAAAACAGCCGCGGCGCGTATTCGATCCTCAGATGGTGATGGCCCCGAGCAAGCGCCACCGCGCGCAGCGCATAGTCCGCAGGCACGAGCCGGTAGCGCGACTGACTGCTGCCTTCGAGCGGCACGGCTCGCCAGCCGTCGGCCCAGGCGTCGGTCACCAACAGGATGGAAGGACTTGGCAGATCCGCTTCGATGTCGATGAAATCGGTTCCCTCCTGCACGATCTTCGCCCGGCCCTGCGTCTCGGCTTCGACCGGTGCCGGATCGGGCGCCTGCTCCAGGATCACTTCCTTCCTGGGGTCGAATGACGCGGCGCCCATGGCGCGCAGGATCGAGTCGCGTTGCGCGCGAAGCTGATACGAGCCGACCAGCACCAGTCGATCCAGCGGCGGTCGGTTGCCGGGAAATATTCGCATCGTATGGTTCTGAAGCATGACTACGTACTTCACGCGCAGCATGGTAAGCAGCGGACCGAAGCGGTGAAACCTCATGTACTGCGTCGCAGCGTCCGGATTTTCTCCTTCGATCCACGCCATCAGCTCCGCGTAGCGTCGGGTGACGCCCGGGTCGTATCCCCAGGCGTCGAACGTCCCCATCGACATCGCGCTGTCCGGCATCCAAAGATTCAACGTGCGGTAATCGCCCGGACGCGCGGCAAGATAGTCGCGCAGCTGGGGAATGACGGCCTGAGCGCTGTCCACCGTCGGCCGGTGCAAGCGTGCGAACACGAATACCTCGGCGATCGCGAGCGCCCCGATAATGAACGCGGCACGGGGCTCGCGCCTCGTCCGCAGCGCGAGCAGGACGCCCGCGGCGAGTGTAAGACCGGCGACGAACAGGCTCGTCGCCGCGAACGCCTGGCTTTCCGAGACGAACGCAGAGCGGGCGTAGCTTGCCGCATCGAGATATGTCTGGCCCGTGGCCTGCATCGCCTTCATGACGGGGCCCCAGTCCGCGTGCGAGACAACGGCCCCGCCGATGACGAGGGCGACCGCGCCGGCTGCCGCGACCATGATCGCGCGCGGCGAGACGCTGCGATCGCGCAGAATCCGATCCAGTCCGTAACCGGCGAACAGGGCGAGCATGAGCGCAGCCGGAAAAATGAACTTGGCCGAGCCGCGAAACCTGTCGTAGAGCGGAACCCAGTCGAACAGGATCCGGTAGAGAGGGGAGTATTGCCCGAATGCCAGAACGATGGTGACGGCAAGCGTTATCAGGAGCGCCCGTTTCCCCGTCGCGCGCGCCGCCCATATCCCGTAGCTCGCCAGCGCCGACCCGGTGACGCCGACGAACAGGCAGGCCTCCCACAGATACCATCTGCCCCAATAGGCATGGCGGGAAAGACCGCCGAAGAAGTCGGGGGCGAGCAGCGTAACCAGGTTCTCGGGCGGCAGGCTGAACGAGCCCGCAAACCCTATCGGTAAAGGCAGCGCGCGCACCGTTTCCCCGACCGCCTGCACGCCGGCGAGCAGCTGCACCGCGGCCAGCAGCGCCCCGCCCATGGGAATGCTGAGAACGCCGGCTAACGCCAGCAGGCGCTTTTGCCGTGGCTCCGCCAGGCGCGTCAATGCATAAACCCCCGATGCGATGCCGGCGAAATACACATATTGCGGATGACCGCCGAAGATCTGCATTGCGATCGCGAGCATGCCGACCAGGCACCATGCCGGCTTGCGGCGCGCGAGCCATTCGTCGATCGCCAGGAATTGAAGCGGTATCCAGGCCATGGACGACAGGTTGGCGGGATGGCCGGCCATCACGTGCAAGAACGTGGGCGCGCAGAACATCGCCAGCGCGCCGGAAACGAACGCCGCGAAGGGATGCAGCCCGCGGCGCGATGCCCACAGATAGGTCAATGCGCCGAGGAGCCAGAGATTGAGAGCGATGCTCCAGTTGACCGCCAGCGGCAGCGGCAAAATGAGGAACAGCCAGTTAGGGGGAGAGAGCAGCGCCGATTGCATGCCGCCGAAATACGGTGCACCGGCGAAGATATGCGGATTCCAGAGCGCCAGGTTTCCCTTGGCGAGCTCGCTGAATCCGAACTCCCGCCAGGGAAGAAATTGCTGCGTCATGTCTCCGCCCGCGACGCCGAGCACTCGAGCGCCAGGCAGCACGAGCGTATCGACAAACATCGCGAAAACCAGCAATGCGAGGCCGATGAGCGCACTCGCGCGCGTCGTCACTTCGGCTCTCCGAGGCGCAATATGCTCAACAGGAAGGAGGCCAGCATGATTTCCGTGCCGCCGATCATGAGCGCCGTCGCGGGAATCGTGTCCCGCATGACGACGCGCGGGTCGAGCGCGCCGAACCCGGCCTCGCGCCAATGCCAGAACGCGACGGCGCTCCACACCAGGCCGGCGGCGGCGGCCGTGAGGCCGAACAACAGCCCGCGCTCGAGCGTTGCCACGCGCAGCAGCCTCTCGAGCGCCTGCCGGCGCGGAAGCAAGCCGATGTTCTGTGCCGAGACGCGCGCAAAGAGGGCAAACAGGCACAGCTGCAGCCCGAGAATGGCGGCAGCGGAAGCGTACAGCATGCTGTGGATGTCGAGCCCGGCGCGGCCGACATGCAGAGGAGCGAAATACAGCGCGGCCGTAAGCACGGTACCGAGCGAGAGAAGGGTAAGGCCGGGGTAGAGGAACAGCCAGCGCGGGCTGAATTGGAGCAGGAAGCGCAAATGGCGCCAGCCGTCGCGCCAGCTGCGAAGGTGCGGCGGCCGCCCGCGGCCGTCCGGATGCAGCGTGGTAGGGATTTCGGCGATCGACCATCCCGCAAGCGCGGCTTTCACCACCAGCTCGCTCGCGAACTCCATGCCAGTCGTCCTGAGGGCCAGGCCGCCGACTGCCGCCCGGTCGAAACCGCGCAAGCCGCAATGGAAATCGCCCACCTTGGCGCCGAACAGCAGGCGCCCGACGAAGCTGAGCACCGGGTTGCCGAGGTAACGGTGCAGCCACGGCATCGCCCCTTCTCGAATGCCGCCCCTGAAGCGGTTGCCCATCACCAGCGGGTGGCCTTCGCGCAGCTTCGCGACAAAACCGTCCAGGCGCGAGAAGTCGTAGCTGTCGTCGGCGTCGCCGATGATCACGTAGCGGCCGCTCGCGCCGGCGATTCCCGCTGCAAGCGCAGCGCCGTAGCCGCGCTCGGCGACCTCCACGACCCGGGCTCCCGCTTGCCGAGCGAGATCTCGCGAGCCGTCGTCGGAACCGTTGTCGGCGACCAGCACCTCGCCTTCAATGCCTGCGCGCGCGAGGAAGTCGCGCGCCTTGGCGATACAGCTGCCGACGGTTGCCGCCTCGTTGAGGCAGGGCATCAGGATTGTCAGCTCTGTCATCCGGCTATGCGGAGCGTGGCAAAAAAAAAGGTACCCCGAAGGGTACCTTTTTTGAGTTGAAGCTACGACTTGATTGTTACCCGCGGCACGAACCCGGCAGGTACTTGGCCGGAACCGTGGTGCCCGTTCCGCCGCAAGTCCAGCCGTAGAGCGCGGAGCTCGAGCCGGAGGTGAACGTCGCGGGCGTGCTGGCCTGGCTCAGCGGGATCAGCGTCACGACCGAGTCGTTCACGTACGAGCTGACGTTCTGCACCATCGCCGTCACGACGCCGTTGACGTCGGTCGTGATGCTCTTCACGTATTTCGTTTCTTCCGACGTGGTGGTCTTCTCGCAGCCCCAGCCGTTGGCAGTCGGCGCAACCGACGGACCCGACTGATACACCTCGGTGATCGAGGTGCGGCACGCGCTCATGCCGAGAATCACTTCGGACATCTTCGCCCGGATGGTGTAGTCCTGGTACGCCGGCAGAGCCACCGCAGCCAGGATACCGATGATCGCGACCACGATCATCAGTTCGATCAGCGTAAAGCCTTTTTGCAGCCGTTTCATACGATACCCCTTGTCCCGTTGGAAAATTTCGACCAGCAACGAAGCCTGGCCTGCACCTGTATGAGCAATCGGCGTGCCAGCCGCCGGTTGCCCGCCAATGGCCTCAAAAGGTGAAGAAAGTCACGCCGGCACGGGGTTTGGCCTGTCCGAGCCTCCGGCGCGCAATCCCTGCCTGCTCATTTTCGTCCGCAGCTGCCAATTTCGGTCACTCCTGGCGCGGCTGAGGCTGATAGCCCGGAATGCGCGATTCGTCGACCGCGTCTATCTGCTCCTTGTCGAGGAAGATCTCGGCATAGCGCTGATAGACCTTGTTGCGGACGAAGATGTCGAACAGGTCCGGATCGACGTGGCCGCCCAGCTTGAAGCGACCCAGGATCTCGAGCGATTCCGACAGCGTCTTGCCTCGCTTGTACGGGCGGTCCTTGGCGGTCAGGGCCTCGAAGATGTCGGCGATGCCCATCACGCGCGCCTGGATCGACATCTGGTCGCGCGTCAGGCCCTTCGGGTAGCCCTTGCCGTCCATGCGCTCGTGGTGCCCGCCGGCGTATTCCGGCACGTTCTTGAGGTGCTTCGGCCAGGGCAGCGACTCGAGCATCCTGATCGTCGCCACGATGTGGTGATTGATCACCTGGCGCTCCTCGGCGGTGAGCGTGCCCGAACGGATGGTCAGGTTCTTCAGCTCGTCCTCGGTCAGGAAGTTCGCCTCGTGGCCCGCGCTGTCGGTCCAGCGGTAGCGCGCGATCGCGCGCACGTGCTCGATGTCCTCGTCGCGCATGGCCTCGCCGCCGATGTTGCAGGCACGCAGGAAGGAGCGGTCCTCGTTGAGCTGGCGCACGCGGTCGCGATGGCGGGCTTCGGCCGCCTCGAACTCGACCCGCGGCGCCGAGCGCGCCGTCAGCTCCGCATTCGTCTTCAGCAGCTCGATCTCGGCGTCGCGCTTGAGCACCTCGAAGCGCGTCTCGACCAGATGGATGCGATCGAAAATCGTCTCCAGCTTGGTCGCCTTGTCGACCACGTGCACCGGAGTCGTCACCTTGCCGCAATCGTGCAGCAGGCCGGCGATCTTCAGCTCGTAGCGGTCCTTCTCGCTCATGCTGAAGCCTGCCAGCGGCCCGTCCTTCGCTTCGGTGGCCGCCTCGGCGAGCATCATGGTCAGCATCGGCACACGCTGGCAATGCCCGCCGGTGTAGGGCGACTTTTCGTCGATCGCGGAGTTGATCAGATTGATGAACGACTCGAACAGCTCCTCGAGCTGGTTGATCAGCATCCGGTTGGTGAGCGCAATCGCGGCCTGCGAGGCAAGCGACTCGGCCAGGCGCTGGTCGGACGAGGAAAAAGGAATGATCTCGCCGGAATTCGGATCGTGCGCGTTGATCAGCTGCAGGACGCCGATGATTTCGTTGTCGTGGTTTCGCATCGGCACCGTGAGAAACGACTTCGAGCGGTAGCCGGTCTTGCTGTCGAACGCGCGAGTGCCGGAAAAGTCGAACCCTTCCGCGGTGTACGCGTCCGGAATATTCACCGTCTTCCCGGTAAGGGCCACGTAAGCCGCGATCATGCTGTGGTTCGGTTTGCCTTCCTTGTAGAGCTGGATCGGATAGAAGGGCACCGGGCTGCCCGTCGTGCCGCCCAGGTAATACTTGAGCGAAGAGGTGCGCATGATCTCGAACCGCAGCGTCCGGTCGTCCGCGACGCGGTACAGCGTTCCGCCGTCCGCGCGCGTGATCGACTTGGCGGCGGTCAGGATCGTTTCCAGCAAACGGTTGATGTCGCGCTCGGCCGAGAGCGACGCGCCGATCGCGTTCAGCTGCTCCAGACGCTGGACGACGTCGTCCGCGGTGGTCTTGCCTTCCCCGCTGAAGCTCAAGACCTGGGTATTGTCGAGGATATGGCTCATCCGTGCTGGCGCCGCGTCACTTGATGCAAACGGTACGCACTTCCTTCATGTGCGTATGACCCATCAGCACCTTCTCGATGCCGTCCTGCTTCAGGGTCCGCATGCCTTCCTCGAGGCAGAGCGCCAGCATTTCCGCCACCCGCGCGTGCTCCTGGATCGCCTTCTTCATGCGGTCCGTCGCGATCAGCAGCTCATGCAGGCCGAGCCGGCCCTTCATGCCCGACCCGCCGCAGGTGTCGCAGCCTACCGGCCGATAGAGCGTGAGCTGCCCCTTCTCGTTGCCGTAGATCTTGACCCACTCCTTGTAGACTGCCTCCACCGCCCCCTTCGCGTCCTTCTTGAAGGGCTCGGTGTTCATCAGCTCTTCGCAATACTCGTTGAGCAGCGACTTGATCTCCGCCGCCTCGGGCGTGTAGGCCTGCTTGCATTTCGCGCACAGGCGCCTGGCGAGACGCTGCGCAAGCACCCCGAGCAGGGCATCCGCGAAATTGAACGGATCCATCCCCATGTCGAGCAGACGGATGATCGATTCCGGCGCCGAATTGGTGTGCAAGGTGGCGAACACGAGGTGGCCCGTGAGCGAAGCCTCGATGCCGGTCGACGTGGTCTCCTTGTCGCGCATCTCGCCGACCATGATGATGTCCGGGTCGGCGCGCAGAAAGGCTTTCATCATCGTCGCGAAATCCATCCCTGCTTTCTTGTTCACCTGGCACTGACGCAAGCCCTTCTGCGTGATCTCGACCGGGTCTTCAGCAGTCCAGATCTTGGTGTCCGGGGTGTTCAGCGAACCGAGCACTGAATGCAGCGTGGTCGTCTTGCCCGAGCCCGTTGGCCCGCAGACGAAGAACAAGCCATACGGCTTTGCGACCGTCTTCTTGAGTTTCTCCAGGTTCTTCTGCGTCAGCCCCAACTTGTCGATCGGGATCGGCTCGCCCGCCGCAAGGATACGCATGACGATGTCCTCGACCCCCCCGGCGGTGGGGATCGTCGCCACCCTCAACTCGATGTCGAGCGGGCCGAACTTCTTGAACTTGATCTTGCCGTCCTGGGGGCGCCTCTTTTCGGAGATGTCCAGGTCGCACATGATCTTGAGGCGCGCCACGATGGCGTTGCGGTAGCTCGCGGGAACCTCGATATAGGGCCCGAGCGAACCGTCCTTGCGGAACCGTATCTCGGTCTTCGCCTTGCCCGGATAGGGCTCGATATGGATGTCCGAAGCGCCCTGGTGGTAGGCGTCGATGATGACCTTGTTGACCAGCTTGACCAGCTCGTTGTCGGCCGCGGCGGAGACGTCGTCCGAGCCGCTGTCGGCGTCGATGGCCTCGTCCTCCATGCCGGAGAGCAGGTCGTCGATGTCACCGCTATCCACGGCCTCCTGGCCGTAGAACTGGTTGACCGTGTCCTTGAACTCTTTCTGGGTGGTGACCTTGTAGATGATCCTCGCCTTGGGAAAAACGTTCGAAGCGATGCGCGAGTTGCGCACCCGCTCCGGGTCCAGGCACAGCACGACGAGTCCGTCCTTGGTGTCGTCCACCGGCAGCCACTGGTTGGCCTGGACGTACTCGCGCTTGAGGTTACGCAGCAGGTCCATCGGCTTGATGCGATCCCCCTTGAACGGCTCGTAAGGGACGCCGAAGAACTTCGACAGCGCCTGGCCGATGGCGGGCAGCTTGACCTGGAACTCCTCTACCAGCACGGTCTCGACGTCGACCGCCTTCTTGCGCGCCTGGCGCGAGGCCAGGTCGAACTCGCCGGCCGACAGCACCGCGTCGGAGATCAGGTAGTCGTACTTGGTCTTGACCAGCTGCGGCTTCTGGCGCTGGCGGAACGCGATTGCCAGCGTCTGCGTAAGCTCGGCCACGCCCTCCTCGGTCAGCGCGCCGAACGGCAACCCGGCCTTGTTGTTGATGATCTGGATGACGCCGATCAGCTCGCTGCTGCCCTGCTCCAGAATCGGCGCCACCAGCATCTGCTTGGTGCGGTAGCCGGTGCGCTTGTCGACCTCCTGCAGGAAGCGCAGGTTCGGATTGATCCCCCTCAGCTCGCTTTCGTCGTAAACGTCCTTGATGTTGATCGTCTTCCTGGCCAGGGCGACGTAGCCCGCGATCGAATGCTCGGCGATCGGCAACTTCAGGTCCTTGAACGAATTCAGGCCCGTCTTGACCTTCGAAACGATCGCCTGCTTGTCCTCGCCGACGATGTAGATCGTCAGCCTGTCGGCGTTGAACAGGGCGCAAATATCCGCGCTCACCTCCAAAATGATCTCGTCCACGTTGTTCGTGGCGTGGATCTTGTTGGTGACCGCCTGCAGCTGCTTCTGAAACGCCAGACGCGCGTTGACGTCCGTCTGCGACGCAGCTTGTTGGCTGAGTACAGCGCTCATTGCGGACCTCCGATCAGGGGCTATCCTAGCCCCTGGACATTAAACATTCAACAGCAATCCCCATGATTTTTAACAAGCTTTTGTGCGTTTAGTCGCGCTTCTCCACACCCCAGAGTCCGCCTTCGAGCAGCCATACCTGGAATCCCTGTTGCGCGAACAGGAACGCCGCCGCGGCGCTGCGCCGTCCGCTCTGGCAATAGACGACGTAATCGCGCGAGCGGTCGAGCAGCGCGAACATGTTGCGCACTTCCGATAGCGGTACGTTGATCGCGCCCGGCAGCTTGTCGTACTGGTATTCGGACGGATAGCGCACGTCGAGCCAAATTGCGCCCTCGTCCACCCGCGCGCGCGCCTCGTCGAATCGCAGGCGGTGCAGCAGCGGCTCGCGCAGCAGCTGATCGAAATCGACCTTGCCGAGCTTGAGCAGCTCTGCGTCGACGCTCGCCACCACGGTGGCGTTGCGCTTTGCCTCCGACACGAGCGCCTCCTCGCCGAAGGCATCGAACGGCTTGAGCTCGGCAAGCACCACCTTGACCCCGCCGATCGTGCGCTCCACCTGGAAGCGTCCGGAGGCGACGACGTAGTAGCTGTCACCCTCGTCGCCCTCGCGGATCACCACGTCGCCGCGGCGCACTTTGAGCCGCACGAATCGGTTCATCAGCTCGTCGATATGCGCCGCAGGCAGCTGCGCCAACGCGCCGCCGCGCAGCGCCGCGCTCGCTATCGCCGCCGCCGACTCCTGGCCGCCGGTTGCCGCGGCCGCGACCCCGTCCCAAGTCGCGAGGACGTCCAGCATGTCGCTGTCGACGACGAGCAGCTCGACGTCGGTGATGGCCTTGGTGCGCACGAGCGGCGCCTCGCGCCGGTTGAGCGCGTGGCGGGCATCTTCCGTTCCGCCGACCACCACCATCGTGCCGCCCTTCGCATACACGAGCAGCATTTCGCCTTGCAGCAGAAATACCGACTGCGCAGCCGGTCGATGCGTCGCCAGCGGGTCGGCGCCGCGTGCGGCCCGCTCGAGCGTCGCCACCGCCGCGAGCTCGTTCAGCCTGTCCGCCGAGAGCGTGTCGAGCGGCGCCAGCCGTGCGAGCTGCTCCGCTGTAACTCTGGGCGGCCGTGAAGCGGCGCTGTTCATGCCGGCATCAGAACTCGAACACCTGATTGTTCTGCAGCATGCGCGGGCGGAATTCACCCGCGCATTCCTCAACCTCTTGCATCGTCAGCTCGATCTCGCCCGGCTTGAGGTGCGTAATGTAGATCTCGGCAGTGCGCTCGAGCTTGGCCAGCTCGTCGGCCAGCGTCTCGGGGCAAAGGTGCTTGGATACCGCCGCGAGCTGCCGCTCCTTGTTGGAGAACGCGGTCTCGACGATCAGATACTTCAGATTCTGGATCCGGTTGACGAGCCGCCATAGCGCATCGTTCGGCCCCGTGTCGCCCGTGAACACCAGGCTCCCCAGACCGCTGTCGAGATGAAACCCGATCGCCGGCACCGTATGGTTCGCCGGCAGCGGCGTGATCTCGCGCCCGCCGATGGAAATCGTTTCGGCCAGCTCGATCTCCTGGTAGCGCATGAACGGCGCCTCCGGGCTCGGAATCTCGGCGAAATCGGGCCAGATCGCCCAATTGAAGAGGTGGCTGCGCATGATCTCGATCGTGGCGCGCGTCGCGTAGACCGTGATCGGCCGGACTCGCATCCCGCCCACCGTATCGACGATGAACGGAATGCTGGCGACGTGATCGAGATGCGAATGGGTAATGAAGATATGGTCCACCAGGGACAGCTCGGCGAGCGACAGGTCGCCCACGCCGGTTCCCGCGTCCAGCAGCATGTCGCTATCGACCAGGAACGAGGTCGTGCGCAGGTGCCTCCCGCCGATGCCGCCGGAACAGCCGAGAACGCGCAGTCGCATTGCCTCTCCCCTACTTCGTCGCGAATTTGGTCACGCCGTCCCAGCCGGCCTCGGGCGGCTCACGGCGGTAGTGCCCGATGCGCTCGACGTAGGCCTGGTAGAGCTGACAGTCGGGACGCATGCGTTGCAGATTGAGCAGCGCGACCTCGGCCTGGTCCCAGTCCTGGGAACGGTAGTGCCTGAGGCACTGGTTCCAGAGCCTGATCTCATCGTGCGTCGACTTGTCCACCTCGCCCTCGAGGCCGAGCGGCTCGAAAATGGCGACCGCCTCGTCCTTGCCTTTTACCCGCACCCGGTCGACCTCCCGGAAGACGATGTCCTTGACCGCCTTGCGCGTGTCCTCGCCCACGAGGATGCCGACGCCGTACTGCTTGGTGATGCCCTCCAGGCGCGATCCCAGGTTCACCGGATCGCCCATTACCGTATAGGCCTTGCGCAGCTTGGAGCCCATGTCGCCGACCCGCATGCGGCCCGAGTTGACGCCGATGCCGATGTGGAACTCGGGCCAGCCCTTGGCGCGAAATTCCTGATTGAGCGTCACGGCGCGCTGCTGCATCTGCAGAGCCGTCAGCACGCCGTTGCGGGCGTGAACGGGGTCTTCCACCGGCGCGCCCCAGAACGCCATGATCGCGTCGCCGATGTACTTGTCCAGGGTGCCGCGATTGCCGCGGATCAGCAGCGACATGGAGGTGAGATAGTCGTTGATGTAGGCCGACAGGTCCTTCGCGCTGAGGCTCTCGGAGATGGTGGTGAACCCCCTCACGTCCGAGAACAGCACCGTGAGCACCTCCTCCTTGCCCTCCATGCTGTACTTCTCCGGGTCCCGGGCCATCTTGTCGACCAGCTCCGGCGGCACGTACTGGCCGAACAACTCGGTGAACTGGCGCTTGGAGCGCGACTCGACGAAGTAGCCGTACGCCATGTTCATGGTGTACAGCGCGACGGTCATCAGCAGCGCGCTGGCCAGCGGCAGCACCATGTTGGCCTGCATCCAGATCGCGACGTCGAGCGACGAGATGAGCGCCGCGGCGAGCAGCGTCGCGGCGGTCGCCCAGAGCGCCGAGAGCATCGGGATCAGCACCGAAAGCACCGCCCCGCCGAGCACCAGCAGCACGACCTCGGCGCCGAGCATGTATGGCGGCTTCTGCTTGATCTCGCGGTCGATCATGCCGGCGATCAGGTTGGCGTGGATTTCGACCCCCGGGTAGACGCTGTCGACCGGCGTCGAGCGCAGGTCGAGCAGGCCCGGGGCGGTGGTCCCCACCAGCGCGATCTTGCCCTTGAGGGCTTCCGGTTTGACGCGGTCGAACAGGACGTCGGCGAGCGATACGTAGGGAAAGCTGTATTTCCCGCCGCGGAACGGAATCAGCGCGCTTGCGGTGTCGTCGACCGGGATCCGGACCCCGCCCACCTGCAGCCATTCCAGCCCGGCGTAGCCCTTGTTGAGCATGGAATCCGGCGCGAATCCCGGCTGCACCTTGGGGAACCTGCCGCCGTCCTTGAGCGCGATCAGGGTGCGCAGCATGGCGAGCGAAAGCGACTCGTAGTAGGCGCCGTCCAGCTCGGCGAGCATCGGCACTCTGCGCACTACGCCGTCGAAGTCCACCACCGGATTGAAGTGCCCCGCCGCGGCGGCGTTGTTCTGGAACTGCGGCAGGTTTCCGCCGTAGCCGATCCAGCTCGTGAAGCCGATGTTGCGCCCGGTGAAGGTGCCCTTGGGCAGCACCGGCGCGGGGATGGCCCCCGTGCGGGGGGAATCCTTCTCGCTGCTGAAGTAATAGCCCAGCACCACCGGACGGCCCTTGATCGCCTTCGCGAACAGCCCGTCGTTGTCCAGCCCGGGTCGCATGCGCGTGTACAGCTCCTGGAACCCCGGCACCTGCTTGAGCTGGTTCTGCGCCAGCTCGTCCAGCGCGCGGATACCCGACGAGTAGTCGGCCTCCGCGAACACCACGTCGAAGCCGACCAGGGCTACGCCGTACTTGTCGAACAGCTTGTCGATCAGGCGCGCCATGACGTCCCGCGGCCAGGGCCAGCGTCCGACCTGCTGCAGGCTCTTCTCGTCGATGTCGAGGATCACGATGCGCGGGTCGACCGAATTCGGCATCGTGAGCCGCATGCGCGCGTCGTAGATGATGTTGTCGAGCTGGGTGATCAGCCCCACGTTGTAGAAGCGCGCCGCGTGGCCGGCGAAGAACAGCATGATCACCAGCCCGAGGGCGATCCGAACGATATGCTGTTTCAAGCGGCCTCCGGCGGTCGGGAGTTGGCCGTTGGAGGGCCGCGGCGAACGCAGAGCGGACCCTGGCGGGTCAGCTCTTGACGAAGTACTCCATCTTGACGCCGGCGATCTCGATCACGTCGTGGTCCTTGAGCATGTGCGGCGCAGCGCCGATCGACTGCCCGTTGACGGTAGGCTGCTTGGTGCCTTCGACGTGCGTGAGGAAGTAGCCTTGCGGACGGCGCGTCAGCACCGCCACCTGCACACCCGGCTTGCCCAGCGTGGTCAGCGGTTTGGCAAGCTCCAGCTCCTTGCCCGCGTTGCCGCCCGACAGGATCTGGATCGCGCCGAGGATCTGCGCCGATTTCGGAACCGCCGGGGCGGCCGCTGTCGCCGCGTGGTGCGGCGG
>JBAUTW010000211.1:0-7560 GCA_049582365.1 Burkholderiales bacterium | reverse complement strand
AGCGACCCGCTGGTGGGGCTGCTCGCGGCCGACGGCGGCGCGGCGATGGGCCTCGCCGTGAGCTTGAAGCGCTCGCCCTACGTCGACGGCGGGGTGCGCAACGACCTGGTACCGCTCTACCTGTACGAGAACGAGCACTTCTACCTGCACGCCTACCGCATCGGACTCAAGTTCGACCGCAGCGAGAGCGACGGCTTCGACCTGTTCCTCACCCACCGCTTCGAGGGCTTCCCTTCCGACCGCATCCCGACGAGCCTGGCGGGCATGGCCGAGCGCGGCCCGGGAATGGATGCCGGGGTGGGTTACGAGCGGCGCTTTCGCTGGGGCACGGTGTTCGGCGAAGCGCTGCGCGACGTGAGCCACACCTCGGGCGGCAACGAGGTGCGCCTGGGCTACAACTACGACTGGCAGCGCGGACCGCTGCGGCTGCGGCCGTACGTCATGGCCTCGCTGCGCAGTGCGCGACTGAACGACTACTACTACGGCGTGCGCCCGGACGAGGCGACGCCGACCCGCCCGGCCTACCGGGCCGGCGCCGGCTTCAACAACGAGGCCGGGCTGTACGGCTCCTACCGCCTGACCGAGCGCTGGCGCCTGCTGGCCGGCGTCTCGGCGACGCGCTGGTCGAGCGAAGTGCGCGACAGCCCGATCGTCAGAGACCGGACGGAGATCACGGCCATGGCGGGCGCGGTCTACGACTTCTCCCCGCAGCACGAGGCCGCCGCGCCCGGCGGCAAGCCGCTGATCGTGAAGCTGCTCTACGGCAAGTCGACCGACTGCAACCTGATGCCGATCATGGGGCTGAGCTGTACGTCCACCGCCACGGTCGACCAGACGCGCGTCGCCGGGATCGAGATCGGGCGGCCGTTCGTGCAGCGGCTCAACGGCTGGCCGCTCGACTTCGTCGGCTATGTCGGGCTGCTGCGCCACGACGAGCGCGGCCTGCAGCCGGATTCATGGGAGTTCAACGCCTACGTCAAGGGCTACTGGTACGGATTTCCCTGGAGCGACCGGGTGCGCACCCGCATCGGCTTCGGCACCGGCCTGTCGTACGCGCAGCGCATTCCGTACGTCGAGGCGCGCGACCAGGCCAACCGCGGCCGCAATACCTCGCGCCTGCTGAACTACCTCGATCCGAGCATCGACGTCAGCATCGGCGATCTGCTGGGCAGGCGCTCGCTGCGCGAAGCCTATTTCGGCTTCGGCGTGACCCACCGCTCGGGGATCTTCGGCAGCTCGCAGCTGTTCGGCAACGTGGACGGCGGCTCGAACTACATCTATACCTACGTCGAGTGGCCGCTCTAGTGACGCGGGGGTGAGAATCGCCTTACCCCCGCACCCCCTAGCCGGGCGGCGTTGCGGCGACGATCGAGTTCTTGCCTTGCTGCTTGGACTGGTACATCGCGCGGTCGGCCTGCGCCACGATGCCGTCGAGGCTGCGCCCGTCGACGGGGAAGCCGGCGACGCCGATGCTGACGCTCGACTCGACCCGCGTGCCGCGCAGAATCAGCGGCGTGTCGACGACCTTGCGCCGGATGCGCTCGGCGACGTCCAGCGCGCCCTTGAGCGGGGTTTCGGGCAGCAGCACGATGAATTCGTCGCCGCCGTAGCGCGCCGAAATATCGGTGTAGCGCAGCTCGCCCTGGATGGACTGCGCAAGCTGGCGCAGCAGCTCGTTGCCGGCCTCGTGCCCGAGCGTGTCGTTGACCGTCTTCAGGTTGTCCGAGTCGATCATCAAAACGGTGGCGGGGCGCTCGTAGCGCAGCGCCTGACCGAAGCTGCGGTCGGCCACGATCGCGAAGCCGCGCATGTTGTACAGCCCCGTCAGCTCGTCGGTCTCCGAAAGCAGCTTCGCCTTGTTCAGCCCGTAGCGGATGTCGGCCGAGAACATGGTGGTCACGTAGGCCACCAGCACCACCGGTGCGAATCCGGCCGCGAGCGCGCCGACCTCGGCCAGCGCGGGCAGCGCGCCGCCCGTCCAGCGCTCGCTGAGCGCCACGTAGCAGACCGCGATCGCCACGGTCTCGATCATGGTGACGGTCTTGCCCAGGCTGAGCGCGCTGGTGATCACCACCAGCAGGTAGGTGTTGACCAGGGGGCTCGCGATGCGCCCGGTGAACAGCAACACCCAGGTGATGAACGCGAGCATCGCCACGGTCTCGATGCCGATCTTCCAGCGCGTCTCGGCGCGGTAGAAGTTCGTGTAGCGGAAGCTCATCACGAACGCGGCGAAGAAGAACAGCGCCGAGGAGATCGCGGGCTCGCTGTCGGCGGGCGGGCCGCCGAAGGTCAGATACAGCAGCACCAGGATCAGCAGCAGCCACTCGATCTCGGCCACGGTGCGCGAGATGCCGCGCAGCTCCTCCTGCTCGATGCTGAGGATCGGCTGCCTCTTCTGGCTCAGCGGTTGGTTCGGCGCCACCCGGATTCCCGTTCTTGTCGACGTTCAGCCGAACAGTAGCCGAGCGGGCCCGGCCCCGCAAGCGCGCTAGGCGTAGGAGGTGTAGAGCAGCAGCGCGACCGCGAGCGCCATGGTCGCCGTGGCGGCCCAGCCGAGCCGCTTCAGGCGCTTGCTGACGACGAACGGGCCCATCGCCTCCGGGCGCGAGGCAAGCAGCATCATCACCGCCATGATCGGCACCGCGACCACGCCGTTGATCACCGCGCTCCAGAACAGCGCCTTGATCGGGTCGATCGGGGCGAAGTCGATGCCGGCGCCGATCACGGTCGCGGCCACGATGATGGCGTAGAAGCCGCGCGCTTCGAGCGGCTTGAGCGCCAGGCCGGAGCGCCACTCGAGCGTCTCGGCCACCGCGTAGGCCGCCGAGCCCGCCAGCACCGGGATCGCGAGCATGCCGGTGCCGATGATGCCGGCGGCGAACAGCGCGAAGGCGAATTCGCCCGCGATCGGACGCAGGGCCTGCGCCGCCTGGGCCGAGTCCTGGATGTCGGTCAATCCCGCGCGGTGCAGCGTCACCGCGGTGGTGAGCATGATGAAGAAGGCGACCAGGTTGGAGAACCCCATGCCGAGGTAGGTGTCGACCTTGACCCGGCGCAGCTGCTCGCGCGCGCGCTCGAGCGCGAGCGGGCCGCCGAAGCCGGCCGCGCGCTGCTCCTCGACCTCCTGCGACGCCTGCCAGAAGAACAGGTAGGGGCTGATCGTGGTGCCGAACACCGCGACCAGCACCAGCACGTAGTCGCGCTTCAGGCTGACGGTGGGGATCAGCGCTCCGACCAGCACCTCGCGCCAGGGCACGTCGATCACGAACACCGTGCCGACGTAGGCGAACAGGGCGGTGACGAGCCATTTCAGCAGCGGCGCGTAGCGCGGATAGGGCATGTTCACCTGCAGCAGCACCGAGACCGCGCCGAACAGCGGCACGTAGACCAGCGCCGGCCCGCCGACCAGCAGGCGCAGCGCCTCGCTCATGGCGCCGAGGTCGGCGGCGATGTTGATCGTGTTGGCGATCAGCAGCAGGATGATCAGCGGCTGCAGCACCCAGCGCGGGTACAGGCGGCGGATGTTCGCCGCCACGCCGTGCCCGGTCACCAGGCCGATGCGCGCGCTGACCAGCTGGATGCCCACCATCAGCGGATAGGTGAGCAGCAGCGTCCACAGCGTGGCGAAGCCGAACTGGGCGCCGGCCTGCGAGTAGGTGCCGATCCCGCTCGGGTCGTCGTCGGCCGCGCCGGTGATCAGGCCGGGACCGAGCTGGCGCAGCCAGAGGCGCAGCCCGGCGATTCCGCGCGCCGGGCTCATACGCCGAGCGCCGGCTCGTCCATCAGCGCGACCTGCTCGCGCAGCTCGAGGATGCGGTCCTGCCAGTAGCGCTGGGTGTTGAACCAGGAAAACGCCGCGGGAAACGCGGGGTCGTCCCAGCGCCTGGCGATCCAGGCGGAATAATGCAGCAGGCGCAGCGTGCGCAGCGCCTCGATCAGGTGCAACTCGCGCCGGTCGAGCTCGCGAAAGCTCTCGTAGCCGGCCAGCACGTCGGCCAGGCTCGCGGTCATCTCCGCGCGCCCCCCCGGCAACAGCATCCACAGGTCCTGCATCGCGGGCCCCATGCGGCTGTCGTCGAAGTCGACGAAGTGCGGTCCGTCGTCGGTCCAAAGCAGGTTGCCGGCGTGGCAGTCGCCGTGCAGTCGCAGCGCGGCGACGTCGCCGGCGCGCTCGTAGCAGCGCCGCACGCCCTCGAGCGCGAGCGCGGCCACGCTGGCCCAGGCCTGGCGCAGATCCGGTGGAACGAAGCCGTGCGCGAGCAGCCAGTCGCGCGGCTCCAGCCCGAAGCTCTCGATGTCGAGCGCCGGGCGCGCGGCGAACGGGCGCAGCGCGCCCACCGCGTGGATGCGGCCGATGAAGCGCCCGATCCATTCCAGGGTCTTGCGGTCCTCGAGCTCGGGCGCGCGCCCGCCGCGCCGCGGGTAGACCGCGAAGCGGTAGCCGCCGAACTCGTGCAGCGTCGCCGCTGCGATCTCGAGCGGCGCGACCACGGGGATCTCGCGCTCGGCAAGCTCGCGCACGAACGCGTGCTCCTCGAGGATCTGCGCGTCGCTCCAGCGCCCCGGGCGGTAGAACTTGGCCACCACCGGCGCGGCGTCCTCGATGCCGACCTGGTAGACCCGGTTCTCGTAGCTGTTGAGCGCGAGCTGGCGCCCGTCGCAGCGCAGGCCCGCGCTCTCGATCGCGTCGAGCACGACGTCCGGCGTGAGGCCTGCGTACGGGTGCGGATCCTGGCTCGGCATGCGCGCATTCTACGGGGCGCACGGCGCCGCAAGACTGGAGCAAGTATTGCAACAGTTGGTAAATCTTCTTGAGCGGCGGCGCGCCGGGGGCTATCAATCTTCCGCATGGGGTTCGCTGCGGGGGGTTGCGGATGAGCGACGGGATGGATCTGCTCGAGCTCGGCGTTATCGCCGCCGTGATCGCGGTCGTGCTGTGCTGGGTGGTCTACCTGCCGGCGCGCGAAAAGAGAAGGCGCGAGCGCGAGCGCGTGCGCATGAACCAGACGCACTCGGGCCCCGGCCAGCCCTGGGATCCGGACCTCACCAAGGGCCGGCGCAACCGCTAGCGTCGGCTCAAGCCTCTTTCGGCAGGAACGAGAGGGCTACCCCGTTGTTGCACCAGCGCTTGCCGGTCGGCGGCGGGCCGTCGTCGAACACGTGGCCCTGGTGGCCGCCGCAGCGCGCGCAGTGGTACTCGGTGCGCGGCCAGACCAGCCTGAAGTCGCGCTTGGTTTGAAATGCGCCCGCAATGTGGGTGAAAAAGCTCGGCCAGCCGGTGCCGCTGTCGTACTTCATGGCAGAGCTGAACAGCGGCAGCCCGCATCCCGCGCAGGCGAACACCCCGGGGCGCTTCTCGTGGTTGAGCGGGCTGCTGCCGGCGGCCTCGGTGCCCTCGTGGCGCAGCACGTCGTACTGTGCGGCGCCGAGCCGCTGCTTCCACTGTGCGTCCGAAAGCTCGAGGCGCTCGCCGGGCGAGGGCGGCGTCGCGCCGGCCGGGAGCAGCGTTTTCCAGTCGTCCTGCAGTTGTTTCACGCGGATCTCCTCGTTGGGGGTTGCAGCAAGCGCGCGCACGCTGAGCAGCGGCGCGGCGGCCAGGATTGCGAGGATGGTGCGTCGTTGCATGCCTGCCTCCATTTTGCGTTGGTCGGCCCCGCGGGCCGTTCCTTACGGCTAGAGGTACGCACGGAACGCCGAATCGGATTGACCTAGGTCAACGGCGCGGGGCCGCGCCCGCCTATCCTCGTCCCATGCCGACCGTCTTCACCGCCCGGTCGCTGACCAAGACCTACCGCATGGGCGAGGCCGAGGTGCACGCCCTGCGCGGGGTCGATCTCGAGATCCGGCCCGGAGAGCTGATCGTGCTGCTGGGGCCCTCGGGCAGCGGCAAGTCGACCCTGCTCAACATCCTGGGCGGGCTCGACAACCCCACCAGCGGCGAGCTGCGCTTCGGCGACCACGACCTCGCCCACGCCGCGGAGGCGGACCTCACGCGCTACCGGCGCGAGCACGTCGGCTTCGTGTTCCAGTTCTACAACCTGATCCCCAGCCTCACCGCGCGCGAGAACGTGGCGCTGGTGACGGATATCGCCGCGCAGCCGATGCCGCCCGACGAGGCGCTCGACTGGGTCGGCCTGGGCGAGCGGCTCGACCACTTTCCCTCGCAGCTCTCGGGCGGCGAGCAGCAGCGCGTGGCGATCGCGCGCGCCGTGGCCAAGCGGCCCGAGGTGCTGCTGTGCGACGAGCCGACCGGCGCGCTCGACTACCAGACCGGCAAGCTGGTGCTCGAGGTGATCGCCAGGATCAACGCCGAGCTCGGCACCACCGCGATGGTGATCACGCACAATGCGGCGATCGCCGGCATGGCCGACCGCGTGCTGCGCCTGGGCGACGGGCGCATCGTGGGCGAGTCGAAGCCAGAGCGCAAGCTGAGCGCGGCGGAGATCTCCTGGTGAAGGCGCTCGACCGCAAGCTGGCGCGCGACCTGTGGGCGATGAAAACCCAGGTGATGTCGATCGCCCTGGTCATCGCCTGCGGCATCGGCGCCTTCATCGGTTCGTTTTCGACCCACGAGTCGCTGGTGCGCTCGCGCCAGCACTATTACGACTCGGCGCGCTTCGCGCAGGTTTTCGCCAGCGCCAAGCGCGTGCCGGCGTCGCTGGTCGAGCGCATCCGCGCGATTGCGGGGGTGACCGAAGTCGAAACGCGCGTGGTGCGCGACGCCCAGCTCTCGATCGAGGGCGTCGCGCCGCCCATGATCGCGCGCCTGATCGGCTTCGATTTCCTCCATCCGCCCGGAATGAACCGGCTCACCCTCAAGAGCGGGCGCTGGCCGGCCGCCGGCGCCAAGGGCGAGGTGGTCGTCAACCGGCGCTTCTACGAGGCGCGCAAGCTCGCGCTCGGCGCCCGGCTGAGCGTGCTGCTGAACGGCAAGCTGGAGCGCCTGACCGTGGTCGGCACGGTACTCTCGCCCGAGTTCATCTACGCCACGCGCGGCGGCGGCATGCCGGACGACGAATGGTTCGCGGCGCTGTGGATCGACGCCGACACGCTCGCCGCGGCGTTCGACATGCAGGGCGCGTTCAACTCGGTGCTGCTCAGGACCTCGCGCGGCGCCTCGCTGCAGCGCGTGATCGCCTCGCTCGACGCGCTGCTCGAGCCCTACGGCGGCATCGGCGCGGTGCAGCGCGAGGACCAGATCTCGGACAAGATCGTGTCGCAGGAGATCAGCCAGCAGCGCATCTGGGGCATCGTGCTGCCGGCGGTCTTTCTGCTGGTGGCGGCCTTCATCCTGAACGTGGTGCTGCACCGGCAGGTTTACGCTCAGCGCGGCGAGATCGCGGCGCTCAAGGCGCTCGGCTACGACGACCGGACCATCGCCTGGCACTACCTCAAATTCGCCTCCGCGATCGTCCTGCTGGGGGTGGCGGTCGGCTTCGCGCTGGGCGCCTGGCTGGGCGACGCGATGACCGGGCTGTACACCGATTTCTTCCAGTTCCCGCAGTTCGACTACGTGCTGCCGCCCTGGGTCGTGCTGGCCGGCGCCGCGGTGGCGCTGGT
>JBAUTW010000210.1:0-1611 GCA_049582365.1 Burkholderiales bacterium | reverse complement strand
GCTGCATGCACAGCCACGCCACGGTGATGTTCAACGTCGCCGGCGCGGTGCTGTGGGAAGGCATCCACCAGGACGCGGTCGCGCTCTCGACCGCGCCGATGTTCCACGTCACCGGGCTGGTGCATACGCTCTACGCCTGCGTCTATTCCGGCGCGACCATGGTGATCCAGCCGCGCTGGGACCCCGAGCTCGCCGCGCGCCTGATCGAGCGCCACCGCTGCACCCACTGGGCCAACGTGCCGACCATGGTGGTCGACCTGCTGTCGCACCCCGGCGCGCTGGCGCACGACGTGTCGTCCCTGGACTGCGTGTTCGGCGGCGGCGCGTCGATGCCCGAGGCGATCGCGCAGAAGCTGCTCGACGTCTGCGGCATCCGCTACATGGAGGGCTACGGCATGACCGAGACCATCTCGCAGACGCACAGCAACCCGCCGCAGCGCTGCAAGATGCAGTGCCTCGGCATTCCGGTGTTCGACACCGAGTCGCTGGTGGTCGACCCCGACAGCCTCGCCGTGCTCGAGCCCGGCGCGCAGGGCGAGATCGTGGTGCGCGGGCCGCAGCTGCTCACCGGCTACTGGAGGAACGACAAGGCCTACGACGAGTCCTGGGCCGAGATCGGCGGCAAGCGCTTCTTCCGCACCGGCGACCTGGGGCGCGTGGACGAGGAAGGCTACTTCTTCATCTCGGATCGCCTGAAGCGCATGATCAACGCCGCCGGGCTCAAGGTGTGGCCGGCCGAGGTCGAGGCCGCGATGTACCGCCACCCCGCGATCCAGGAGTGCTGCATCATCGCCGCGCCCGACGCGCGCCGCGGCGAGACGGTCAAGGCGGTGGTGGTGCTCAAGCCCGGGTTCCGCGACAGGCTCGCGGGCGAGGAGATCCTCGCCTGGGCGCACGGCCAGATGGCGGCCTACAAGGCGCCGCGCCTGGTCGAGTTCGTCGACGCGCTGCCGCGCACCGCCTCGGGCAAGATCCAGTGGCGCACACTACAGGAGCGCGAATTTACTCACCAAGAGAGGTCAACATGAAACCGATCGGCAGGATCTTCCTCACCGGCCTGCTCACCGTCCTGCCGGTGCTGGCGACCGTGTACTTCACGCTCTGGCTCGTCACCGCGGCCGAGCAATTCGTCGGCAAGCAGCTCGAATGGCTGCTGCCGGACGAGTATTACCGCACCGGCATGGGGCTCGCGCTGGCGGTCGTCGTCATCTTTCTCGTCGGCCTCATGATGCACGCCCTGCTGTTCCGGCGCCTGTTCGGCATGGCCGAGAAACTGCTGCTCGAGATTCCGCTGGTGCGCTCGGTCTACGCCGCGCTGCGCGACCTGTTCGGCCTGTTCGCCGAGCACCAGGAGGCGCAGGCGCTGCAGGTGGTCTCGATCGAGCTGCCCGGCGCCGGCATGCGCCTGCTCGGCTTCGTCACGCGGCGCGACTTCGCCGACTTGCCCGAGGGCGTGGGCAAGGCGGGCGAGATCGCGGTCTACCTGCCGATGAGCTACCAGATCGGCGGCTACACGGTGTTCCTGCCGCAGGAGCGAGTGACGCCGGTCGCCATGTCGCGCGAGGACGCGATGAAGTTCGTCCTCACCGCGGGCCTGAAATCCAGCGCGCT
>JBAUTW010000209.1:0-1868 GCA_049582365.1 Burkholderiales bacterium | reverse complement strand
TCCTCGACCAGTCGGGCGCCGAGTCGCTGCTCGGCGCCGGCGACATGCTCTACATGCCGCTCGGAACCGGATTGCCGCAGCGGGTGCATGGCGCGTTCGTCGCCGACCACGAGGTGCACAAGGTGGTCGAGTACCTCAAGGGGCTGGCCGCCCCCGAGTACCTGCAGGACGTGCTCGAGCCGCAGGAGGGGTTCGACGCGGGCGCCAACGGCGGCGGCGAGCCGAGCGGCGAGAAGGACCCGCTCTACGACCAGGCGGTGGAGATCGTGCTGCGCACCCGCCGGCCGTCGATTTCGCTCGTGCAGCGCCACCTGCGCATCGGCTACAACCGCGCCGCGCGCCTGATCGAGGACATGGAGCGCGCCGGGCTGGTGTCGCCGATGCAGTCCAACGGCAACCGCGAAGTGCTGGTGCCGGCGAAGGCGGAGTAGATGCGCATCTGGCTGCGGGCGGCGGCCGCCGCACTCATCGCGCTTGCGGCGCCGCTGGCGCATGCCACGGCGCTGGCGCGCTTCGAATCCTTCCTGCACGAGACCCGCTCCGCGCGTGCGCAGTTCGAGCAGCGCGTCTACGACCGCGACGGCAAGCTGGTGCAGCAATCCGGCGGCAGCTTCGAATTCCGGCGCCCGGGGCTGTTTCGCTGGACCTACGCCGAGCCCACGCCGCAGCTGATCGTGGGCGACGGCAAGGACGTCTGGATCTACGATCGCGACCTGGACCAGGTCACGGTGCGGCGCATGGCGAAGGCGCTCGGCTCGACCCCTGCGGCGCTGCTCGCCGGCAGCGCCGAGGTCGAGCGCGCGTTCGAGTTCAGCGAGGCCGGAACGCGCGATGGTCTCGAGTGGCTCGACGCCAAGCCGCGCGACGCCGACGCGGGCTTCGGCCTCATCCGGCTCGGGCTCGGCCCCAAGGGCGTCGAGGCGATGGAGCTGAGCGATCATTTCGGCCAGACCACGCGCCTGCGCTTCCACGACATCACGCTCAACCCCGAGCTCGATCCCGCGGCGTTCCGCTTCACGCCGCCCAAGGGCGCCGACGTGCTCGGAGAGCGCTGAAGGAGCGGCATGGCCGACCTCTTCGGCACCGCCGCGCCGGCCGCGCCGCTCGCCGAGGCGCTGCGCCCGCGCAGCATCGACGAGGTGATCGGGCAGCGCCACCTGCTCGGCCCGGGCAGGCCGCTGCGGCTCGCGTTCGAGTCCGGCAAGCCGCACTCGATGATTCTGTGGGGGCCGCCGGGGACGGGCAAAACCACCATCGCGCGCCTGATGGCGACCGCGTTCGATTGCGAGTTCATCGCGCTCTCGGCCGTGTTCTCGGGCGTGAAGGAGATCCGCGAGGCGGTGCAGCAGGCGGAAAGCGTGCTCGCGCGCTCGGGCCGGCGCACGATCCTGTTCGTCGACGAAGTGCACCGCTTCAACAAGGCGCAGCAGGACGCGTTCCTGCCCTATGTCGAGCGCGGGCTGTTCACCTTCATCGGCGCGACCACCGAGAACCCGTCGTTCGAGGTGAATTCGGCGCTGCTGTCTCGCGCCACCGTTTACGTGCTGGAGAGCCTGTCTGCACAGGACCTGGGCACGCTCCTCGCGCGCACGGGACTCGAAGTCGACGAAGGCGCGCGCGAGCGCCTGATCGGCTTCGCCGACGGCGATGCGCGCCGGCTGCTGAACGCGGTCGAAATCCTGCGCAACGCGCGCCCGGCGGGAGCGATCGACGCCGCATTCGTCGAATCCGCGCTGGCCAGCAACCTGCGCCGCTTCGACAAGGGCGGCGAGCAGTTCTACGACCAGATTTCGGCGCTGCACAAGGCGGTGCGCGGCTCCGACCCGGACGCCTCGCTCTACTGGCTGGTGCGGATGCTCGACGGCGGC
>JBAUTW010000208.1:0-12126 GCA_049582365.1 Burkholderiales bacterium | reverse complement strand
ATCGCACGCGGCTTGCGCACCAGCAGCGGGCGGCCGGCGTGCTCCTCGAGCAGCTTGACTTGATGGCTGATGGCGGCCGGCGTGACGTTCAGTTCCGCGGCAGCCTTTTTCAGGCTCAACAGGCGCGCCGCTGCCTCAAAAGCGCGCAGCGCATTTAGCGGAGGCAGGCGGCTCGGCACAATAAAGGGATCGGGAGTGAGAGGTGCATAGGTTATCAAACCTAATTCATATAACCAATAAGTATCGTTTGTTGCTCTGCAACATAGAGGGGATGATGTTGCCGAACGGACCGGAAACAGAATTAAGGCTTAGCCAATTTAACTCTAACCAATGAGGTTCAAGATGCCTGACTCGAACAAACTGCTGCGCAGCAGGCTGGCCATGCTGCCGATTTCCGAGGCCGAGCAAGTCAATGCGCTGCGGCTCGTGGCGCAGGGGGAAGCGGTGGCCGACGCGTTGCTCGCGCTGGCGCGCCTGTTTCATTGCGCTCCGGCGCTCCGGCACGCCGGACGCTGAGAGGCCGGCAGCGCTCAGGCGAGCGCCAGGCGGCGCCGCGCGCGGCGCAGCAATTCGAACGCGATCGCCAGGTTGAGCAGATTCCAGCCGATGCCGTTCAGGAAGGCGGCATGGTAGGAGCCGGTGAGGTCGAAAATCTCGCCCGACATCCACCCGCCAAGCGCCATGCCGAACAGGGTCGCCATCAGAACGGTGCCCACTCGCTGGCCGGCCTCGAGCGGAGAGAAATACTCGCGCACGATGATGGCGTAGGACGGCACGATTCCGCCCTGGAACAGGCCGAACATCGCCGAAATGACGTACAGCGAGACCAGGCCGTCGAAGGGCAGGAATAGGGCCAGCGCGATCGCCTGCAACCCCGATCCCAGCAACAGGGTGCGCAGGCCTCCGATGCGGTCCGAGATCCAGCCGGAGGCAAGCCTGCTGACGATGCCGAAGCCGAGCATCATCGACAGCATCTCGGCGCCGCGCGCCGGGCCGTAGCCCAGGTCGCCGCAGTAGGCCACGATGTGGACTTGCGGCATCGACATCGCGACGCAGCAGGCGACGCCCGCCACGCACAACAGCCCTTGCAGCTGCCCGGGTGTGAAGCCCAGCGGGCGCTGCGGCCACGACGCGGCGCCGCCGCGCAGCGGCTCGGCGTCAGCATGCGGCGCGTGGCGCCTCAGCAGCAGCGCAAGCGGCAGCATCGTGGCGAAGCAGAACAGCCCCACGCCGACGTAAGTCTGGCGCCAGCCTATGCTGGCGAAGTAGTGCTGCAGCACCGGCGGCCACAGCGCGCCCGCCACGTAGTTGCCGCTGATGCAGATGGCGACCGCGATTCCGCGTCGGCGCGTAAACCAGTGCGAGATGTCGGCTACCAGCGGTGCGAAGGTCGCGGCGCTGCCGAGCGCGCCGATCAGCAAGCCCTGCGCGAGACTGAATTGCCACAAGCTGCCGGCCGAGCCCGCGGCAACGAACCCGATTCCGAGCGCCACACTGCCGATCAGCGCCGGCACCATCACGCCGAAGCGATCCGCCAGGCGACCCATCAGGATCCCGCCGAGTCCGAAGCCGACCATGGTCAGCGTGTACGGTAGCGACGCGTCGGCGCGCGCCACGCCGAACTCGGCCTGCAACTGCGGCAGCGCGACCACCACGGAATACATCCCTGAACCGCCCAGGGTCATCAGCAGCAATGCGATGCCCAGGCGAAAGCAGGCGTACATCTTCGCTCCGGCGTAAAAGGGAGCGAGTATCCCAGATTAGAATCGGGGCTCCAATCGAAAGGAAGCCCCATGCGAATCGAATTGCTGCTGCACGTGTTGGCGGACGTGGTGTGGGTCGGCGGGATGTTCGTCGCCTACCTGGCGGTGCGGCCCGCGGCGGTCGAGGCGCTCGAGGCGCCGCAGCGGCTCAAGCTGTGGACCGGCATCTTCGCGCGCTTCTTCCGTTGGGTGTGGCTGGCGGTGTTCCTGATCCTGGGCACCGGGTTCTCGATGATGGGGCGCATGTCGCCGGTGCCCGGGTACGTGCTCGCGATGGCCGGCATCGGCGTCCTGATGAGCGCGATCTTCATGCACGTGTATTTCGCTCCCTTTGGCCGCCTGAAGCGCGCTGTGCAGCACGAGGACTGGAAGACAGGCGGCGCGGCGCTCGGCCAGATCCGCATCCTGGTGGGGATAAACCTCGTGCTCGGGTTGTTGAACATCGTGGTCGCAATGCTCGGCCCGCTGCTCTAGGGGCCGGCGCGGTGCAACTGACTGCCGAAGAGCAGGCGATGCTGCGCGGCGAACACGGCGCCGCGGTCAAGCAGGCGATCGAATACCTGATCAAGGTGGGCGAGTTCTGGGGCGCCGAGCGGCTGGTGCCGGTCAGTAACGTCCACATGATGGGTGACATCGAGGTGATGGGGGACGGCGGGCTGAAGTGGCTCGAGTGCGCCGCCGGGCAGAAGGCGCGTTGCGCGGTCAACGTCACGACCAACGCGCGCTCGTTCGATTTTCCGCTGGTCGAACGGCTGCAGCAGGACGCGGGCGAGGCGGCCAAGGAAAGGAAGCTGATCGGCCTGCTGCAGCAGATGAACGTCGCCACTACCGACACCTGCATCAACTACCAGACGCTGTACCAGCCTCATCTGGGCGAGCGCGTGGCGTGGGGCGATACCGGCACCGTGATCTACGCCAACTCGGTGTTCGGCGCGCGCTCCAACTTCGAGAGCGGTCCGGCGGCGTTCGCGGCGGCGCTCACCAGTCGGGTGCCGGAATACGGCTTTCAGCTCGATCGGCACCGCAAGGGGACCTTCGTGGTGAAGCTGGAAGCCGACCTCGACGACCTCGCCGACTGGGGCGCGGTCGGCAAGCTGGTCGGTGAACCGAACCAGAATTACTTCCAGGTGCCGGTCTTTGCCGGTGTGAAACGCGCTCCCGGCTCGGACGAGCTGAAGCACCTCGGTGCGTCGCTGGCGAGCTACGGCTCGATGGGCATGTTCCACATGGTCGGCGTCACGCCCGAGGCGTCCAGCGTCGAGGCCGCGCTCGGCGGCAACCTGCCGCACAGCGAGATCACCATCGCCGACGCCGACCTCGAGCGCCTCTACCGCGGCTACGATCTGGGCGACGGCAAGTGCGACCTGATCGTGTTCTCGGGGCCGCAGCTTTCGCTCTGGGAGCTCAAGAACCTGGCCGAGCGCTTCGACGGGCGCAAGGTGAAGCAGGGCACCCAGGTCTTCGTCACTTCGTCCAACGGCGTGCTCTCGGCCGGTCGCAAGCTCGGCTACGTGCAGACGCTCGAGGCGGCGGGGGCGACGCTGATGGAAGGCGTGTGCTTCTATATCCTGCAGAACCTGTCGCAGATGCGCCGGCGCAACGGCTGGACCAACATGATCTCCAATTCGGCCAAGATCGTGAACATCATCGGCGCGCACCGCTTCAACACCATCCTGCGCCGCACCCAGGACTGCGTCGACATCGCGGTCGAAGGGAGGTTGCGGTGAGCGAGGTTCTCGACAGCATCCGCGTCGAGCGCGCCTTCGGCGAGGTGGTCGAAGGCGAGGCGGTCGTGTCCGAAGAAGGCTTCAGCCCGCGCTACGACCTTGATCGCTGGAGCGGCGTGATCACCAAGACGGGCCACAAGCTGGAAGGCACCCAGATCAGGAACAAGATCTGCTTCTTTCCCACCGCCAAAGGCGGCATCGCCGCCGGCTGGGCCTTCTACGACATCAAGTGCAAGGGCATCGCGCCCAAGGCGCTGGTGTTCGGCGTCACCAACCCGGTGATGGTGCAGGGCGCGGTGTTCGCCGACATTACGATCACAGAAGGCTGGTCAAGGCCGCCGCGCGAGGTGATCCGGACTGGCGACTGGGTCAGAGTCGATCCGGCCCGCCGCGTGATCGAACTGTTGAAGCGCAGCGAGCCGGCAAAGGAGATTCGCAAGTGACGGCAAAACGCCTGTTCCTGGAGATCGGCAGCGGCAACGACCTGCACGGTGGCGACTACACCAAGGCCGCCGTACGCGCGGTCGAGGACGCTATGCATCACAGCTCGCTCGCGCTGTTTCGCAGCTTCGGCATCGATCCGAACTCGATGCAGGTCGAGGTCACGATCGGCGTTCAGCAGCCCGACAAGGTCGATGCCGCAGCAGTGGCGCGCGCGTTTCCGTACGGGACGATTACGGTGAAGGCGGTGCAGGGCGGATTGGATGTAGCCGACGAAGCCGGACGCGAGCCAGCCGTGATCGCGAGCGCCGCGGTGGTAGTACGCCTCGACGCCGCTCTGCTGCGTTAATTCATTAGCCAGGAACCTCGATCTCACCGCGCAGGTATTCGACGGTTCGACCGGCGATCGCGACCCGGTCGCCTCGAAACTCGCATGCGAGCTCCCCGACGCGAGACGACAACTGCCTGGCGGTGAGCATGTGTTTTCCCAGACGCGTTGCCCAGTACGGTACTAGAGTGCAATGTGCCGAGCCGGTGACGGGGTCCTCGGAAACCCCTGCGCGTGGAGCAAAGAAGCGGGACACGAAATCAACTTCGCTTCCCGGCGCAGTAACGATTACGGCGAACGCATCGAGGGCCGCAATAAGGTCGAAATTGGGGCGTAACGCGAGAATTTCGGCTTCCGTGTCGAACACGGCGAGAATGTCCCTTGCGAGGTATGCCTCGCGCGGCCGTGCGCCCAGAGCCGATACCAACGCGTCCGAGACCGGGATTGATCCTCCCGGGCGCGACGGGAAATCGAGACTCAGCAAGTCTCCGTCCCGGGTCACCGCCAGCACGCCGCTGCGCGTGCTGAAGCTCACCGACCTGAGGGATGGATATTGGTGTGCGAAAAGAACGTGGCCAGCCGCCAGCGTCGCATGGCCGCACAGATCCATCTCGAGGGTCGGAGTGAACCAGCGCAATTGAGCCTTGCTTTCGCGAGGGATAACAAAGGCAGTCTCGGCAAGATTGTTTTCCGCGGCGATGCTTTGCAGCACTTCGTCCGGCAGCCATTGATCGAGAATAACGACCGCCGCCGGATTTCCACCAAACAGGCGGCTCGTGAACGCATCGATCTGATAGATAGGCAGCTTCATTTATCGAACGACTACCGCAACGTTGCAGGACAAGCCACTGCCGCAACTGAGAAACTGCGTGTCGGAGCTATCGCATTGAAAAGCCTTGCGTCGGCCCGGAGGTAGCGGGTGGTCGCCCCGGAGAACCGTAGCTGGCTGCGCCGCGCCGGCCGATGCCTGAAATTCCTCGCGAGCCGAATCCCGTTGGACCGCCGTAGGCAGCAGGCCAGAAGCGCACAAGCGAGATGCCGATCGGACTGTCGACGCCGCTTTCGGTCTGATCGCAGTCGGCGCGACGGCTATCGACGCACGTCGCGTACTGTGCCCGGGCCACGCTCGCGGCCTCGGCTGCAGCGACACGCGCCGCCTGGAGTCTGTCTGCGGCTGCTTCCAGTTCCGCTGCGACCCTGTCGCCTTTTTCGCGGAATCGCGCGACGGCTTGGATGAGCGACGGATCGGGCGAGTATGTCGAGACCGTCGGCGCGGCGGAGGTGATCATAGCTACGCGAGCGGTTCCGGTGGGGGGCGCATTCGAGTAGTTCGTAATGCCGCTCGCGTCTACCCACTTGTAGACCTGCGCGGATGCCGATCCGGCCAGCGCGACCATAAGGACGGCTGAAAAGACGCAGAGCAGACGAGCCATAACGCCCCGGCGCACATTCTGGCATTGGACACAAGCCGGTGGCATCCGGTTCACGCTGCGGACGTGACGAAGTCCCAAGCCAAGAGCTAAGGCCTCGAGATAAGGTGGCTCCCCGAGTAGGGCTCGAACCTACGACCTGCGGATTAACAGTCCGTCGCTCTACCGACTGAGCTATCGGGGATCCGGAAAACCCGCTATTTTAGGGATTTCCGGATATCCAAGCAATCACGCGATGGCGTTTGCGAAAAGAAAATGGCTTTGGGCCCTGCTCGTGTTCATCGGGCTCCTGATCGCGGCGCTCGCAGTGCCGTTTCTGGTACCGCTTTCCGGCTATATCCCGCAGCTCACGCGTCGAGTCTCGGACCGCATCGGCCAGCCGGTGTCGATCACCGATCTGCGTCTGCAGCTCTTGCCCACGCCGCGGCTGGCAATCATCGGCTTGAAGCTCGGGCGAAAGGACGAGCTAAGCATCGAGCGCGGGAGCATCGTGCCGGACCTGCTGCTCCTGCTCTCGGGCGAGGTGGTGCTGCGCGAGATCCGCGCCGACCGGGTGCACATCAAGCACTCGGCGCTCGACCTGCTCGACAAGCTGCCGAAGGGGGGCGGCGGGGGCGGGATCCTGGTTCAGCGGATCGTGCTGAGGCACGTGACCTACGTGCAGCGCGCGCTGAGCCTGCCGCAGTTCAACGTCGTCGTGGATCTGTCGGTCGTTCCTGCCGCGACGGTGGTGCGCGTGTCGACCGACGATGGCGCGCTCAAGGCAACGCTCGACCCGCAGGGCACCGGCCAATCGCACCTTCGGATTCAGGCGCGTGGATGGCGCCTGCCGTTCGCAGTGGTGCCGCTGCTCTTCGAGTCGCTCGAGGCCGATGGCGTGCTGCAGTCCGGGCGATTGAACCTGCCAGTAGTGAAAGGCAGGCTGTACGGCGGCACGCTCGCCGGCAGCCTCAATCTGCGTTGGGGCAAGCAGTGGGGTATCGACGGCAAGGCCGATCTGGCCGGCATAAACGTGGTGCCGGTGCAGTCGGCGTTCGGCAAGCCCGCGCGGCTTTCGGGACAGCTGAACGCGAATGCGACGTACTCGGCCCGGGCCCGGTCCGCAGCGCAGCTCGCAGGCACGATCTGGGTGGATGCGCCGTTCGAAGTCCTCGGCGGCGAGTGGCACGGCGTAGACCTGTCGCGCGTGGCGGAATTGCCGCTCGGCAAGCTGGCCCGAGGCGGTACGACGAAGTTCGAGCAGTTGAGAGGCGACCTGACGCTGCGCGGCAAGCGGGTGGAGGTGAACAAGATCTGCGTGCGGTCGCCGTCGTTGGTGGCGGCCGGAAACATTGCAATCGCGCCGGATCAGTCGCTATCAGGCAAACTCGACGTTTCAGTGGCGAAGACCGGCGGCTTCGTCGGGGTGCCGGTAGCAGTCGCGGGCTCGACCGCCGATCCGTCGATCTCGCTCACCAAGGCGGGCTTGATCGGCGCGGTGGTCGGCACCGTGCTGCTGCCCGGGATCGGCACCAGCCTCGGCCTCTCGGCGGGCAGCCGCCTGGAGGGAAAAACCGAGTGTCAGTAGGCTAGCTCGAGATTACCTTGCCGATCGCGTCGGCCGCGTAGTCGATGTTCTTTGAATTCAGTGCCGCGACGCAGATCCGTCCGGTATCGATGGCGTAGACAGAGAATTCCGTGCGGAGTCGCTCGACCTGGGCCTTGGTCAGCCCGGAATAGGAGAACATCCCGCGTTGCGCGAGGATGAAGCCGAAATCGGCCTGCGGCACGCGGGCTTTGATCTTCTCGACCAGTGCCTTGCGCATCGCCTTGATTCGGTCTCGCATCGCGCCGAGCTCCTGCTCCCAGAGCGCGCGCAGCTCGGGCGTGGCGAGCACGGTGGCGACGATCTGCCCGCCGTGGGTCGGTGGGTTGGAGTAGTTGGTTCGCACCAGGCGCTTGATCTGCGACAGCACGCGCGCGGCCTCGTCGGAACTTCCGGCCAGCAGGCTGAAGGCGCCGACGCGCTCGCCGTAGAGCGAGAACGACTTCGAGAACGAGCTCGAGACGAAGATCGGGCTGTAGGAGTCGGCGAACAGGCGCACGGCATAGCCGTCCGCGTCGATGCCGTCGCCGAAGCCCTGGTAAGCGAGGTCGAGGAAAGGCACCAGCTCGCGCCGCTTGACCACCTCGAGCACCCGCTGCCATTGCTCGCGCGACAGGTCGACGCCAGTGGGGTTGTGGCAGCAGGCATGCAGCACCACGATCGAGCCGGCCGCCAGGCCGTCGAGCGCAGCGAGCATCCCGTCGAAGTCCAGGCCACGGGTGCCGGGCTGATAGTAGGGATAGCTGTTGACCGAAAAGCCGGCGTTCTCGAACAGCGCGCGGTGGTTCTCCCAGCTCGGATCGCTGATCCAGACCTGCGCGTCGGGGTCGAGGCGCTTGAGGAAGTCGGCGCCGATCTTGAGCCCCCCCGTTCCGCCCAGCGCCTGCACCGTGATGATGCGGCCGCTCTTCGCCAGCTCGGCCCCGAACACCAGCTCCATCACCGCCCGGTCGTAGCTCTGCAAGCCGTCGATCGGCAGGTAGCTGTGCGGCGGTGCGGCCTCGACGCGCTGGCGCTCGGCACGCCGCACGCACTCGAGCAGGGGCACCTTGCCGTTGTCGTCGCAGTAAACGCCGACCCCGAGGTTGACCTTGTTCGGGTTCGGGTCGGCGACGAACGCTTCGGTGACGCCGAGAATGGGGTCGCGCGGAGCCATCTGGACCGCGGCGAGGATCGATTTGCTCATGGACGGGTTCGTCGGAGTGAAGTACGTATTCTACCGGTCCGCTCGCTGTGGGAAAATCTAAGTTTTGCCGCGACACCGCGAATGGCGATCCAAACTTACCCCGGCAGCCCGTTCCGCCTGAATCAGATGTTTCCGCCCGCGGGCGATCAGCCGGAAGCGATCGAGAAGCTGATCGAGGGCATCAACGACGGCCTGGCATTCCAGACCCTGCTCGGCGTGACCGGCTCCGGCAAGACCTACACCATGGCAAACGTCATCGCCCGGCTCGGCCGGCCGGCGATGGTCCTGGCGCCCAACAAGACCCTCGCCGCGCAGCTTTACTCGGAGTTCCGTGAATTCCTGCCGGAAAACGCGGTCGAGTACTTCGTCTCCTACTATGATTATTACCAGCCCGAGGCCTACGTTCCTTCGCGCGACCTGTTTATCGAGAAAGACTCCTCGATCAACGAGCACATCGAGCAGATGCGGCTGTCGGCCACCAAGTCGCTGATGGAGCGGCGCGACGTGGTGATAGTGGCGACGGTGTCGGCGATCTACGGCATTGGCGACCCGTCCGAATACCACGGCATGATCCTGCACCTGCGCCAGGGAGAGAAGGCATCGCAGCGCGACGTGCTGGCGCGCCTCGTCGCGATGCAGTACGAGCGCAATGAGCTCGATTTTCGGCGCGGCACCTTCCGCGTGCGAGGCGACGTGATCGACGTGTTCCCGGCCGAGCACGCCGAACACGCGGTTCGGATCTCCCTGTTCGACGATGAGATCGAAAAACTCGAAGTGTTCGACCCGCTCACCGGCAGGGTGCTGCACCCGATGGCGCGCTTCACCGTGTACCCGTCGAGCCACTACGTGACGCCGCGCGAGACCACGCTGCGGGCAGTCGAGGCGATCAAGGCGGAGCTGCGCGAGCGCATCGACTACTTCCAGACGGCCGGCAAGCTGGTCGAGGCGCAGAGAATCGAGCAGCGCACGCGCTTCGACCTCGAGATGTTGGCCGAGCTCGGGTTCTGCAAGGGAATCGAGAACTATTCGAGGCACCTGTCCGGGCGCAATCCCGGGGAGCCCCCGCCGACCCTGATCGACTACCTGGCGCCGGACGCGCTGATGATCATCGACGAAAGCCACGTCACCATCGGTCAGCTCGGCGGAATGTACCGCGGCGACCGAGCACGGAAGGAAAACCTGGTCGAATACGGCTTCCGGCTGCCGTCGGCGCTCGACAACCGGCCGCTGCGCTTCGACGAGTTCGAGAAGGTGGTGAGGCAGACGGTATTCGTTTCGGCGACGCCGGCGGCCTATGAAACGGAGAAGTCGGCGCAGGTGGTAGAGCAGGTGGTACGGCCCACCGGGCTGGTCGACCCCGGGATCGAGGTCAGGCCGGCCTCGACACAGGTTGACGACCTGCTGTCGGAAATCTCGCTTAGAGCGAAGAAGCACGAGCGCGTGCTGGTGACCACGCTCACCAAGCGCATGGCCGAGGAACTCACCGATTACCTGAGCGAACACGGTGTCAAGGTGCGCTATCTGCACTCCGAAGTGGACACGGTCGAGCGGGTGGAGATCATCCGCGACCTGCGGCTGGGCGAGTTCGACGTGCTGGTCGGCATCAACCTGCTGCGCGAGGGGCTAGACCTGCCCGAGGTGTCGCTGGTGGCGATCCTGGACGCGGACAAGGAAGGGTTCCTGCGTTCGGAGCGCTCGCTGATCCAGACCATGGGGCGCGCCGCACGCCATCTCAACGGCGCCGCGCTCCTGTACGCGGACGTGATGACCGACTCCATGCGGCGCGCGATCGCGGAAGTCGAGCGCCGGCGCAACAGACAGATCGCGTACAACGCCCGGCACGGGATCACGCCCAAGGGCATTTCCAAGCGAATCAAGGACCTGATCGACGGCGTTTACGATGCGGACGAGGCGCAAACGCTGCTGCGCGCCGCCCAGGACGACGCGCGCTACGAGGCGATGAGCGAAAAGCAGATAGCGCGCGAAATCAAGCAGCTCGAGAAGAAGATGCTCGAGCACGCGAAGAACCTCGAGTTCGAGCAGGCGGCGAAGATGCGCGACCAGCTTGCGGAGCTGAAGAAGCACGTATTCGGCGTCGCGCTCGCTTCGGAATAGCGATGCGCAGCGTTCTCTTCGTCTGCACCGGCAACATCTGCCGCTCGCCCACCGCGGACGGTGTCATGCGGCGGCTGGTGCGCGAGGCCGGCCTCGCCGACAAGATCCGCGTCGACTCGGCCGGAACGCACGATTACCACGTTGGCGAGCCGCCAGATGAGCGCGCGCAGGAGCATGCACGGCGTCGTGGCTACGATCTCAGCGGGCTGCGCGCGCGCCAGGTAGCGGCGGACGATTTCGAGTTCTTCGAACTGATCCTCGCCATGGATCGCGGGCATCTTGAGATACTGCGGCGCGCTGTGCCGTCGCAGCATCGGCACAAGCTGCGCCTGTTCATGGAATTCGCCGTCGGGCAGAGCGAGGAGGTCCCCGATCCGTACTACGGCGGGCCGGGAGGCTTCGAGCGGGTGCTCGACATGGTGGAGGCAGCGGCGCGCGGGCTGCTGGCCGAGTTGCAGGGTGGGGTCAAAGCTTCTTGACGATGCGCAGCGTGAGCGGGTCCTCCGCCACGGAGTGGACTTCGAAACCGAGCGCGCGCGCAAAGCGCAGCATGGGCGGATTGCTTCGCAGCACGAGTCCTTCCATGCTGGTGAGGCCGCGTTCCCGGGCGACCCGGATGAGCGACTCCATCAGCAGCCCGGCAATTCCGCTCTTGTGCCAGGCATCGGCGATCACGACGCCGAATTCGCAGCTCTTGTCGTCGGGATTGACTACGTAGCGCGCCTCGCCCGCGACCTCCGTGTCGCCTGCCTCGCCGTAAACGCAGACGAAGGCCATGTGGCGGTCGTAGTCGACTTCGGTCAGGAAGTGGATCAGTTTGTCCGAGGGGGCGCCGACCCACTTGTGAAAGCGCAGATAGCGGCTTTCGCCCGACACGCCGCTGATGAGAAAGTCTCTCTCAAGCACGCCGTCGTCGGCGCGGATCGGGCGAATGAGCACCTTCCGGCCGTCGAACAGGGTGTGTTCGTGCTCCAGCCGGGATGGGTAGTCAGCCAAGGCTGCCTGGCAACGCTACTTCCTGGTTTCGATCTGCACTAGTTCGGGTTCAGCTTCCGCCGGTTGAGATGTGCGCTCGCGGCGCGCACGACCAAGCGCCTGCGTTTGCTCCGGCTCGGGTCGCACCGTGCGTACCTTCGACGGGTCGGTTTCGATCATCACCAAGCCTGACCGGTCGAGCTCCGCCGTCGCTTCGGCTTTCGGTTCGAACGCCGGCATAACTGGAGGCAGCGGCTCGAAAGGCGCCTGCGCCTGCGTCTCGGGCGCTTGTCGCTCGATCACCGGCTCAGGCGTCGGGGCGGGCCGCTGCACCGGCATCGATTCGGCGATCTGCGGCGCCGGGAACTCCGGCAGCGGCGGCGTGCTCACTGCGAGCACCGCTTCGCTCACCGTGACGGTCGCCGGCTCGGGTGCCGTCTGGAGCGACGGCGAAGGCGTGGGCGCATCGGGCGCGACGCCTTGCGGCCGCTGGTCGATGCTACCTTCAGCCTGCTCGGGGCGGCGCTCCCGTCCCCGATCGCGCCGACCACGCCGGCTGCGGCGATGCTCTTCGCC
>JBAUTW010000207.1:0-2949 GCA_049582365.1 Burkholderiales bacterium | reverse complement strand
ACCATGTCGCGCGGCAGCTCGAGGTAGACCGGGCGCGACTGGCGGCGCGCCTCGCTCAGCACGCGCGCGATCTCGCGCGCGGCGCTCGCCGCGTCGTCGAGCACCGCCTGGGCGCAGGTCACTTCGCTCATGACCAGGAACTGGCTGTCCAGGCGCTTGACCTGGTGGTGCAGCCCGAGGCCCGTGCGGCTCTCGGCCGCGCCGGGGGCGCCCGAAATCACCGCCACGGCGGACTTCTCGGCGTAGGCGGTGGCGACCGCGTTGACCATGTTGAGCGCGCCCGCGCCGTAGGTGACCGCGGCGACGCCGAGCGTGCCGCGGTAGCGCGCGGCGGCGTCGGCGGCGAAGCCCACCGCCGGCTCGTGGCTGAGGGTGTGCAGCGGCAGGATGCCCGAGCGCTCGATCTGGCGGAAGAAAGGCAGCGCGAAGTCGCCCGGAATGCCGAAGATTTCTCCGGCGCCGTAGTCCTTCAGCGCGGCGAGCAGGGCGTGTGCGAGCTTCATTGTGCCGGCGACCGATGCCTCGATGACCGCGCTATCCTAATCAAAAACGGGTGGCACGGTCCCTTTCGGCGCCTGTAGCCCGGCTGACGCCCGGAAATCGAGGCATTAGTTGGCATTCGGGCCGCGATTTCGCTCTCGTTCGCCGGCGCGGATGTTCCTGAGGGGCATACAGAGGTATACGCTGGGCCAAGGCTCGCAGCGTCGTCGCGAGGGAGGCTCATGAAGCGCGCCACGAACAACCCGCACCTGCTCGGCTCGATCAATGCCCTGTCCGAGGCGCTCGAAGTGCGCGATGCGTACACCCGATCGCATTGCGACCGCGCGGTGCGCCTGGCGACGGAGCTGGGGTATGCCTGCGGTGTTTCGGAGCTCGAGCTCGACCGACTGCGCATCGGTGCCTGCTTTCACGACATCGGCAAGATCGGGATTCCCGACGCCGTGCTGCTGAAGCCGGCGCGCCTGACGGGCGACGAATGGATCCTGATGAAGGCTCACCCGGTGCTCGGGGAGCAGATATTCATGGCGACGGCGCTGCCCGATCAGGACGAGATCGCGACCGTGATCCGTCATCACCACGAATCGTTCGACGGCAGCGGCTATCCGGACGGCCTGGCGGGGGAGGAAATTCCGCTCCTGAGCCGCATCCTGCTGATCGTGGACGCCTACGACGCGATGACCACCACGCGCCCCTATCATCTGGAGCGCACGCACGCGCAGGCGATGGAAATCATGCGCTCCGAGAGCCACAGCAAGTTCGACCCCGAGATATTCCGCGCATTCTCGGCCCTGATCGACCACAGCCCCGCGCGCATGCATTGAGCGCCTCGGCCCTTCCACGGCACAGCATGGCCATCCCGGCGGTCGACATAGGAGACGTGGGACACGCAATCCAGCTCGCGCTCGCGCCGGTGTTCCTGCTGACCGGCATCGGCGCGATCCTCAACGTCATGGCCGGCCGCCTGGCGCGCATCATCGACCGCGGCCGCCAGCTCACGGAGCGCCCGCTCCCGCAGGCGCTGCAGACGGGCGAGACGCTGCAGCTCGAGCTGCAGAGCCTCGAGCGCAGGCGCAATCTCACCAGCCACGCGATCACCGCCTGCACCTTCGCCGCGCTCCTGGTCTGCACGGTGATCGCGACGCTCTTCGTCGAGGTCCTGGCGCAGGCCAGGCTGAGTTGGCTCGTCGGCGCGCTGTTCACGGGGTCGACCGTCGCCCTGGTGATCGGCCTGGCATATTTTCTGCGCGAAGTGCGCCTCGCCACTCGCACGGTGCGGATCCCGGCGGGGGCGCACAAGACGCCGTAGCACGCGGGCCGTGCGCGCCATGGCGGACAAGATCGCACGCTACCGGGCCAACCTCCAGGGCGAGATCGACGGCTCGGCCCTGTACCGGGCGATCGCCGAGCTCGACGCGCAGCCCGAGCGCGCGGAGATCTTCCGCCGCCTCGCCGCGGTGGAGGAAAGCCACGCCGCCTTCTGGCGCAAGCAGCTGTCGGACGCCGGGGCGAGCGCGCCGGCGCTGCGCCCGAGCTGGCGCACGAAGCTGCTGACCTGGATCGCGCGGCGCTTCGGGCCGGAGATCGTGATCCCGACCCTGCGCACGCTCGAGCAAGTCGACCGCGACGTCTACGACGACCAGCCGGAGTCGCGCGACACGCTGCTTCCGGCCCAGGAGCGCTCGCACGCGCGCGTGCTCAGCCGCCTGACGGGCGCCGCGCGCACGGCGTGGGACGGCAGCGCGTATTCGAACCTCGAAGGCCGCCACGGCGCGGGCGGGGGCAACGCCCTGCGCGCGGCGGTGCTCGGCGTGAACGACGGCCTGGTGTCGAACATGAGCCTGGTCATGGGGGTGGCCGGCGCCGAGTTCTCGCGCCAGACGGTTCTGCTGACCGGCCTCGCGGGGCTGATCGCGGGCGCCTGCTCGATGGCGATGGGAGAGTGGCTGTCGGTGCAGAGCTCGCGCGAGCTGTACCAGAAGCAGATCGCGACCGAAAAGGACGAGCTGGCCCAGGTGCCCGACGAGGAGCAGCAGGAGCTGGTGCTGATCTACCAGTCGAAAGGCATGGACCGCGCGACGGCCGAGCAGACCGCTGCGCGCGTGATGGCGAACAAGGATGCCGCCCTCGACACGCTGGTGCGCGAGGAGATCGGCGTCAATCCGGACAACCTCGGCGGCTCCGCCTGGTCGGCGGCGTTCGCGTCGTTCGCGGTCTTCATCCTGGGCGCGATCTTCCCGGTCGCGCCGTTCTTCTTCGCCGGCGCAGCCGCCGGCGTGGCCGCGAGCATGGCGCTGAGCGGCGCCGCGCTGTTCGCCAGCGGGGCGGTGACAAGCGTGTTTACCGGCCGCAGCGCCCTGTTCTCGGGGCTGCGCCAGGCCGCCATCGGCCTCGCCGCCGCGTGCCTGACCTACGGACTGGGCAGATTGCTGGGCGTCTCGCTCGGCTAGC
>JBAUTW010000206.1:0-4644 GCA_049582365.1 Burkholderiales bacterium | reverse complement strand
GTCTACGCCAGCGGGCCGCGCGCCGCCGTGCGCCGCTGCGCCGCGGTGTTCGACGGTTTCGCGCGCGCGCACTATTACGTCGGCAAGTTCGGCTCGGGCTCCAGGATGAAATTCGTCGCCAACCTTCTGGTGGCGATCCACAACGTCGCGGCGGCGGAGGCGCTGGTGCTGGGAAAGAAGGCCGGGCTCGACCCGGCGCTGGTCTACAAGGTGGTGGGGGACGGGGCGGGAAGCTCGCGCATGTTCCAGGTGCGCGGCCCGATGATGGTCGCCGGGGACTATCGCGACGCGACCATGAAGGTGGAGGTGTGGCAGAAGGACATGGCCATCATCACCGATTTCGCGCGCTCGCTGGGCTGTCCGACGCCGCTATTCCTCGCCTCCGCGCCGCTGTACACCGCCGCGCTCGCCGCCGGCCGCGGCGGCGAGGACACCGCAGCGGTATGTGCGGTGCTGGAGGCGATGGCGGGTGTGAAACGCGGGCCTGCGCGCGGCACGCGGCGGTTGCGTGGTGATCGCCCGATCATTTAGCATCGGCAAAACGCAAGGGAGGCGACGTGGGCCCCTATCTGGTCGGGGTGGACATCGGCGGCACGTTCACCGATTGCGTGGTGCTGGACGGCAAGGGGCGCATTACCGCCACCAAGTCTCCCTCCACGCCGGGCAATTTCGCCGAAGGCATGCTCGCCGCGCTCAACGTGGCGGCGGACCGGCTCGGCCTTTCGTTCGAGGACTTCTGCGCCCAGATCCGTGTCCTCACCCACGGCACCACGGTCGGCACCAACGCGCTGATCCAGCGCAAGGGCGCGAAGATCGGCCTGATCACCACCAAGGGCCACGAAGACGTGATGCACATCATGCGCGGCTCCCGCGGGGTCACCTCGCGCGAGCTGAAGAAGGTGGTGCATTTCCCGGAAAGCCAGAAGCCGGCGCCGATCGTGCCCAAGCGCCTGATCGAGGGTGTCTCGGAGCGGGTAGATTGCTTCGGCGAAGTGGTTGTAGCGCTGAACGAGGAGCAGGCCGAGGCGGCGATCCGACGCCTGGTGGCGCAGGGGGTGGAGGCGATCGCGGTGTGCTTCCTTTGGTCCTTTCGCCATCCCGCGCACGAGCTGCGCGTCAAGGAGATGGCGCATCGCATCGCGCCGAAGCTGTTCGTGTCCTGCTCGGTGGATATCGCGCCAAAGTGGGGCGAATACGAGCGCACCGCCGCCACCGTCCTCAACGGCTACATCGGTCCTGTGATGGCGCGCTATCTCGCCAATCTCGCCAAGCGCCTCAAAGGCGCCGGATACCGCCAGCCGCTGCAGATCGCGCAATGCGGCGGCGGCTCGATCTCGGTCGACAAGGCGATGGGCTCGCCGCTGCTGACGCTCGATTCCGGCCCGGTGTCCGGCGTTACGGGATCGGTCTACCTCGGCTCGTTGATGGGCATCGAGAACATCATCACCACCGACATGGGAGGCACTTCGTTCGACGTCGGCATCGTGCACGGCGGCCGGCCGCAGTACTCGTTCGTCTCCAACGTCGTGCAGTACGAGTACTTTCTGCCCAAAGTCGACATTCAGGCGATCGGCTCGGGCGGCGGTTCGCTCGCGCGCGTGGAGCCCACCACGCGCACGCTGCAGGTCGGCCCCGAATCGGCCGGCGCCGACCCCGGACCGGCTTGCTACGGCAAGGGCGGCGAGATGCCGACGGTCACCGACGCCGACGTGGTGCTCGGCTATATCAACCCGGACAACTTTCTCGGCGGGCGCATGCGGCTCGACCGCGCGAAAGCGGAGGCGGCGGTGCAGAAGGTCGCCGACGGCCTGGGCCTGTCGCTGCACGAAACCGCGAGCGGGATCGCGCGGGTAGCCGAATTCAAGATGGCCGACATCATCCGCAAGATGACGGTCGAAAAGGGCTTCGACCCGCGCGAGTTCACCCTGTTCGCCTTCGGCGGCGCCGGCCCGGCGCACGCCGGCGTGTTCGGCGCCGAGCTCGGGGTGAAGAAGGTGATCATCCCGCAAAAGGAGATCGCTTCGACCTGGTGCGCCTTCGGCGCCGCCTCGGCCGACATGCTGCACGTGCACGAGCAGACCGACATCCAGGCCAGTCCCTTCAGCGCGGCGCGCGTCAACCGCGCGCTCGAGCAGCTCGAGCGCCGCGCGCATTCTCAGATGGACGAGGACGGCGTCGAGCGCTCCCGGCGCCGGCTCGCCTTTTCGCTCGACATGCGCCACCGCGGTCAGATCAACGAGGTCGAGGTGCTGCTGCCCGAGGGCCGTCTCAAGGCTGAATTCGACGAGAAGCTCGCGGCCCGCTTCTATGCGCGCTACGAGCAGCTCTACGGCAAGGGCTCGTCCTATCGCGGCGCGCGGCTCGAAATCGTCACCCTGCGGCTGCGCGCGAGCGCCGCCACGCCGCGGCCGAAGCTGCCGCGCGCGAAGACGTTGAGCACGCGCGTCGCAGCGCAGGCCTCGCGCGGCCGGCGCGACATCTACTGGCCCGACTTCAAGCGCATTGTCCCCACGCCGATCTACGACGGCGCGCGGCTCAGGGCCGGCAACCGCATTTCGGGCCCGGGCGTGGTCGAGACCACCGACACCACGATCGTGATCTACCCTCGGCGCCGGCTGCGCGTCGACGCGTACGGCAATTTCGAGATGGACTTGGGGACATAGGAGCCGGCATGCCGAGAGTGAGCGAGATGAAGGGCGCCGCATTCGACGGCAAGGGCATGGGCTACGTGCCGCCGAAGACGCTCAAGGTGTCCAAGAAGCTCAAGCTCCACACCAGGCGCGCGTCCCGCATCGATCCGATCACCTACGAAGTGGTGCGCCACAGCCTGTGGCACGTGAACGAAGAGCATGGCGCCACCATCCAGCGCCTGTCCGGTTCTCCCGTGGCGATGTATGCGCTCGACCTCAACCCGTCGATCCTGGCCGAGGACGGCGAGTTCGTGTATTTCGGCCCCTACATGCAGTACATGTCCGGCGTCACCGACACTCAGGTGAAGTGGATCCTCGAGTACCGCTCCGACAACCCCGGGATACGGGAGGGCGACATGTTCCTCGCCAACGATCCCTGGGTCGGCGCCGCGCATCAGCAGGACGTGATGCTGATCTGCCCGGTGTTCTGGAAGGGGGAGCTCTTCTGCTGGGTCACCAACTGCCTGCACCAGTACGACATCGGCGGCATTACACCCTCGTCCTTCTGCGGCTCGGCGGAAAACGCGTTCGAGGAGGGAATCCTCATCCCGCCGATCAAGATCGTCGAGAACAACGAGATCCGGCGCGACATAGAGGAGCTGTATCTGCGCGCCTCGCGCAAGCCGGAAGCGGTTGCGCTCGACTTCCGCGCCCAGCTCGCAGGCAACCTGACCGCGCGCGATCGCGTGCTGGCCCTGATCAAGCGCTACGGCGCAGACGTGGTCAAGGGCGTGATGAAGAAGATCATGGGCAACGCCGAGATCGCCTTTCTCGACAAGCTCAAGCGGCTGCCCGACGGGGTGTGGCGCGAGCGCGCCTACGTCGAGTGCTGCCGGCCCGGCGACCGGCGCACGCACCGCGTGTGCCTGACCCTGACCAAGAAGGGCGACCGCCTGATCTTCGACAACGACGGCACCGCGCCGCAGGACGGGGCGATGAACGCCACCTATTCGGGCTGGCGCGGCTCGATCATGGTGGCGCTGAACCAGCTGCTGTGCTGGGACCAGTATTTCTGCATCGGCGGAGCGCTGCGCCACGTCGAGTTCGATCCCACCCCGGGAACCTTCAACTGCGCCAACTTTCCCGCCTCGGTGTCGACCGCGCCGGTGCAGGCGATGGAGATCTCGCTCTATCCGGCCTACAACGTGCTCTCGAAAATGATCTACGGCGACGCCGAGATGCGCAAGGACATCATGTGCATCGGCGGCACCAGCCAGTGGCCGGCGACGATCTTCCGCGGCACCGACCAATGGGGCGAGCGCTACGGCTATCTGCTGGTGGACCCGATCGGCGGTGCCATCGGCGCGTTCTCGAACGGCGACGGGATCAACACCGGCGGCCAGTCGCGCACGCCGATCTGCAAGCTGCCGAACGTCGAGCACACCGAGCAGACCTTCCCGCTGCTATTCCTGTACCGCAAGGAGGTGGTCGACTCCGGCGGCGCGGGCAAGTGGCGCGGCGGAATGTCGGCCGAGTCGTGCTTCGTGCCTCACCGCACCGAGCGCATCACGCACGACACGCTTTCCTCGGGCAACGCGACGCCGACCTCGCCCGGAATGATGGGCGGCTATCCGGGCAGCGTCAACGCGTACAAGTTCCGCCGTGCCACCGACTTGAAAAAGCGCCTCGAGCGGCGCGAGATGGTGACCGACATCGGAGAGCTGAAGGGGCGCGAAGAGGTGCTGCAGCTGCGCCAGGAGAATTTCAGCCAGGAGCCGGACGACGCCTATGCCGTGCTGTGGTCGGCTGCCGGCGGCTACGGCGACCCCTTCGAGCGCGACCCGGAGCGCGTGCGCGAGGACGTGGTCGAGAATCGGGCCGTTTCGCGCGACGCGGCGCGCGAGATCTACGGCGTGGTAATCGGGGAGCACGGCGCGCTCGACCTCGAAACCACCCGCCAGCTGCGCGCCGAGCAGCGCGCCGGCCGCCGGCGCAAGGGCGCTCCGGTCAAGAT
>JBAUTW010000205.1:0-5745 GCA_049582365.1 Burkholderiales bacterium | reverse complement strand
CTGCTCCTCCGCCGCGAGCTGCTGCTCCATCTGCTTCTTGAAAGCGTCGTCGCGCGGCTTGGGCTTGGGCTCGGGCTTCGGCTACGGCTTTGGCTTGGGCTTCGGTTCCGGCTTCGGCGGAGGAGGCTTCGGTTTGGGAGGCGCCTTGATCGCGATATCGGGCTTTTCGATCCGTGGCTCCGGCTTGGGCACGAGTTTCGGCGGCGGCGGCGGCTCGACTTTTTGCACCGGCTTGGGCTTCGGCGGCGGCGGGGGCTCGACCTTCGGCGCAGGCTTCGGGGTCGCCTCGGGCATCGCCGGCCAGAGCTCGACCACCATCGCGGCGGGGGGGTGGCTTTCCCAGCGGATGCCGACGAACAAGACTGCGAACAGAACCAAATGCACCGCGAGCGCAAGCGCGAGGGAGCTCCCCAGCGCCGGCTGCTCGCGCTCTTCAAAACCGTCGAAGGGCGGCGCGGCGCTCATTGCGCCGGCTTGACCAGCAGCCCGACCCTCCGAATCTGCTCGCGCTGCAACTCATCCATGACGTTTAGAACCGCCTCATAGCGCACGTTCTTGTCGGCGGCGATGAGCACCGGCGTGTCCGGATACTCTGCCTGCCGCGCGCGCACCAGCTGCGCCAGCTCGCCGCGCGCGACGCGCCGTTCCTCGCCGCGCCCGCCGTTCTTGCCGGGCATGCGCACGATCACGCTGCGATCCTCCTTGATCACCACCTCCAATGGCGCCGCGGGCGCGTTCGCGGTCTTCGACACCGACGGTAGCTCGACCACGCCGGGCGTCACCAATGGCGCGGTCACCATGAAGATAATAAGCAGCACCAGCATCACGTCTATGTACGGGACGACGTTGATGTCGTGCATCGGCACCCGCTTGCGATGCAGGGCGGGCATGCGCTATCTCGTGGCCTGTCGATGGAGGATGTTCGAGAACTCCTCCATGAAGCTCTCGAACCGGATCGCCAGCCGATCGATATCGTGCGAGTAGCGGTTGTAGGCGACCACGGCGGGAATCGCGGCGAAAAGCCCGATCGCGGTCGCGATCAGCGCTTCCGCAATGCCGGGCGCGACTTGCGCGAGCGTCGCCTGCTGCACGTTGGCGAGGTTCCGGAAAGCGTGCATGATGCCCCACACCGTGCCGAACAGGCCGACGTAGGGGCTGACGGAACCGGTCGAGGCGAGAAACGCGAGGCGGCGCTCGAGGTGGTCCATTTCGCGCTGGAAGGTGGCCTGCATCGCGCGGCGCGCGCCGTTTACCATGGCCGCGGCTTCGACGGCGCGCTGCCCCCTGATCTTGGTAAATTCGCGGAATCCCGACTCGAAGATCCGTTCCAGGCTGCCGATGGAGTGCCGGTCGGTGACCGCGCCCTGGTAGAGCGCGTTCAGGTCGTTGCCGCTCCAGAATTCGCGCTCGAACTGCTCGGTCTGGGCGCGCGCGCGACGGATGACGAACCACTTCTGGAAGATGTACATCCATGACATGAACGACACGGCGAGCAGCAGCGCCAGGACCACTTTCACCACGAAAGTTGCGTGGACGACCAGCGTCCAGAAATCCAGATCCTGCGTGACGTTCATGTACGTTCCAGCGCCTTTTTCAGTTCTTCGGGCATGCGCACCGGTCTCATCCGGACACGGTCGACTACGGCAAGGGTCACCTCGGCTTCGACCAGCAGCGCTTGCCCGCGTTCAACGCGCTGCCGGAAAACGACGCTCGCACGGCCCATTTTAACCACTTCGGCGCTCACCGAAACGAGATCGTTCAGCCCGGCCGGCCGATGAAAGCGCACGGAAAGCTCGTGCACCATGAACATCACGCGCCGTTCGTCGCTCAGGCGCGACAGGTCGATCCCGGCCTGGTTCAGCAGCTCGGTGCGGGCGCGCTCCATGAAGGCCAGGTACTGCGCGTGGAACACCACGCCTGCCGCGTCGGTGTCCTGGTAGTAGACGCGCACCGCAATGGCGAACGGCCTTCCCTTCACAGCAGGTCGTTGATGCCGGTGGGCGCGACGATGCCGAAGTGGCGGTAGGCGAGCAGGGTTGCGACCCGTCCGCGCGAAGTGCGCTGCAAGTATCCCTGCTGGATCAGGTAGGGCTCCAACACGTCCTCGATCGTGTCGCGCTCCTCGCCGATCGCCGCGGCGAGGTTTTCCACCCCGACCGGGCCGCCGGAGAACTTCTCGATCACCGCGAGCAGCAGCCTGCGATCCATCAAGTCGAGGCCCAGCACGTCGACATCCAGCATGCCGAGCGCGGCATCCGCGACCGACTTGGACACCACGCCGTCGGCTTTGACCTGGGCGTAGTCGCGCACGCGGCGTAGAAGCCGGTTAACGATACGCGGCGTGCCGCGTGAGCGGCGCGCAATCTCGAGCGCACCTTCATCGGCCAGCTTTACCTCGAGCAGGCGGGCCGACCGGTGCACGATGGTCGAAAGCTCCGCCTCGTTGTAGAACTCGAGCCGCGCCACGATGCCGAAGCGGTCGCGCAGCGGGTTGGTCAGCATGCCGGCGCGCGTCGTCGCGCCCACCAGCGTAAACGGCGGCAGGTCGAGCTTGATCGAGCGCGCCGCCGGTCCCTCGCCGATCATGATGTCGATCTGGTAGTCCTCGAGCGCGGGATAGAGGATCTCCTCGACGACTGGCGAAAGGCGATGGATCTCGTCGATGAAAAGCACGTCGCGCGGCTCGAGGTTGGTGAGGATCGCGGCCAGGTCGCCCGCGCGCTCCAGCACCGGGCCCGAGGTTTGGCGCAGATTGACGCCCATCTCGCGCGCAATGATGTGCGCCAGGGTGGTCTTGCCCAGCCCCGGCGGGCCGAACAGCAGCACGTGATCGAGCGCCTCGCTGCGCGCTCTGGCCGCTTCGATGAAGATCTCGAACTGGCCGCGCACTTTTTGCTGGCCGACGTAGTCCGCCAGCGACGTCGGGCGCAGCGAGCGCTCGATCTGCTCCTCCTGCGTGGAGGCGGGCTTGGCCGAGATCAGGCGGTCGGTTTCTACGCTCACGTCAGGATTTTGCCAGAGCCTTCAGCGCCGCGCGGATGCCGTCGGCGACCGCCACCCCGGAGGGCAGCCCCTTGACGGCGGTGAGCGCTTCCTTCTCGCTGTAGCCGAGCGCGACCAGTGCGTTCAGTATGTCTGCGCCGGCCCCCGCCGGCGCTCCCGTCGTCCCCGGCAGCGGCTCGGCGAGTTTGCCCTTTAGCTCGAGCAACAGCCGCTCGGCAGTCTTCTTGCCGATCCCCGGCACCTTGGTCAAGCGTGCGCTGTCCTGCACCGCCACCGCCTGCGCCAGGTCGGCGACCGAGAGCCCGGACAGCAGCGCGAGCGCGGTGCGCGCGCCCACGCCCGAGATCCGGATCAGGCGGCGAAAGGCGGCGCGCTCCTCCACACTGCCGAAGCCGTACAGCACGTGCGCGTCCTCGCGCACCGCGAGATGCGTATGCAGCGTCACCGTTTCGCCGGTCGCGGGCAGGTTGAAGAAGGTGCTCATCGGCACGTCGACCTCGTAGCCCACGCCGGCCACATCCACCAGCACCTGGGGCGGGTGCTTGGCGACGAGCCGTCCGACAAGCCTGCCGATCATACGATTCGGCCCGCCTTGCGGCGCGTGCCGCGCAAGCCGAGCGCTCCGAGCCTGCCGCCGTGTGCGTGACAGATCGCGCACGCGAGCGCGTCCGCCGCGTCCGGGCTGGGATCGCCGGGCAGATCGAGCAGCCGCCTGACCATGTGCTGCACCTGCTCTTTGCTGGCGTGGCCGTTGCCGACCACGGCTTGTTTGACTTGCAGCGCAGTGTACTCGGCCACCGCCAGCCCTGCGAGTACCGCGGCGCAAATCGCCGTGCCGCGCGCCTGGCCGAGCGCGAGCGTCGATTGGGGGTTGACGTTGACGAACACCTTTTCGACCGCGGCCACCTGCGGTGCGCTGTCGGCGATCACCTGTGCCAGGCCTTCCAGGATCACCCCGAGCCGTTGCGCCAGTTCGCCCGGCGCAGTCTTCACGCAGCCGCTGGTAACGTAGGCCAGCTTCGCGCCGTGCTGATCGATGACGCCGAATCCCGTGACCTGGAGCCCGGGGTCGATGCCGAGAATGCGCACGCTCGCGCTCAGGCGTCTTCCAATACGGCGGTCGTATAGACGTTCTGCACGTCGTCCAGTCCCTCGAGCGCTTCGAGCAGCCTGCGCATTCGCGCCGCTTCGTCGGCCGCGAGCGCTGTATCGGTCGTCGCCTTCATGGTGATCTCGGCCAGATCGGGCTTGAGCCCCGCCTTGTCGAGCCCCGCCTTCACGCCCGCGAACTCGCCCGGCGCGCACAGCACTTCGACCGAGCCGTCGTCATTGGTCAGCACGTCGTCCGCGCCCGCGTCGAGCGCAGCCTCCATCACCTTGTCCTCGCTCGTGCCGGGCGCGAAGACGAATTGTCCGCAATGACGGAACATGTAGGCCACCGAGCCGTCCGAGCCGAGGTTGCCTCCGTTCTTGGTGAATGCATGCCGCACGTCAGCGACCGTACGCGTGCGATTGTCGGTCATGCAGTCCACCATGACGGCCGCCCCGCCTGGTCCGTAGCCCTCGTACCGAATCTCTTCGTAGGCCGCGCCCTCGAGCTCGCCGGTGCCGCGCTGGATCGCGCGCTTGATGTTGTCGCCAGGCATGTTGTTCTCGCGCGCCGTGTCCACCGCGAGCCGCAGGCGCGGGTTGCTCCCAGCATCGCCGCCGCCGAGACGCGCCGCCACGGTGATCTCCTTGATCAGGCGGGTGAAGATCTTGCCCCGCTTGGCATCCTGGCGCCCCTTGCGGTGCTGGATGTTCGCCCATTTGCTGTGACCCGCCATGCGTTAGTATTCGCGCCAGAGTGAAAGTGATTCATTCTACCGCCATGCAGACGCCCTCGCGCACTGCAGGGTATCGCGCCTGGGGCATCGCCTTCGCCTTCGCGGGCGTGATCGCGTTCTCGTTCCGGCCGATCCTGATCAAACTCGCCTACGCGGCGTTTCCGGTCGCACCGGTAACGCTGCTGTTCCTGCGCATGGCCATCGCGCTGCCGTTCTTCGCCGCCATTGCGTGGTGGCTGCGCGCGCGCAAGCCCGGCCTTACCCCCGGCGACTGGGCCGCCGTCGCTGGCCTCGGCTTCATCGGCTACTACATGGCGAGCTTTCTCGACTTCCTCGGCCTGCAGTGGGTCGGCGCGGGGCTCGGTCGATTGGTTCTCTTTCTCTATCCCACCCTGGTGCTGCTGCTGTCGCTCGCGTTCCTCAAGCGACGCCCGAGCAGACGCCAGCTCGCGGCGCTGGCTTTGAGCTACGTCGGCATCGCGCTGGTGGTGTCGAACCGATTCGGCGGCCACGCCGAAGGCGGGCTGTTCCTGCTAGGAGTGAGCCTGGTGTTCGGCTCGAGCCTTTGTTACGCGATCTACCTCGTCGCGGGCAGCCAGATAGTGCAGCGGGTCGGCTCGATGCGCTTCACCGCCTACAGCATGATCGCCGCCACGCTGCCCGCGGTGGCGCAATTCTTCCTGCTCGAACCGATGTCGGCGCTCGATCTGCCATCCGAAGTCTGGTGGTACGCGATCGTGATGGCCGTCTTTAGTACCGTTCTGCCGGTGTTCCTGGTCGCGGAAGCGCTCAAGCGCATCGGCGCCAATCACTTCGCCCTGATCGGCGCAGTCGGGCCGGTCACCACGGCGATTGCCGGCGCGGTCGGCCTGGAGGAGCCGCTCAACTGGCCGCAGGCGGCCGGCGGCGCGCTGGT
>JBAUTW010000204.1:0-2893 GCA_049582365.1 Burkholderiales bacterium | reverse complement strand
CGCCTGGACCTGTCGCAGTTCGAGGCCGCGTTCCGCGGCAGCGCGGCGCGCCGCGGACTGGCGCCAGGGGACGACCCGCGCCCGGGCGAGCACAGCCGCGAGGTGCTGGTCGAGCTCGGCTTCGACGACGCCGAGATCGCGCACCTGGTGCGCTGCGGCGCGGTGAAGGCGCACTGATGGACTTCGGCTTCAGCCCCGAGCAGGACGCGATCCGCGAGGCGATCGGCAAGATCTGCGCGCGTTTTCCGGACGAGTACTGGCTGAAGAAAGACAAGGAGGGGGGCTTTCCCAGCGAGCTGCACCAGGCGCTGGCGAAGGACGGCTGGCTCGGCATCGCGATGCCGGAGGAATTCGGCGGCTCGGGCCTCGGCATCACCGAGGCGGCGGTGATGATGCAGGCGATCGCCGAGTCGGGCGCGGGTTTTTCCGGGGCGTCGGCGGTGCACATGAACATCTTCGGCTTGAACCCGGTGGTGGTGTTCGGCACCGCCGGGCAGAAGCGCCGCATGCTGCCCGGCCTGATCGCCGGCCGCGAGCGCGCCTGCTTCGCGGTTACCGAGCCGAACACGGGCCTGAACACCCGCCGCATCAAGACCCAGGCGGTGAGGCAGGGCGACCGCTACCTCATCACCGGCCAGAAAGTGTGGATCTCCACCGCGCAGGTGGCGGAAAAGATCCTTGTTCTTACCCAGGCGACGGCGGGCCTGACGCTCTTCTACACCGACTTCGACCGCAAATACGTCGAAGTGCGCGAGATCGAGAAGATGGGCAGAAAGGCGGTCGACTCGAACCAGGTGTTCTTCGACGGCCTGCCGGTGCCCGAGGAAGATCGCCTGGGGGAAGAAGGCAAGGGCTTCGAGTACATCCTGCACGGCATGAACCCGGAGCGCATCCTGATCGGCGCCGAGTCGGTCGGGCTGGGGCGCTGCGCCCTCAAGCGCGCGGCGCAGTACGCGAAGGAGCGCATCGTGTTCGACCGCCCGATCGGCAAGAACCAGGGCATCCAGCACCCGCTCGCGCGCAACTGGATGAACCTCGAGGCGGCCAACCTGATGGTGTTCAAGGGCGCCTGGCTGTACGACCAGGGCAGGCCCTGCGGCGCCGAGGCGAACGCCGCCAAGTACCTCGGCGGCGAGGCGTCATTCGACGCCTGCCAGCAGGCGGTCATGACCCACGGCGGCTACGGCTACGCCAAGGAGTACCACGTCGAGCGCTACCTGCGCGAGTCGCTGGTGGGGCGCATCGCGCCGGTCACGCCGCAGCTGATTCTGAGCTTCATCGCCGAGCGCGTGCTCGGCTTGCCGAAGTCTTACTAGGCGTCAGCTCTTTCTCAGGAAAGCGTCACGCGCGCGTCACGCGCGGCGCGTAGCTTTGCGTTTCCACCTCAAAAACCGAGAAAGGACAACGTCATGTCATCTTCGTCGTTCGCGCGCTTGGCCGCGGCAGTGCTCGCATCGGCCGTCAGCGTCTGCGCTTACGCAGACACAGCGATCACCGGCGCCGGCAGCACCTGGGTCTATCCGCTGGTCGCCAAATGGTCGGCCGTCTACGCGAAGGAGACCAACACCCGGATCAACTACCAGTCGATCGGCTCGGGCGGCGGCATCCAGCAGATCAAGGCCGGCACCGTCGCCTTCGGCGCGAGCGACAAGCCGCTGACCTCGGAGGAACTGGCGGCGTCGGACCTGATCCAGTTTCCGACCGCGATCGCCGGCGAGGACCTGGTCTACAACCTGCCGGGGATCAAGCCCGGGGCGATCATCCTGTCCGGACCGGTCGTGGCCGATATCTATCTCGGCAAGGTGACGAAGTGGAACGACCCCGAGCTCGCGCAGCTCAACCCGCACCTCAAGCTGCCGGATCTGGCGATCGCGGTGGTGCACCGCTCCGACGGCTCCGGCACCACGTTCACTTTCGCCAACTACCTGTCCAAGGTGAGCCCCGAGTGGAAAGACAAAGTCGGCGCCGACACCTCGGTGAACTGGCCCACCGGCGTCGGCGGCAAGGGCAACGAGGGCGTATCCGCCTATGTCCAGCACCTCAAGGGCTCGATCGGCTACGTCGAATACGCGTACATCATCGAGAACCATCTGCAGTACGCGCGCATGGTCAACTCGGCCGGCAAGGTGGTGCGTCCGAGCCTGCAGGGCTTCCAGGCTGCGGCGGCCAACGTCGACTTCACCAAGGCCAAGGACTTCTACGTCATCCTGACCGACCAGCCGGGCGCCAAGTCGTGGCCGATCTCGGGCTGCACCTGGCAGATCCTGCGCAAGAGCGCGCCCAAGGAGACCAACCAGGACGTGGTCAAGTTCTTCGACTGGGGCTTCGAGCACGGCCAGAAGATCGCCAAGTCGATCGCCTTCGGGCCGCTGCCGCCGAGCACGGTCAGCGCGATCAAGCAGTACTGGCAGGCCAACCTGGGCATCTGAGCGATCCCGCGGCCGGCGCGCCCGGCCGCGGTCGAGATCGCGATCGGAAAGCCGTGGCTGTTGATCGGCATCGCCGAGAGCACGCCGCCGTAGATCCCGCCCGAGCCCGTTGGTGATCGCGAGGCCCCCGCGGCCGCGGTCGCCGCCGCGGCGGTGAAGCCGAAGCTGTGCGAATAGCGCACGATCTTGCTCACCCCCGCCAGGCCCGCGCTCGAGATTGCGCGAAGCCGACTCGCGCGGCGCGGTTGCGCCGCGCCTACGCGTACGCCGCCGCGCGCTGCTCGAGCCGGTCGAGCGGGCTCTTCACGCCGCGCGCGCCGCGGTTGAGCACGTGCGTGTAGATCATCGTGGTCGAGACGTCCGAGTGCCCGAGCAGCTCCTGCACCGTGCGGATGTCCTGTCCGCGCTCGAGCAGGTGGGTGGCGAAAGAGTGGCGCAGGGTGTGGCAGCTCACCGGCTTGACG
>JBAUTW010000203.1:0-2747 GCA_049582365.1 Burkholderiales bacterium | reverse complement strand
GCCTGGGCCGGCGCCTCGAGCTCCACCCGCGGCGCGCCGGCGACGAAGACGAGCAGATCGCGCGGCGTCTCCGCCTCGCTGAATGCCTCCTCGGGCAGGCGCACGCCCCAGGCCTGCTCGATGCGCGCAGCGAGCTCGACGCGCGCCAGGCTGTCCAGCCCGTAGTCGCGCTCGAGCGAAGCGTCGAGCCCGAGCTGCTCGATCGCAGGGTCCTGAGGATGGAGCTCGCGCGCGAGGCCGCGCAGCAGCTCGAGCAGTTGCGCGCCGTTCGCGCCGTCGTTATGCATGCAATTGACCGGGATCAAAAGGCGGCGGGGGCCGCGAGGCAAACTGGATTCTCGGACAGGGCCGCAATTTGGACAAGCCGAAAACCACTTCGATACGGACGCTGACCGCCTCCGAGCTGCGCCGCGCCTGCGATCCGGCGCAGCTTGCGTTCGCGACCACCGACGAGCTGGCCGACTTCAGCGACGCGCTCGGCCAGGTGCGCGCGGTCGAGTCGATCCGCTTCGGCATCGGCATGCCGCGCGACGGCTACAACCTGTTCGCGATGGGACCCGAGGGCCTAGGGCGCCGCACCATCGTACGCAGCTTCCTGGAGCAGACCGCCCCCGCGCGCGAAGTGCCGCCGGACTGGTGCTACGTGTTCAACTTCGACACGCCGCACAAGCCGCGCGCGCTGCGCCTGCCCGCCGGCCGCGCGCCGCGCTTCAAGCAGAGCATGGAGCGGCTGGTGCAGGACCTGCGCGCCGGGATCCCGGCCGCGTTCGAGACCGACGAGTACCGCCGCCGGCGGCAGGAGATCGAAGCCGCCTTCAGCGAGCACCAGGAGAAGGCCTTCGGCGAGATCGGCGAGCACGCCAAGGCGCAGGGCGTCGCGCTGTTGCGCACGCCGAGCGGGTTCGGCTTCGCGCCGGTGCGCAAGGACGAGGTGATGAGCCCGCAGGAGTTCCACAAGCTGCCCAAGGAGGAGCAGAAGCGCCTCGAGGATGCGATCGCCGTGCTGCAGGCCGACCTGGAGCGCGTGATCCAGGAGGCGCCGAAGTGGCGGCGCGAAGCGCAGCACAAGCTGCGTGAGCTAAACCGGGAAGTGACGCGCAGCGCGGCACACAGCCTGATCGAGGAGCTGAAGGCGGAGTACGAGGCCATGCCCGAGGTGAGCACCTACCTCTCGGCGCTCGAGCAGGACGTGCTCGACCACGCGGAAGTGTTCCAGCAACCCAAGGATGGCGAGCAGCCGATGCAGTTCGGCATCCCAATCGCGCAGGGCGAGGAGTCCGACGTGACCTTCCGGCGCTACCGCGTCAACGTGCTGATCGAGCACGCCGACGCCAAGGGAGCGCCGATCGTGTATGAGGACAACCCGACGCACGGCAACCTGGTCGGCCGCATCGAGCACATCGCCCAGATGGGCACGCTGGTGACCGACTTCACCCTGATCAAGGCGGGCGCGTTCCACCGCGCCAACGGCGGCTACCTGCTGCTCGACGCGATCAAGGTGCTTACCCAGCCGTTCGCCTGGGAGGCGCTCAAGCGCGCGCTGCGCGCGCGCGAGATCCGCACCGAGTCGCTCGGACAGGTGCTGAGCCTGATCAGCACCGTGTCGCTCGAGCCCGAGCCGATCCCGCTCGACGTCAAGGTGGTGCTGGTCGGCCAACGAATGATCTACTACCTGCTGCACGACCTCGACCCGGAATTCAGCGAGCTGTTCAAGGTGGTGGTCGACTTCGACGAGGACATGCCGCGCGAGCCAGGCGCCGACCTGATCTACGCGCGCGCGATTGCCACCGTAGGGCGCAGCATGAAGCTGCGAGCGCTCGAGCGCGACGCGGTGGCGCGGGTGATCGAACACGGGGCCCGCGCCGCGGGCGACGCGCAGCGCGTTTCAGTGAGCATGCGCGGCCTGGGCGACCTGCTGCGCGAATCCGACTACTGGGCGGGCGACGGCGGGCGCAGGCTCATCTCGGCGGCCGACGTGCAGCGCGCGATCGACGCCCAGGAGCGGCGCTCGGACCGCATCCGCCAGCGGCTGCAGGAGGAGATGCTCCGCGGCCGGCTGCTGATCGACAGCGACGGCGAGCGCAGCGGCCAGGTCAACGGGCTGGCCGTGATGCAGCTCGGCGGCTTTTCCTTCGGCATGCCTCACCGGATCACCGCGCGCGTGCGGCTCGGCGGAGGCGGGGTGATCGACATCGAGCGCGAGGCCGAGCTCGGCGGCCCGATTCACTCCAAGGGCGTGCTGATCCTGTCGGGCTTCCTGTCGGGTCGCTACGCGGTCAACAAGCCGCTCGCGCTCGGCGCGAGCCTCGTGTTCGAGCAGAGCTACGGCGGCGTGGAGGGCGACAGCGCCTCGTCGGCCGAGCTCTGCGCCCTGCTCTCGGCGCTGGCCGACGCGCCGGTCAGACAGTCGCTCGCCGTGACCGGCTCGGTCAACCAGCACGGCGACGTGCAGGCGATCGGCGGCGTAAACGAGAAGATCGAGGGCTTCTTCGACCTGTGCGCGGCGCGCGGGCTCACCGGCACGCAGGGCGTGCTCATTCCGGAATCGAACGTCGGGAACCTCATGCTCCGCCGGGACGTGATCGCCGCGGTCGCGGCGGGCAAGTTCAGCATCTATCCGGTCGAGAACATCGACCAGGGCATCGAGATCCTGACCGGGTTGCCGGCGGGCGCACGCGGCGCGGACGGGCGCTTTCCCGCCGGAACGCTGAACCAGCGCGTCGAGCAGCGGCTGCTCGACTATGCCG
>JBAUTW010000202.1:0-3659 GCA_049582365.1 Burkholderiales bacterium | reverse complement strand
CCCGATCGCCTCGACCGCCGCGCGGCAGAAGGCCTCGTCGGCCAGCGCGTCGGCGAGCAGGCCGACGTTGGCCTGCTGGCGCACCTTGGCGATCGCCGCGCCCGACAGGCTGCGCACGCGCTCCTCGTCGCCTTCCTCCCAGGCGAGCGAGAGCGGGACGAAGTAGCGCGCCGGCTCGCCGCCGCTGTCGACCTCGAGCAGCGCCAGCATCCAGCTGGCGCGCTTCGCCTCCCACAACGCGTGGTCGGCCAGCCGCGCGTGCGCGATCTTCTCGCCTTTGGCGCCGTACCAGCGCTGGGTCTCGATGTAGCGCGCCAGCACCTCGTTCTCGAGCTGGGCGCGCGTCTTCTCGGCCATGCGGATGCGCCACGGCACCACGCGCTCGCGGAAGAAGCTGGTCCAGCCGTCGAACAGCACCAGCATCGGCAGGTCCTCGCGCGACAGGCGTTCCTCGTGCCACTCCGGCACCGGCACGTCGGCCGCGAGCCGGAACCAGTAGAAGCCGCAGGCGGGCAAGGTCAGCAGGTAGGGCAGCTCTCCGATCGGCGGGAAGGGCGTGCGCCCCATCATCTCGACCGGCACGCGGCCCTTGAAACGCGAGAGATCCAACTCGACCGGCTGCGCCGAGCGGCCCAGGTTGGCCACGCACAGGATCGCCTCGTCACCCAGCTCGCGCAGGTAGGCCAGGATCCTGCGGTTGCCGGGCCTGAGGAATACGAGCTTGCCGCGGCCAAAGGCCTGGCTGGTCTTCCTGACCGCCAGCAGGCGCTTCATCCAGTTCAGCAGCGACGCCGGCTCGCGCAGCTGCGCCTCGACGTTGACCGCCTCGTAGCCGTAGATCGCGTCCATGATCGGCGGCAGGTAAAGGCGCTGCGGGTCGGCGCGCGAGAAGCCGGCGTTGCGGTCGGGGGTCCACTGCATCGGCGTTCTGACGCCGTTGCGGTCGCCGAGGAAGATGTTGTCGCCCATGCCGATCTCGTCGCCGTAGTAGATGATCGGCGAGCCGGGCATCGACAGCAGCAGGCTGTTCATCAGCTTGATGCGGTCCTGGTCGTTCTCCATCAGGGGCGCCAGGCGCCGCCGGATGCCGAGGTTGATCTTGGCGCGCGGATCGGCGGCGTACATGCGGTACATGTAATCGCGTTCCTTGCTGGTGACCATCTCGAGCGTGAGCTCGTCGTGGTTCCTGAGGAAGATCGCCCACTGGCAGTTGTCCGGGATCTCCGGCGTCTGCTGCATGATCTCGACCACCGGGTGGCGATCCTCCTGCGCGATCGCCATGTAGATGCGCGGCATGAGCGGGAAGTGGTACGCCATGTGGCACTCGTCGCCGTCGCCGAAGTACTCGCGCACGTCCTCGGGCCACTGGTTGGCCTCGGCCAGGAACAGCTTGCCCTGGTAGCGCTTGTCGAGCTCGGCGCGGATGTGCTTGAGGACCGCGTGCGTCTCGGGCAGGTTCTCGTTCGAGGTGCCTTCGCGCTCGATCAGGTAGGGAATGGCGTCCAGCCGGAACCCGTCTACCCCGATATCGAGCCAGAAGCGCATGGTGCGCAGAACCGCCTTCATTACCTGAGGGTTGTCGAAGTTGAGGTCGGGCTGGTGGCTGAAGAACCGGTGCCAGTAGAACGCCTTCGCCAGCGGGTCCCAGGTCCAGTTCGAGCTCTCGGTATCGGTGAAGATGATGCGCGTGCCCTTGTACTTCTGGTCGTCCTCGCTCCAGACGTAGTAGTCGCGCTTGGGCGAGCCCGGCGGCGCCCGGCGCGCGGCCTGGAACCAGGGGTGCTGATCCGAGGTGTGGTTGACCACCAGCTCGGTGATCACCCGCAGGTTGCGCCGGTGCGCCTCGCGCACGAAGTTGCGGAAGTCCTGGCGCGTGCCGTACTGCGGATGGATGTTGTGGTAGTCGGCGACGTCGTAGCCGTCGTCCTTGAGCGGCGAGGGATAGAACGGCAGCAGCCAGATCGTGTTGACGCCGAGGTCCTTGACGTAATCGAGCTTCGAAGTCAGGCCGCGGAAGTCGCCCAGACCGTCGTCGTTGGAGTCGAAGAAGGCCTTGATGTGCAGCTGGTAGACGACCGCATCCTTGTACCAGAGCGGGTCGGACGCGGCCGCCGCGCTCTCTTCGCGGGCCCTGGTCTCGACGCTGCCGGTGGCGGGCGCGTTCATTGCGGCTCTCGTCTCACAGGAAGTAGTCGAAGTCCTGCTCGCGGCGCACGCGCCGACGCAGGCGGAAGATGTGCGCCGGCGCGCGCTGCGGGTCGAGCTGCACGAAATTGCGCCCGCCCTGCCACAGGAAGCGCTGGCCGGAGAGCAGGTCGTGCATCTGGAACTGCTTGTCGGGGTCGATGCCGAGCGCGCCCGCGTCGAGCTCGAGCCAGCCCGTCTGCGTGTTGCGCGGGTCCAGGTTGACCACGATCAGCACGACGTCGTCGTGCCCGGGGGCCGACTTGAGATAGGCGATGATCTGCTCGTTGTCGGCCGGGACGAACTCCAGGCTCGCGTCCGAGTGCAGGGCCGGGTTGTCGCGCCGGATGCGGTTCACGCGCGCGACGAAGCCGCGCAGGCTGTCGGGCCGCTCGAGATCCCAGCTGCGCAACTGGTATTTCTCTGAGTCGAGGTATTCCTCGCTGCCGGGCTCGCGCGGGGCGGCTTCCATCAGCTCGTAGGCCGGGCCGTAGATGCCGTAGCTCGCCGCGAGCGTGGCGGCGAGCACCAGGCGCGCCATGAACACCGGCCGCCCGCCGAACTGCAGGGCCTCGCTCAGGATGTCGGGCGTGTTGGGCCAGACGTTGGGGCGGAAGACCTCGCGCCCGGGGCCATGCGCGAGCTCCGTGAAGTACTCGGTCAGCTCGTGCTTGGTGTTGCGCCAGGTGAAATAGGTGTAGGACTGCGAAAAGCCGAGCTTGGCCAGGCGGTGCATCACCTTGGGCCGGGTGAAGGCCTCGGCCAGGAAGATGACCTCGGGGTGCTCGCGCTTGACCTCGCCGATGGCCCACTCCCAGAAGGGGAAGGCCTTGGTGTGCGGGTTGTCGACGCGGAAGATCTTCACTCCCTGGCCGATCCAGTAGTCGAGCACGCTTTTCAGCTCGGCCCAAAGGCCCTGCCAGTCCTCGCTCTCGAAGTTGAACGGATAGATGTCCTGGTACTTCTTGGGCGGATTCTCGGCATACTGCACGCTGCCGTCGGGACGGATGCGGAACCACTCCGGATGCGTCTTCACGTAGGGATGGTCGGGCGCGCACTGGTAGGCGATGTCGAGCGCGATCTCGATGCCGTGCTCGGCCGCTTTGTTTACCAGGCGGCGGAAATCCTCGATCGTGCCGAGCTCGGGCAGGATGTCCTTGTGGCCGCCCTCTTTCGCGCCGATCGCCCACGGGCTGCCGACGTCGTCCGCCTGCGGCGTGAGGGAGTTGTTCTTGCCCTTCCTCTTATCGCGCCCGATCGGATGGATGGGCGGGAAGTACAGCACGTCGAAGCCCAGCTCGGCGACGTAGGGCAGGCGCGCTTCGACATCCCTGAACGTGCCGTGCCTGCCCGGCACGCTCGAGGCCGAGCGCGGGAACATCTCGTACCAGGTGCTGTAGCGCGCGCGCTCGCGGTCGGCCACCAGCGGCAGCTCGAGCGGGAAGGTCGCTGCGCGGCTGCGATCGGGGTAGCGC
>JBAUTW010000201.1:0-5882 GCA_049582365.1 Burkholderiales bacterium | reverse complement strand
GGCGCGCCCGAGCAGCTGCTCGTCCGAGAGCGACTCGAGCCCCGCAGCGGCGGCGTCCGTCGCGTCCACGATGCGCGCCAGGCGGCTTTGTGCCGTGCTCGCCCCGCCGGTGACATAGCGCGCCGCGGCGAACAGCCGCTCGAGCCTGCTCTCGCGCGCTTCCGCGCGCTCGGGGTAGCCGGTGCCCGGCAGGGCCGACGAGCTTGCCGTCATCAGACCGCGAAGCGCCGCAGGAACAGCTGCCTGACCGAGCGGTAGATGCGCCGGGCGATCGGCTCCGAGCCCAGCTCGAAGCGTGCGTAAACGTGCTCGCCCAGCACGAAGGTGCGCGTCGCCGGCAGCTCGAGCTCGAACTCGAACCAGGTGTTCAGGGTCTTCGCCTTCTTCATGTCCTGCGGGTCGAGCGGCGCCAGCCCTCCACCCACGCTCGACATGGCGAGGTTCGTGACCCGGTCGCTCGCCGCGGGCACCTCCCTCACGATCTTCGCGTCGAAGGTCTCGTACATTCGGCCCGCGAGCTTGACCCGCACCTGCCCGGTGCGCGTCTTGACCAGGTCGATGTCGTCCTGCGACACCAGCACCCGGGCGGTCACGATCGCCGGCGGCACGACATAGCCGACTTCCTGCCCCTTGCGCAGAAAACGGTCTGGCATGTCGGCCGCCGCGCTGTTGAGCACGAAGCGGCCGCTTACCGGGCTGCGGATGGTCAGCTCGCGCAGGCGTTCGCGCGCGTCTTCGAGCTCGCTGCGCGTCGCGCGCAGCTCCTCGCGCGTGATTTCCCATTTCACGCGGTCGTTCTGCAGCTCGGCGTGCGCGCGCGTCTCGAGCAGGCGCAACTGCGCTTCGAGCACCCGGATCTTGGGCTCGAGCTCGAGGTTCTCGGCCACGATCAGCGGCCGGCCGCGCCTCACGACAGCGCCCGATTGGACCGCCACCGTCCTGACAAAGCCGTCGGCCCCGGCGCGCACCAGGGCGTCGTCCGGCACCCAAATCACGCCCTCGGCCCGGCTCCAGAGCGGAACCGGCACAACGAACAGCAGCGCCGCGAGCACGCTGACGATCGCCGCCGTGACGCCCAGCGCCCGCATGCGGTTGCGCCGCAGCCGCGCGTGCGCCGCCAGGTAGCCGACGCCTTTCGCCACCGGAAGGACGAAAGACGCGAACAGCGCCCACAGCGCGAGCAGCACCCCGACGATCATGTAGTGGCTGGCGATGAACAACGCGATCGCCAGCATGACGAAGGTGCGGTACAGGAACGAGGCGATGGCGAAGAACACGAACCAGCGCTTCTCGCCCCGGCTCGCCTCCGGCTCGGGCAGCTTGAGGCCGAACAGCCGCGTCTCCGCGAGATGCGCCAGGTATTGCTGCGCGCGGTTGCGCAGGTTCGGAATCTGGATCAGGTCCGACAGGATGTAATAGCCGTCGTAGCGCAGCAGCGGGTTGGCGTTGAAGAACACCGTCGAGACGCCCGCGATCAGCATCACGTTGTAGAGCACGGCGCGGAATACGCCGGGCTGGACGTCGAGCCAGAGGAAGAGCGCGAGCGAGGCGATGAACACCTCGACCACCATGCCCGCGGCCCCGACCAGCACCCGGCGCCGCGTGGCGCGAAACGCGCTCGCCGCGGTGGCGTCGACGTAGGGGATCGGCATCAGCACCAGGAACATGACGCCCATCTCATGCACTTCGCCGCCCCAGGCCTTGGTGGCGCAGGCGTGGCCGAACTCGTGGAACAACTTCAGCAGCGGGAAGGTGAGCCACATGAGCAGCAGGTTCTGCGGCGCGAGCACGCGGTCGGAAAAGTCCCTGCTCAACTCGGGCCAGTGCTGCGCGGCGGCGAACACCGCGCCGCCGACGACCAGCGACCAGAGCAGCAAGCCGACCCAGCCGAACAGCGGCCGGTACCACTCCAGCCAGCGCTCGAGGAAGCGGTCGGGGTCGATCAGCGGGATGCGCACCGCCATGGGCGAGAGCAGGTTCTGCTTCCAGGTCTTGCGCGCGCTCTTCTTCGCGCGCCGCAGGAGCTCGGCGACGTCGGGCGTGACCTCCGACTGCAGCACATCGGCCGAGTGCAGCTGCCCAAGCAGCCGGATCATCTCGTCCTGGGTCGGCGCGTCGTCGCCGAAGCGCGTGATGGCCGCGTCCCAGATCTCCTGCACGCTGCGGCGTCCGTCCATCAGGCCGATCGCGTAGTGCGCGACGGGATTGAAACGGTGCATGCGACGCGAGACGCGGTCTTCGAGCACGTACCACAGCTCGCCGCGGTAATGATGGCGGTGGATGCGCACGTGGCTGCGCAGCCTGGGCCTCAGCTCCGCGACCCGATACCACGATGGGCTGTGGAGATCAGTAGACATAGTCTTGTTACGGCATCCAGGACCACAACCACAGCCGCACCCAGTCGGTGAAGCTGTGAGTCCAGATCCAGACCAGCTTGCGCTCGTCGATGTTGATCTTGCCCACCCCCTCCATGCCGGGGCGCAGGCGCGGGCCCGGCGCCTGGGCCAGCGCCGCCTCGACGCGGAAGAAGTTGCGTCCCTCCTTGGCGGTGTTGACCGGCGTGATCTTGCTGACCGTGAAGCCGAAGCGCTGGCCCGGCATCGACGCCACGGTGAGCTCGCCGCGCTGGCCGAGCGCCACCTCGGAGATGTCGCGCTCGTCGACCTGCAGCGCGACGCGGTAATCGTTCAGCGGCGCGATCTCGAACAGGACCTGGCCGCGCTCGACCGGCGAGCCGAGGCTCTGCGACAGGTCGCCGCTCACGATCAGCCCGTCGAACGGCGCCACCATCAGCGTGCGCGCCAGCTGTTCCTCGACCAGCGCCAGCTGCGCCTCGCTCTGCGCGATCTGCGAGCTGACGATCTCGGCCTGGGCGCGCTCGTGGTGGGCCATGGCTTCGCGATATTGCCGGATGTACTGCCCGCGCTGGCTGACGAGCTTGACGCGCTCGAGCCTGAGGTCGCGGTCGTCGAAGCGTCCGATGACCTGCCCCTTGGTCACGCTGTCGCCGGCGCGGAAACTGGCCTCCTTGACATAGCCGTTGATCGGCGCCGTGATCGAGCGCTGCACCGCGCCTTCGATGGTCGCGTTGCCGGACACGCGATAGGGACCGGTGGCGAAGGCGAAGAACGCGGCCAGCGCCGCGACACCCAGCGCCCCGAGCTTGAGCCCCGCGTGCCCCGCACCGACCAGCTTCTCCCACAGGCCCTTGGCAGAGCGCCCGGCATGCAGCGGCAGGCTGATTTCATTGCCGCGCTTGAGCTCGATGATCGGACCCGCGACCGAGGCCACCGCGGCGCAGACCTCGAGCGTCGGGACGTCGAAGCGGTAGCCCTTGGCGCGCTCGAGGGTGAGCGCGCCCACCACCCGCTCGCCGTGCAGCAGCGGAAAGCTCGCGGCACTGCCCGCCTCGGACTCGTGCAGCAGGGCCTCGTGCGCGCGCGCGACGACCGGACGCGCATCCTGCTCGGGCGGGAAGACGACGGTCTCCACCTGGTCGACCGCTTCTTCCATCGCACCTTCGACCGCGCGCAGCAGGTTCGCGCGCTGCTCGAATTGCGCCGAGTGCGATACCGCGCGCAGCTTGATGCGCTTACCGTCGAGTGTGCCCAGAGACACGCGGTCGCAACCGAGCTGGGCCGCGAGCTCGGTCACGAAGGCGGTGGCGCTGTCGGCGAAGCGCGGCTGCTCGAGCAGGGTAGCCACCAGATCGAGCGCGAATTTCAGGCGCTGGCGCTCGGCCTGCTGCGGGTCGGCGTGGCGCCGCAGCAGCACCTCGAGCCAGCCGGAGCCCCACTGCAGGTCGCGGATCGCCGCCTGCAGCCGCGCCTCCGGCCGCCAGTCGATGTCGACCCCGATCACGCCGTGTACCTTGCCGTCCACGCGCACCGGGTAGGCGAGCTGGTAGCGCGGACCGGCGGCGTCGGGGGCCTGGGTCGCGGTCTGCGGCTCGATGATGCCGCGCCCTTCTTTCAGCGCGCGCTCGCTGATCGGGGCGAGGCGCGCGCGGTCGGCCGGCTGCTCCGGCAGGAAAGCCACTGGCGCGTAGGTCGAAGTCCCCGGCTTGAGCAGGATCACTACGCCGTCGGACACGCCGCCGATCATGTGCGCCTGGATCGTCAGCCAGCTGCGGCAGAAGTCCTCCGGGGACAGATCGCCCGCGAACCGCCGCCAGGCCTGGTCGTAGGCGCGCCGGCCGGCAAGATCGGCCACCTGCCCTGTGGCGTAGTGCTCGTGGAGTTCCGGTTCGACCGAGCTCATGGCGGCGGGGCCTCAGGGGTCCCGTGCGGGTTGGCGTCGCGCTACTTCTTCGCGTCGCCGCCGCTTGCTCCAGCGTCGATATTGAGCGTGCCGAAGCGCTTCTCGTACTCGGTCACGACGTTGCCGAGCAGCATGCTCAGGCGCTTGGCGGCGAAGGGGCTGATGACGATGCGGTCGGTAAGCTGGATCGTGACCTCCTTCTGGCCCCGGTTCCACGCCTGGTTCATGCCGAACAGCAGCACAACTTCCTCGCGCGTGCTGGTGACGTTGCAGACGTTGGCGTAGGAACTCTTCATGTTCGAGTCATCCCACTTGATCTTCATCGCCGCCAGGTCTGCCTGCATTTGCGGGGTCTCAGGTTTCGTTGCCATGGTATTGCCTGCCTCCTGTTCTACGTTTGGGAAAATCGTTCCGGTCGCCGCGTTGCCGCGACGCTCGCAAGCCTATGATGCTTTAACCTATTTTACCCCTTGCGGCGCGTTGCCTCGAAGCCAGATCAGCGCGAGGTCTTCTTCTTCGGCGAGGTATCGAAACTCGCTAGGTTCGACTGACCGCCTGCGCGTGCCCCACCCGGCCTGCCGGACGCCGGGAACGGAGCGGCGAGGCCCCGGCAGGAGTCGTTCCAGTCGACTTTCGGCGCAGCCTGCGAAATCTTCGCTTCGCCCGCAACATGCTCGCGGCGCTGCTCCCGTGCCCCGGAATCGGCGCCGGCGCCGCCGCGGATCCAGCCGTGGCCGTCATCGTGCGCGTCTTCGTGCCTGCCGGGCTCGGAGCCGTGCCCGTCGCGATCGCCGCCCAGCGTGACGCCTTCGACCGAGAACAGCGCGGACTTGGCGCTGGAATGCGCGAACAGGTTGAAGCCGTGTTCGGTCCAGTCCTCGTGAATGTCGGACAGCCTGCCGCGATGTCCCGCATCCAGCCACGCCTGCCGCGCGCCGCTCAGGTGCGTGGCGATCCATTCGGCGAGCGCGCCGCGCCCGTCATCGTCCTGCGTCGGCGGCGCGATCTGCAGCTGGCTCGAGCCGTCCGCCGCGGCGGTGACCACGCCGCCGCCGGTGAACGCGACGTGCTCGATGCTCACCAGCGTGTCGGTGCCGTCCAGCGTGCCGACATCGGCGGGGTCGATCACCCCCATCGCGCCGCGCTGCCTGCTCTGCGCGATCTGCTCCGGCGACAGCGCCACGTTGAAGAACGCCACCTCGTCGATGTGGCCGTCGAACGGCCGCGTGATCTTGAGCTTCGACAGGTCGCTCGCTGTGCTGCGATTGTCCGCGTCGCTGCCGCCGATGACGATCGGCGCGCGGTTGGCGAGCAGGCCGCCGGTGTACGCATTGGAGCCGATCAGTGCACCGTTGAGGTACAGCTTCATCCCGCCGCTGCCGAAGGTGAAGGTGAGCTGGTACCAGGTGTTCGACTTGACCGGGTTGTCGAACGCGCTGCGGTTGGTGTCGATCACGAAGCTGCCGTGCGGGCCTTCCAGGCGCACGCTCAGGTCGCGGTTGTCGAGCGAGATCTCGAGCCCGCTGTTCGCGCCGTATTGATCCTTCGCGAACAGCGCCTGCGAGTCGTTCGCGTCGCGGCTGTTGAACCAGAGCTGAACGCTGCCCTCGGCCACCTCGAAC
>JBAUTW010000200.1:0-4007 GCA_049582365.1 Burkholderiales bacterium | reverse complement strand
TTCCTGGAGGGCGCATACGGCGCGCGCGAGATGCGCGACCGCGCGCTCGCCGCGACGCGCCAGCTCGCCAAACGCCAGCTCACCTGGCTGCGCTCGATGTCGCTCGACGCGGCGCTCGACCCGTTCGAGCCCGGGGCCTGCGAGCGCTGGTGCGAGCTGGCGCTGTCGCTCGCGCGCCAGGACCGCGCAGCATGATCGTCGTGCTGATGGGCGTATCGGGCTGCGGCAAGACCACCATCGGCCGGCTGCTCGCACAGCGCCTGGGTTGCGAATTCATCGACGCGGACGACTTGCATCCGCCCGCGAACGTGGCGAAGATGGCCGCCGGGGTGCCGCTCGAGGATGCCGACCGCTGGCCCTGGCTCGAGCGCTTGAATGCGGAACTGCGCCGGCGCGAGGCGCGCGCCGAACGCGCGGTTCTCGCCTGCTCGGCGCTCAGGCAGACTTATCGCGACCGCCTCACGGCCGGTCTCGCGCATAGCGACCTGGTCTATCTGCGCGCCAGTGCCGAGCTGCTGCACGCGCGGCTCGCCGCCCGCCGGCACCGCTATATGCCGGCTTCGCTGCTCGCAAGTCAGCTCGCGACGCTCGAGTCGCCCGCGCGCGCGATCGAGATCGACGCCGCGCAGCCGCCCGAGCGCTGCGTCGCGCTGATCCGCGCCGCGCTCGACAGCAAGCCTTAAGGATGGGTTAAGCCCGCCGCGCGACGATCCGTTCCGTACAGCGCATCCAGCGCGCAGAAAGCGGACAAGGAGAGATCGTCATGAAGGCCAAGAGCATCTTCGTCGCCCTCGCAGCAGCCGGGCTGGTATCCCTGGGCGCCTGGGGCGGCATGCACATCGAGTCGCCCTGGACGCCGGCCCACGCCAGCACCCCGGCCGCGGCGCGGGCACCTGCGCCGGCCATGGTGCAGCTGCCGAACTTCACCTCGATCGTCGATGCCAATCGGGGTGCGGTAGTGAATATCACTGTGACCGAGAATCAGAAGACGTCGACGCAGTCTCCGTTCCCGGACTTCGGCGGCAACGATCCGTTCTCGCAGTTCTTCCGCCAGTTCAAGATCCCGCAGCAGCAGCAGCCGATGCACGGCCTGGGCTCGGGATTCATCGTGCGTTCGGACGGCATCGTCCTGACCAACGCGCACGTGGTCGACGGTGCGAGCGACGTCATGGTCAAGCTGTCCGACCGGCGCGAATTCAAGGCCAAGGTGATCGGAGTCGACAAGCAGACCGACATCGCGGTGATCAAGATCGACGCCAAGGATCTGCCGACGGTCAAGCTGGGCGACTCCAAGGCGGTGCGGGTGGGCCAATGGGTACTGGCGATCGGCTCGCCCTACGGCTTCGAGAATACGGTCACGGCGGGCATCGTCAGCGCGACCTCGCGCGCGCTGCCGGACGGCACCTACACCCCGTTCATTCAGACCGATGCCCCGATCAATCCCGGCAATTCCGGCGGACCGCTTTTCAACATGAACGGCCAGGTAATCGGCATCAACTCGCAGATCTACTCGCAGACCGGCGGCTATCAGGGCCTGTCGTTCGCGATCCCGATCGACCTCGCCTCGCAAATCGAGCAACAGCTGCTGGCGCACGGCAAGGTCGAGCGGGGACGCATCGGCGTCACGATCCAGGACGTCAGCCAGGGGCTGGCGCAGTCCTTCGGTCTCGACAAGCCGGCCGGCGCGCTGGTTTCTTCGGTCGAGAAGGGCAGCCCCGCGGACAAGGCCGGTGTTGAGTCGGGCGACGTCATCCTCGGAATGAACGGCCAGACGATCGAGAGCTCGAACGAGCTGCCGCCCATGGTCGCGGCCGTAAAGCCTGGGCACAAGGCGACCTTCGAGATCTGGCGCAAGGGCGAACGCAAGGAGATCACCGTCACGGTGGGCGAATTCAAGGGCGCCAAAGTGGCGAGCGCCGCCGGCCGGGGCGAGAGCAACGGCCGCCTCGGTCTCGCGGTGCGCCCGCTCACCAAGGAGGAAGACCAGCAAGGACAGATTGACGGCGGACTGCTGGTCGAGAACGCCGGTGGACCGGCCGCCGCGGCCGGGATCCAGCAGGGCGACGTGATCCTCGCGGTCAACGGCAATCCGGTGAAAAGCGTGCGGCAGCTGCGCGCGCTGGTTGCCAAGGCAGGTAAGCACGTTGCGCTGCTGATCCAGCGCGACGATGCGAAGATCTTCGTTCCGGTGGACCTCGGCTGAGTCCCCACCGACGAAGAGCGGGCGGCGCCGGCTCCCCCCCCAACCCCCCTGCCGGCGCCGCCCCGCTTTCCCTTTCCCTACCCCCTTGTGAAAGGAGACCATCATGACCAAGACCGCAGGCGCATTGCTTGCCACCCTACTCAGTACCGGCATTGCGCACGCCGCGATGCAGAGGCCCGACGCGCTGCCCCCGATGCAGACCCAGGGAAACATCGCCTGGGTCTCCGGCGGAATCGGCGAATCGCAGGCCAAGGCGTTCGAGCACGTCTCGGCCCGTTACCCGCTGACCCTTGAATTCATCGTCAAGCCCGATCGCAAGGGCGCGAGGGCGGAATTCACCGCCGCGGTGCCGGTGAAGGTCACCGGCAAGCATGGCAAGGAGCTGCTAAGCACGACCTCGCAAGGCCCATTCATGCTGCTCGAGCTGCCGCATGGGCGCTATACCGTGATCGCCGAGCGTCACGGCAAGAAGATCGAGCGCCACGTCGTGGTCGGCCAGGGGCATCATCGAGTCGTTTTCGAATGGATTGAGGCCTGATGCGGGAGCCGGCGGATCGCTAAAATAGCCTCTGCACGCGAACCCCAAGGTGGATGCATGCGGCTGCTGCTGGTGGAAGACGACCGCATGATCGGCGAGAGCGTGCAGAAAGGACTGCGCCTGGACGGCTTCTCGGTCGACTGGGTGCAGGACGGCAACTCCGCCGAGCTCGCGCTCGAGACCGAGCGCTACGACTGCGTGTTGCTCGACCTCGGGCTACCCAAGAAGGACGGCATGGACGTACTGCGCGGCATGCGCTCGAAGCGCGACGCCGCGCCGGTGGTGGTGATCACCGCGCGCGATGCGGTGCCCGAGCGCATCAAGGGGCTCGACACGGGCGCCGACGACTACGTGGTGAAGCCGTTCGACCTCGACGAGCTCGCGGCGCGCGTGCGGGCAGTGGTACGAAGACGCGAAGGTCGCGCCGAGCCGGTGATCGAATACCTCGAGCTGGCGCTCAATCCGGCAACCCACCAGGCGACCTACCGCGACCAGCCGCTCGGGCTGTCGGCGCGCGAATTCGCGGTGCTCGAGGCGCTGGTGTCGCGCCCGGGCGCGATCCTGTCGCGCGCGCAGCTCGAGGAGCGCATCTACGGCTGGGGCGAGGAAGTCGAATCCAACGCGGTGGAGGTCTTCATTCACAGCCTGCGCAGGAAGCTCGGCGCGGAGTTCATTCGCACCGTGCGCGGCGCAGGCTACATGGTGCCCAAGGGCTGATGACCCCGTCGATTCGGCGCCAGCTGCTGGTCTGGCTGCTGGGCAGCGCCACGCTCGCTGTCGCCGCGGGCGCGGTCTCGACCTACCTGCTCGCGCGCAAAGAGGCAAATCAGCTCGCCGACTACCAGCTGCAGCAGATGGCGCTGTCGTTCCGCGACCACGCGCTGGCGAACGGCCTGATTCCGCACGAGGACGAGGACGGCCCGGGGCTGGAGGTGCTGGTGCAGATCTGGAACCAGGAAGGCGTGCGACTCTATCTGTCGCACCCCAGATCCGGCATTCCGGACCGTGCCCAGCTCGGCTTCGCCGACGTCGCCTCGCGCCAGGGCCGCTGGCGGGTGTACTCGGTGCAGGTGCGCGACCACGTGATCCAGGTCGCCCAGCCCTATTCGGTGCGCAACCGCATCGCCGCCACCGTCGCGCTGCGCACCGCCTGGCCCCTGGCCGCCGTGCTGCCGCTGCTCGGCCTGCTGATCTGGTTCACGGTCGGCAAGGGCCTGTCCCCGCTCGAGCGCCTGGCGCGCGACGTCGGCCGCCGCTCGCCCGATG
>JBAUTW010000199.1:0-2130 GCA_049582365.1 Burkholderiales bacterium | reverse complement strand
GTGCTACCGCCGCCCGCGCCGCCGCCGCGCGCCGTCCCCAGCAAGCCGCTCGACGCCACGCGCCTGCCGCCCTTCGACGGCGAGACGCAGGTGGTGCACGAGCCGCTGCGCGGGGTGAGGACCATCGACCTGACCGTGCAGCCGGACGACCTGTGGCAGCGCATCCGGTTCGGCTTCGGCATGCCCGACCTGGACAACGACCGCGTGCGCGCGATGATGGCGTACTACGCCGCGCGGCCCGAGTACCTGCAGCGCATCTTCGAGCGCAGCCGGCGCTACCTGTACCACATCGTCGACGAGCTGGAGAAGCGCGGCATGCCGACCGAGCTGGCGCTGCTGCCGATGGTCGAGAGCGCCTACAACCCGATGGCGTACTCGCGCTCGCACGCCTCGGGCATCTGGCAGTTCATCCCGCCCACCGGCAAGCGCTACAGCCTGAAGCAGAGCTGGTGGTACGACGAGCGGCGCGACATCGTCGCCTCGACCTCCGCCGCGCTCGATTACCTGCAGGACCTGTACGACATGCACGGCGACTGGCAGCTGGCGCTGGCGTCCTACAACTGGGGCGAGAACGCGGTCGCGCGCGCGATCGAGAGGAACAGGAAGGCGGGGCTGCCCACCGACTACTCGAGCCTCAAGATGCCTCCCGAGACGCGCGATTACGTCCCCAAGCTGCAGGCGCTGAAGAACATCATCAACGACCCCAAGCCGTTCGGCATCGTGCTCGATCCGATCCCGAACCAGCCCTACTTCGTCAGCGTCGACGGCACCGGCGCGATCGACGTGCGGCTGGCCGCCAAGCTGGCCGAGATGCCGGTCGACGACTTCATCGCACTCAACCCCGGTTTCAACCGACCGCTGATCCCGACCTCGCTCGACTCGCGCATCGTGTTGCCGGCCGACAAGGTCGACGTGTTCCGCGCCAACCTGGAGAAGTACGACGACAAGGCGCGCGTGTCCTGGAAGACCTACCGGCCGCAGCGCGGCGAGCGGCTGGACCACATCGCGCGCAAGTTTCACGTCGCGCTCGCCGAACTGAAGAAGGTGAACGGCATACCGCGCTATTCCAGCCATACGCCGTCGCTCCTGGTGGTGCCGACCAACAGCGCCGCCGCGCGCGCGGCGCCGCTGCCGATCATGTACGCACCGCCCATCCCCGCCTCGGGCCGCGTGCACGTGGTCAGGCGCGGCGAATCGCTCTGGAGCATCTCGCGGCACTACGGCGTGCCGGTGTCCGAGCTGCGCCGCTGGAACAGGCAGACCCGGATCCTGCACCCCGGCCAGCGGCTCGTCGTGTACCCCAGGCGAAGATAGAAACTATTCTTTATTTCATAGTCTTACTGAACTTCCTTAACAGTTCGTCTTATAAGCGCGGCACCGCCGCCAGCAGGGTGCGCGTGTAGGGGTCCTTGGGGCGGTTCAGCACTTCGTCGACCGTGCCGCGCTCGACGATGCGGCCGCGGTGCATCACCGCCACCTCGTGCGCCAGGTATTCGACCACCGACAGGTTGTGGGTGATGAAGAGGTAGGCCAGCCCCAGCCGCTCCTGCAGCGACTTGAGCAGATTGAGGATCTGCGCCTGCACCGAGACGTCGAGCGCGCTGGTCGGTTCGTCGCACACGATGAGGCGCGGCTCGACCGCGAGCGCGCGCGCGATGGCGATCCTCTGGCGCTGCCCGCCCGAGAACTCGTGCGGGTGGCGCGACTTCGCCGACGGCGGCAGTCCCACCTGCTCGAGCAGCGCCTCGACGCGCCGCTCGCGTTCGGCCTCGTCGCGACCGATGCCGAGGCTGCGCATGCCCTCGGTAAGCGTCTCCAGCACGCGCATGCGCGGATCGAGCGAGGCATAGGGATCCTGGAACACGATCTGCATCTTCGCGCGCCAGGGGCGCAGCGCGGCGCGCGAGAGCCCGCCGAGCTCGGTTGCGCCCGCACGCACGCTGCCCGCGGTCGGCCTGATGAGCTGCAGGATCGCCTTGCCCGCGGTAGTCTTGCCGGATCCCGATTCGCCGACCAGCGCCAGGGTCCTGCCCTCGCGGATCTGGAACGACACGCCGTCCACCGCCTTGACCTGCCCGACCACGCGGCGCAGCACCCCGCGCCGGATCGGGAAGTGCACCTTGAGGTCGG
>JBAUTW010000198.1:0-10437 GCA_049582365.1 Burkholderiales bacterium | reverse complement strand
CAGCAGGTCGAGGTTGCCCTCGGTCGCCATCACCACCGAGGCCTGGCGTATGCCCGGAAGCCCGGCAATACGCGCCGAGAGCTGCATCAGCGACACGGAGTCGCGGTAAGCGTTGTGGACGATCCTGAGCAACGTAGGCATGGTAGTCGCGGCAGGTCGAGATTATTATTGGCCGCAATCAACAACTACTATACAGGGGCACTGCTGTTCCGGCAGCATAAGGCGCCCCGCACCATGTCTACCCAAACGGAAAGCCTGGATATTGCGCGTCTGCGCGCCCGCTATCTCTCCGGTGCGCTCGATCCGCAGCGGGTGGTAGCGCTGGTGCTCGAGCGCCTCGAGCGCCGCGGCGACGATAAGGTCTGGATCGACCGCGTGCCGTGCGCGGCGCTCGAGGCGCGCGCCGGCGAGCTCGCCCGACGCCGCCCGGATGATCTCCCGCTCTACGGAATTCCCTTCGCAATCAAGGACAATATCGATCTCGCGGGACGTCCGACGACCGCGGCCTGCCCGGAGTTCGCCTACACGCCGGCGGCGAGCGCCACGGTAGTGCAGCGACTTCTCGACGCCGGGGCGATCGCCATCGGCAAGACCAACCTGGATCAGTTCGCCACCGGCCTGGTCGGCACGCGCTCGCCCTACGGCGCCTGCGCCAACGCGTTCGACGAACGCTACATCTCAGGCGGCTCGAGTTCGGGCTCCGCGGTCGCCGTCGCGGCGGGGCTGGTGAGCTTTTCGCTCGGCACCGACACCGCCGGCTCGGGGCGCGTTCCGGCCGCCTTCAACAACCTGGTCGGATTGAAGCCCACGCTCGGCTTGCTCTCGACGCGCGGCGTGGTGCCGGCGTGCCGCACGCTCGACTGCGTCTCGATCTTCGGCCTCACCGTCGGCGACGCGCGGGCGGTGCTCGAGGTGGCGCAGGGCTTCGACCCCGCCGACCCGTTCTCCCGTGCCCGGCCGGCCGACGCCGATGCCGGCTTCGGCGAGCGCTTCCGCTTCGGCGTGCCGCGCGCGGCGGACCTTGAATTCTGCGGCGACGCCGCGTCCGCGCGACTCTACGGCGAGGCTCTCGAGCGGCTGGAGGCGCTCGGCGGCGAGCGCGTCGAGCTCGATTTCCGCCCCTTCTACGAGACCGCCCGGCTGTTGTACGAGGGTCCCTGGGTGGCGGAGCGCTGGCTCGTAGTGCGTGATCTGCTCGCGCGCAAACCCGAGGCAGTGCATCCGGTGACACGCCGCGTGATCGAGCGCGCCAACAGCTTTTCCGCCGCCGACGCCTTCGCCGCACTCTATCGCCTGCAGGAGCTGCGCCGCCGCGCCGCGCAGGCCTGGCAGCGGGTGGAGCTGATCGTGACTCCCAGCGCGCCGACGATCTACACGTTGGCCCAGGTAGAGGCCGATCCGATCGCGCTCAACAGCCGGCTGGGCACCTACACCAACTTTGTGAACCTGCTGGACCTGGCGGGACTCGCAGTGCCGGCCGGGTTTCGCCCCGATGGCCTGCCTTTCGGCGTGACGCTGCTCGCGCAGGCATTCCGCGACGATGCGCTCGCCGCGCTCGGTGACCGCCTGCAACGCGCGCAAGGCCTGCCGCTCGGGGCGACGCAGGTCGAATTGCCGCCCACGCAGGAGCCTCCGGCCACGGCACGCGGCGCGACAGTGCAACTCGTCGTGTGCGGCGCTCACATGTCGGGCCTGCCGCTCAATCGCGAGCTGACCGAGCGCGGCGCGCGCCTTGTGCGCCGCGCGCGCACCGCGCCGTGCTATCGCTTCTATGCACTCGAGGCCTTCTCGCCGCCGCGTCCCGGACTGGTGCGCAGCGAGCCCGGCGCGGCGATCGAGGTCGAAGTCTGGGAGCTGCCGGCGACGGCCTTCGGCGGCTTCGTCGACGGAATTCCGGCGCCGCTCGGCATCGGCACCGTCGAGCTCGACGGCGGCGCGCAATTGCGCGGCTTCGTGTGCGAGCACTACGCTACGCAGCAAGCGCGCGAGATCACCCGGCTGGGCGGCTGGCGCGCCTACCTGGCGCAGCGCGCCGAGCTGGCGAAGGCCGGCTGAACCGGGAGACAAGCGAGATGGCGAAGGTCGAGGCGGAACCCTACGAGTTCGAGTTCGAGCTACCCAGCTGCGCGCTCGCGATTATCGACATGCAGCGTGATTTCGTCGATCCGGGCGGCTTCGGCGAGGCGCTCGGCAACGACGTGTCGCTGTTGCGCAAGGCGATCAAGCCGACGCAGACGGTTCTCGAGGCCGCGCGCAGGAGGAAGATGCTGATCATCCACACACGCGAGGGCCACCGGCCGGACCTGAGCGACCTGCCGCCGAGCAAGAAACTGCGCGGGCACCTCAAGACCGGGATCGGCGACAAGGGCCCCATGGGCCGCATCCTGGTGCGCGGCGAGTACGGTCACGACATCATCGACGAGCTCAAGCCCGCGCCCGGCGAGCCGGTGGTCGACAAGCCCGGCAAGGGCGCCTTCTACGCTACCGACCTCGATTCCGTGCTGCACAATCGGGGCATCCGCAGCCTCGTGGTTTGCGGCGTGACCACCGAGGTGTGCGTCAACACGACCGTGCGCGAGGCGAACGACCGCGGCTACGACTGCCTCGTGCTCGAGGACTGCGTCGGCTCGTACTTTCCCGCCTTTCAGAAGGCGGCGCTGGAGATGATCAAGGCGCAAGGCGGCATCTTCGGCTGGGTGAGCGATTCGAAGCGATTTCTGGCGGGACTAACCAAGGCCTAACGGCGAACGAAGGGGAGACCATGGCAAACCAGGCTGCAGCAACGCAGGTACGGTGGTGGGTGCCCGGAGACTGGAACGGCTTCTTCGGCCTGTTCACCAACGTGGTGCTGAACGTGATCGTGCTGACCGGCCTGTGCCTGGGGGTGGTGAACCTGCCCGCGGATACGGTGTTCGGGCGCATCCTGCCGGCGCTCGGCATCGCACTACCGATCGGCAACCTCTACTACGCCTGGCTCGCATGGAAGCTGGCGCACAAGGAAGGGCGCACCGACGTCACCGCGATGCCCTACGGCCCGAGCGTGCCGCACATGTTCATCGTCGTGTTCGTGGTCATGCTGCCGGTCTACCTGAAAACCAAGGACCCGATGCTGGCCTGGGAAGCGGGCCTCGCGTGGGCCTTCATCATCGGCGTCATCATTCTGTCCGGGATGTTCTTCGGACCTTGGATCCGGGCGCATACGCCGCGCGCGGCAATGCTCGGCACCCTGGCGGGCATCTCGATCGCGTTCATTTCGCTGCGGCCGGCATTCCAGATGTGGGAGGTACCGTGGATAGCGTTCGTTTCGCTCGCGATCGTGCTGATCAGCTGGACGGCCAACGTGCGCCTGCCTTGGGGTCTTCCGGGCGGTCTGGTGGCGGTGATCGTGGGCGTGGTGGTCGGCTGGCTCGCGTACTTTTTGGGCTGGAGCGACGTCGTGAAAGCCGAACAGGTGAGCGCATCGCTCGGCCAATTCGGGCTGCACCTGCCTGTTCCGGGCCGTGAGGTCTGGCGCGGGCTGGTCGATGTCGCGCCGCTGCTGGTGACGGCGATTCCGCTCGGCATCTATAACTTCACCGAAGCGATGAACAACGTCGAAAGCGCCTCCGCCGCGGGCGATTCGTACAATCTGCGCCACATCCTCGCCGCGGACGGCATTGGCGCCATCGTCGGATCGATTCTCGGCAGCCCGTTCCCGCCGGCTGTGTACATCGGCCATCCGGGCTGGAAGGCCGTCGGTGGGCGCATCGGCTATTCGCTCGCTACGGGCGTGGTCATCGCGCTGGTGTGCTTCCTCGGCCTCACCGCTCTTCTGCTCGCGGTGGTGCCGCTGGTCGCGATCCTGCCGATCCTGCTCTATATCGGTCTGGTGATCGGCGCGCAGGCGTTCCAGGCTTCACCGGCCAAACACGCCCCCGCCGTGGTGCTTGCGATCATCCCCAACGTCGCCGCCTGGGGCCAGCTGCAGGTCGACAGCGCGCTCAACGCCGCGGGCACCTCGGCTGCGACCGTCGGCATGGCCAAGCTGGCCGGCTCGGGACTGGTGTACCACGGCATGGTGTTGCTCGGCGGCGGCGCCGTGCTCGCGGGCCTGGTGCTCGGCGCGCTCGCGGCATTCATCATCGACCATAAGCTCAAGGAAGCGGGATTCTGGGCGCTCGCCGGCGCGGTGCTGGCGTTCTTCGGCTTCATCCACGGCACGCAGCTCGGCTGGGCGGTATCGCCGCAAGTGGCGCTCGGCTACGTCCTGTTTGCCGTAGTCTGCTTCGCGGCCGTCATGTCGGAAAAGAAGGCTCCGAGCTGAGCCATTTGGAGGTAGTGCAGATCGGCGAGCGAGCGCGCGCCGCGCTGGTGCGCAGCGGCGGCGTCGCCGCGCCGCTCGCCGGGTTCGCCGATGCGCCCTACCTCGCGGCCGATGGCGATGTGATCTGGGTCGGAGCGCGTCTGCCGGCGCGCCACCCTCGCGCCGTGCTCACCGCGTGCGCCCCTCCACGCGGCGTGGTATTGCGCTTCCGCGAGCTGCCAGCCCGAGGCTGGTCACCGAGTCGATGCGGGTTGGACCGCGCTGCCTCGTTGCGCGCGATCGACTCGGTCGCTGCGCTGCGGCGGGTGCTGCTTAGGGAGCAGGCGCCACGCGGCTTCGGCATGCTGCTGGCCGGCCGGACGCCGGGCTTCCCGCTCGGCTTGGTCGTGGCGCGCGTCGATGCGCTCGCCGCGGCGTACCAGTGCGACGATCCGGAGGCCGTGATCCGTGCCTCGATCCCGCTGCTCGGCTGCGGCACCGGACTGACCCCCTCCGGCGATGATCTTACGGGTGCCGCGCTGTTCGGCCGGCGCCTCTTCCGCGCAAAGGACGCGGACTGGAACTCAGTCGCGGAGCGGCTGTCGCGCGAGGTTGCGCTACGCAGCCACGCGCTGAGCGCCGCGCTGTTCGACGATCTTGTGCGGGGCGAGAGCTTTGCGCCGCTGCACGAGGTGACAGACGCGCTTGCGTGCGGAGATCACGCTTCGGCCCTCGCGGCTGCGCGCACGCTGTGCGCAATCGGCCACTCGTCGGGCTGGGACATGCTGACGGGCCTGGTTATCGGCCTGACCGGCGTCCGGTTCGGCTTGCGCTCTAGCGTACTCTCGCGGACAGCAGATAGTCGCTGACTTCCTCGCCGGGCATCGGGCGACTGAACAAGTAGCCCTGCATCACGTCGCAGCCCATGCCTTGCAGACACTCAAGATGTTCGGTCCGCTCGACCCCCTCCGCCACCAGGTCTAGCCGCAGACCGCGCGCAATCCCGATCATGGCCGAAACGATGGAACTGCTAGTGTTGCGCAACCCGAGATCCCGCACAAACGACTGATCGATCTTGATCGCGCTGATAGGCAGCGTATGAAGGTATCCGAGCGACGAATAGCGGGTACCGAAATCGTCGATCGCGATTCGCACCCCTTCGGCTCGCAGGCGGGACGCTCGCTTGGAAACCTCGTCCATGTCCTCTATCAGCAGGCTCTCGGTGATTTCCAGCTCCAGTGCGTCGGGAGGCAGGCCGTGTCGCCGCGTTACGCCCATGACGCGCTCGACGAGGTCATCGTGGTCGAAGTCGCGGGCCGAGAGATTGACCGACACGCCGAGCTCGCAGGCGCCGCTCGAGCGCCATTTCGCCAAGTGCGAGCACGCGGCGTCCAGCACAACTTCGCCGAGCTCGCGGATCTGACCCGAATCCTCGGCGATACCGATGAACCGTCCCGGCAGCAGCAGACCATGCGAGGGATGGCGCCAGCGCAGCAGCGCCTCAAACCGTTCCACATCGCCGGTCCGCACGTTGTGAATCGGCTGGAAGTAGGTCTCGAACTCGTGCCGTTTCACGGCACCACGCAAGTCGTGCTCGAACTGCAATCGGTCGGCGTGGTGCGCACTCAAGTCGAGCGAGAAGAAGACTATTCCGTTGCGACCCTTTCGCTTCGCCTGATACATTGCGAGGTCCGCGTTGCGGATGAGTTCCTCCTCGTTCGGCCCGTCGCCCGGATAAACGGCTACGCCGATGCTGACGCTGGTGCGGAACGGTTCCGAGCCGAGCGAGAACGGCTCGGCCAGCTCGTACAGTATCTTCCTCGCAATCGCTTCCGCGTCCTGCCGCCCCTCCAGGTCCGGAATAAGCGCGACGAACTCGTCCCCCCCGATACGCGAGAGGGTATCGGTCTCACGCAGGCACTTGCGCAGCCGGGAGGCGGTCTGCTGCAGCAGGTGGTCGCCTTTGAGGTGCCCGTAAGTATCGTTCACCACCTTGAAGCGATCCAGGTCGATGAACAGGACCGCGAGCGCCTTCTTGCGTCGGCGCATTTCGGCAATCGCATGGCTCAGCCGGTCGCGGAACAGGGTTCTGTTCGGCAGTCCGGTCAATGCGTCGTGAAAGGCGTGAAACTCGACAATCTGCTCGGCTCGAAGTCGCGCAGAAATATCGCGCGCAACCCCGTAGGTTCCCAGGAATTGCTTGCCGGAGGCGTCGTCGTCTGCAGCGCTATCGTAGATACCCACTGTGCTGAGAGACACCGTCGTCGATGTCTCGTCCTGGCGCGGTTCGGCGCTCGCGCCCTTCGGTATCAGCCTGACCACTATATCCCGCGACGCTCGCGCTCCGGCGCGACGCTCGCCAAGCGCCCACTTCACGTGCAGCAAGTGTTCTTCGTCGATGACGGCAGAATAGTGCATGCCGCACAGCTCTTCCCTGGAGTAGCCGAGCATCGTGACGACGCGGTCGTTCACGAACCGGAAGCGACCCTGCGGATCGAGCGCGAAGATGAAATCCGGTGAACTGTCGACAAAATAGCGGTGCAGGCGCTCCGAGTGCTCGAGGCGCATGCGCATGACGGTGTTTTCCCAGGCCAGCTTGCGCGTCTCAATCGCGTTTTCAACGCAGCGGACGAGCGCTGCCGGCTCGAAGGGTTTGCGGACGTACTCGTGCGCGCCTGACTTGAGCGTCGCGATGGCGGATTCGATGCGGTCGTCTCCGCTGACCACTATGACCGTAGGCGCCGGCCGCGACTCGCGGATCCGCCGCATGATCTCCAGCCCCGTGATGTCCGGCAGATTGAGGTCGAGCAGTACGATATCGACCGGCTCATTCCTCACGACCTCGATGGCCTGCGCCCCCGAACCGCATTGAGTGACACGGCGGTCGCTGCTGCCCACCACGTCGGCAAGCGCCCGGCGAACCATGGGGTCATCATCGACCACCAGAACGTGTACCCGTTCGACGTACTCAGGCAGCCTCTGATTTGCCTGCAACAGGCTTTCGGAAATCTGCATCGCTTGCGCCGGCGCCCTAAGCGACAGCGCCGCCGCCGGACGCCTGCGGCTCGGGCCCGAGGGTGCGAGGCAGGAGTATTGCGAACGTCGTTCCTTCGCCAAGGCGGCTGCGGCAGACGAGGTGCCCGCCCATCCCTCTCACGGCAGCCAGGGAGGTTGGAAGCCCGATGCCGCGCGCCGCGTCGGTCGACGCCGGCGCGGAAGGTTCGAACAGCCCTGCGGTCCTTTCGGGCGGCATTCCCGGTCCATTGTCGGCGACCGAGATCTCCACCATCACTTGTCCTTCGTAGTTGACGTGGTCCGAGGTGCAGACCATGACCTGGTCGCCGCTCGAAAGCGCCTCGGACGCGTTGATCAGCAGATTCAGCAGCACTTGCTTGAGGCCTTCGGCGTCGCAGTAGATTGGCAGTATGCTTGCATCCAGGATAGGCGACAAGACGATCTTCTTCTCGACAAAGAGCGCGTCGCCATAGAGAAGCAAGAGGTCCTCGATCGTGCGGTTGATGTCGACCGGCCGCGGACGAAACACCGTCGCTTCGTCGGGTTTGCCGATTTCGTCCAACAATCTGGCGACGCGCTCCACCTCCTGATTCGCGATTTCGAGTTCCTTCTCCAGCTTGGCGCCGCCTTCCGTCCTGGCTCTCGCGAGCTGGAGATAGGTCTTCAGAACCGACAGTGGATTTCGGGCCTCGTGCACCAGGCGTCTGGTGGCGGCTCGCATCTGCTGCGCGGACTGGCTGGCCCGATCTGCAGCCGGGCGTGCACGGCGCTCCGCGAGCGACAGGGACACGAGATCCATGAGTTCGTTGAGAAAGGGCAGATTTTGAACGAAGCGCGACGCCTTCATGGCGCTGCTGCCAAACACCACGACAGCCCGATTGGGCGCTTCCGACCCCTTCAACGGAATCGCCGCGATTTCGTCCGCTCCCAGGATGCGCGCGATCTGCAGATCCAGCCCCGCCAGCTGGCTTGCTTTGCCTTCCTCGTAAGACAGCACCACGTCTGCCGTACTCGCTGCGCGCGCGACGAGTGACCGCCCCGAAGTCGAAAGCGAAAGATCGACGCGAGCCGCGCCATCTCCGCCGACCAGCCAGCCGGGCCAATTCGCCGCCCCATCGTCCTCGACGAAGATCGCGATGCGTTTCACTCCCGCGACTACCTGCGCCAGAGGTAGCACCTCGGCGAGCGCCAGGGGGACATCGACCGCATCGCGCAACAAAGTTCTGGCCTCGAGGTGCACCGCTTCCGCCACGACCTGGTCGAGAATCGAGCCTGCGGTGGCATTCGTACCATGCAACGCCAAGGCCTCCGACCATCGGTCCTCCTCGCCAGCGTCATCCTCCGCATGGTCGCCTTGCTTCGATTGCGGATCGGACTCCCGCTCGTGGGTCGCATCGCCGGAAGCGGGTTGCTCGGCTTCCTTGACGAACCGCATTACCAGCGTTTCGGTCAGGCGCTGTTGCGCGCTCGACGTCGTGGCGGTTCCGTCGGTCGGCTCCGCGCGCGCGGTCTGTGACTTCACCAGCCCGAGACGCCCGAGGCCACGCAATACCGCGCTGACCTTCTCTGCGGCGGCCTTCTCGGCGTCCGCAACGGCGGAAGCCGTCGTCTCGAGCAGATCCGCCATTGCGCCGTGTGGCACCGCCGGGCTGTGCGAGTGCGCCAGCGCTTCGGCGCAGCACAGGATACGGACCAGGGGATGCGTGCCCTCGAGCTCCGCTGCGGGCGCATGATGGAGCAGCACCGCATCTGAAACGTAGAAGGGCACCTGGAGTTTCTCCAGCAGCGCGGCGCCGATCTGAGCATGAATCGTTCCGAGCCTTCCGGCGTGCTCCGGTACCGCGCCCCAGGGCGCATTCGCCTGCGTGGCCACGAGCGACCGCAGCGTGTTCGGCACGGTGGCGAGCAGCGCGAACGAACCGAAGTCGTGCAGCAATCCGGCAAGATATGCCTCGTCGGGATCGCGGTAGGAGCAGGCCTCCGCCAGCGCCCGGCCGAGGAACGCGACGCGCAGGGCGTGGATCCAGAACTCCCCCAGTTCGCGCGCAGACAGGGGCGCAGGATCGGATCCCAACGAGCAGCGGGCCGCGCTAAGCAGCAGCGAGCGCACCAGGGCGGGCTTGACGGCGCCGACGCACTGCGCCAGCGACAGCGCGGCGGTGCCGGTGCGGTGCTCGGGCGCCGCGGCAGTCGCCTCGAACACCCGAAAGGCGAGGCTGGGGTCCAGCGCGAGCCACTCGCACAGTTGTCCTGCATCGCCGGGGCGTCTGCTGGCCCTGAGCGCGCGGTCGATAATGATCGGCATGCCGGGCAGTCGGGCAACATCGAGCCTGGCAACGACTGACTCGATTAGCTTGCGCTCGAGCTCCCTGGGCGGATTGGAAGCGGGCCCGCCTCCGGCGTTGTCTCTCGAGGCCGGTGCGAACGGCGATAGAGGAGAGGCGCTCACCGGGCTGCCGCAGGCAAACCGCGGTGCGCCGCGGCGAAGCGCGCCTGGCGCGCGCGGCCGGACATGCTGGTGCCCGGCGCACCGGATCCTAGGCCGCCAAGACGCACACTCAACGCCCTCGATCGAAAGATGCAAGGTTCGTCGATTTGCGCTGCCCGATCAAGCCTAACTCGTTGCAAAGCCTGTCAATTTTTGTGATTTCAGCGGCTTCGAACTGCACCCAGACCGCTCTCGGAACGCGGTTCCGGGGCGACCCAAAGCCCGCGCCTGACCGCGCGGTGCCAGCGCTCCAGATTTCGCACCGCCGGTGCAGCCACTGTGCGGCCGGAAATCTCTTCCGGTTCGCGATCGGGCGGCTGCTCAGCGCCGGCGCCAGATTCCGCCCCGAGCATGCGCTCGGCCTGCGGCTTGTCGGTGGTTTCGATGTGGTGCAGGAGCCAGAAGTTGAGGTAGCGCATGGTGAGCGACATGCTGCGGCCCTCGAGCGCGTCGGCCTGGCTCTCGAGCTCCTCGATCAGGCGCCGGTGCTCCTGCTTGTGGCGCTCGGCGGCCGCGCCCAGGCCCGCCTGGGCCATCAACTGCTCCTCGGCGGCGAAGTGCGCGCGCGCGGCCTCCACCAGCTTGGCAAAGGACTCGTGCAGCCGCTCGGCGTCGTGGCCGGCCTTCAAGTCCTCGCCGATGCGGTTGATCA
>JBAUTW010000197.1:0-1507 GCA_049582365.1 Burkholderiales bacterium | reverse complement strand
GCACGCGCGCGGGCTCGGGCAGCGCGCCGAAGCGGTCGACCAGCTCCTCGCGCATCGCGTCGAGCGCGTCGGGCGAGTCGCAGTTCGACAGCCGCTTGTACAGCGTCAGGCGCTCGTGCACGTCGCTGCAGTAGTCCGCCGGCAGCAGCGCCGGCTGGTGCAGGTTGACTTCGGCCGAGACGTCGAGCGCGTCCTCGAACTCGGCGCCTTTGCCCGCCTTGAGGCGCCTGACCGCGGATTCCAGCATCTGCGCGTAGAGCGAGAAGCCGATCTCCTGGATTTCCCCCGACTGCGACTCGCCCAGCACTTCGCCCGCGCCGCGGATTTCGAGGTCGTGCATCGCCAGGTAGAAGCCGGAGCCGAGCTCTTCCATCATCTGGATCGCCTCGAGCCGCTTCTTGGCCTGGGCGCCGACCGCTTCCTCGTCCGGCGTCAGCAGGTAGGCGTAGGCCTGGTGGTGCGAGCGCCCGACGCGGCCGCGCAGCTGGTGCAGCTGCGCCAGGCCGAACTTGTCGGCGCGGTTGATCACGATGGTGTTCGCGGTCGGGATGTCGATCCCGGTCTCGATGATCGTGGTGCACAGCAGGAGGTTGTGGCGCTGGGCGGTGAAATCGCGCATCACGCGCTCGAGCTCGCGCTCGCGCATCTGGCCGTGCGCCACCGCAATGCGCGCCTCGGGCAGCAGGCGCGCCAGGCGCGCGTGCATGCGCTCGATGGTCTCGACCTCGTTGTGCAGGAAGTAAACCTGGCCGCCGCGCTTGAGCTCCCTCAACACCGCCTCGCGGATGCGGCCTTCGGACCAGGGCGCGACGAAGGTCTTGATCGCGAGGCGCTTCTGCGGCGCGGTGGCGATGACCGAGAAGTCGCGGATGCCCTCGAGCGACATCGCCAGCGTCCTCGGGATCGGGGTCGCGGTCAGGGTCAGCACGTCGACCTCGGCGCGCAGCGCCTTGAGCGCCTCTTTCTGGCGCACGCCGAAGCGGTGCTCCTCGTCGACGATCGCCAGCCCCAGGCGCGCGAACTTGACGCCCTTGGCGAGCAGCTTGTGGGTGCCGATGACGATGTCGATTTCTCCGGATTCGACCTTCTTCAGTATTTCACCCGCCTGTTTTGAAGTCTTGAATCTGGAGAGCTCCGCGATCGCCACCGGCCAGTCGGCGAAGCGGTCGGAGAAAGTCTGGAAGTGCTGCTCGGCGAGCAGCGTGGTCGGGCACAGGATCGCCACCTGCTTGCGATCGGCGACCGCGACGAACGCCGCGCGCAGCGCGACCTCGGTCTTGCCGAAGCCGACGTCGCCGCAGATCAGGCGGTCCATCGGCTTGCCCGCCGCCATGTCCTTGACCACCGCCTCGATCGCCGCGGCCTGGTCGGCCGTTTCCTCGAAGCCGAATCCGGCGGCGAAGGCCTCGTAGTCCTGGGCCGGAAAGCGAAAGGCATGGCCGGGTCGGCTGGCGCGTCGTGCGTACAGGTTCAGCAGCTCGGCCGCGGTGTCGCGCACCTGCTCGGC
>JBAUTW010000196.1:0-1591 GCA_049582365.1 Burkholderiales bacterium | reverse complement strand
GGATCACGGTGTCGGCGGGCACGATCTGTTCCTTGCCCTCGAGCGCGATATGCAGGCCCCGGTCGTCGACCCTGCGGTACTGGACCCCTTTGAGCATCTTCACTCCGTTTCTCGCCAGCTCGGTGCGGTGCACCCAGCCGGTGGTCTTGCCGAGCGTGTCGCCGAACGGCGTGCTCGAGCGCTTGAGCATCGTGATGCGGTGCGCCGGCGCCGCCGGCGCGGGCTGCGAAAGACTTCCGGAAGGAGAAATGCCCCAGTGCGAAAGGAAGGCCTGCGGCTCGAGCGTGGCGCGGCTGGAGCGCTCGAGCAGGTATAGCGCGACGTCGAAGCCGATCCCGCCCATGCCGACGATCGCGACCTGCTCGCCCACCGCCGCGCGTCCCGCGAGCACGTCGGCGTAGCCGACCACGCTCGGGTGCTCGAGCCCGGGGATCGCGGGCCGGCGTGGATCGACCCCCGTGGCGAGCACGGTTTCATCGAAGTTCTTGAGAACATCGGCAGAGGGATCGGTGTTCAGCATCACCTTCACCCCTGCGCGGCGCAGGCGTTCGGCGAAGTAGGCCACCGACTCGGCGAACTCCTGCTTGCCGGGGATCTTCTTCGCCAGGTTGAACTGGCCGCCGAGCTCGGCGTCTTTTTCGTACAGCGTCACGTCGTGGCCGCGCTCGGCCGCGATCGCGGCGCAGGACAGCCCGGCGGGGCCGCCGCCGATGACGGCGATTTTTTTCCTGTTTTGAGTTTTTTCATAATTCAACTTCGTTTCCCGTCCGGCCCGGGGGTTCACGAGGCAGGAAGCGAAGCGGCCGTCGAAGATGTGGTCGAGGCAGGCCTGGTTGCAGGCGATGCAGATGTTGATCGCGGCGCGGTCGCCCGCCTTGGCCTTGTTCGCGAACTCGGCGTCCGCCAGCAACGCGCGCGCGAGCGAGACCATGTCCGCGTCGCCGCGCGCGAGGATCGCTTCGCCCACCTCGGGCGCGTTGATGCGGTTGGAGGCGATCACCGGGATCTGCACCGCGTCCTTCAGGCGCCGCGTGGCCCAGGCGAAGCCGCCGCGCGGCACCGCCTGCGAAATCGTCGGGATGCGCGCCTCGTGCCAGCCGATGCCGGTGTTGAGCAGCGACGCGCCGGCGGCCTCGATTGCCTTGGCGAGCTCGACGATCTCATCGCCCGAGAGGCCGCCCTCGACCAGCTCGAGCGCCGAGATGCGGTAGACGACGATGAAGTCGGCCCCGACCGCGGCGCGCGTGCGGCGCACCGCCTCGAGCGCGAAGCGCATGCGGTTGGCGAGGCTGCCGCCCCAGTCGTCCGCGCGCTGGTTGGTGCGCAGGGCGAGGAACTGCGTGATCAGGTAGCCTTCCGAGCCCATCACCTCGACCCCGTCGTAGCCCGCCTCGCGCGCGAGCGCGGCGCTGGCGCCGAACGCGTCGAGCGTGCGCTCGATCTCGGCCGCGGTCATGGCGCGCGGAACGATCGGGTTGATCGGCGATTTCAGCGCCGAGGGCGCGACGATCGCCGGGTGCTTGCCGTAGCGTCCGGCGTGCAGCACCTGCAGGCAGATGCGCCCGCCCGCGTCGTGCACCGCGCGCGTGAT
>JBAUTW010000195.1:0-3687 GCA_049582365.1 Burkholderiales bacterium | reverse complement strand
GCTCGGTAGTGCCCGCGACGACGCGCTCGGGCGCGCCTGGATGCTGCCCTGCCAGCGCGCCGGCAGCATGCGCGAGCTGATCGACCGCTTCGCCAAGGCGCTCGGCCGACGCATCCCCGTCGGCCGCGTCCCCAAGCCGCTGCTCCGGGCCGCCGGCCTGTTCGTGCCGCTGATCCGCGAGTTGAACGAGATGCTCTACCAGTGGGACGAGCCCTTCGTCGTCGACGACCGGCGCTTTCGCGAGCGCTTCGCCGTGCAGCCCGTACCGGCCGACAGCGCCGCGCGCGAAACCGTCGCCTGGGCGCAGCGGCACTACGCCACCAAGCAACGCCGATGAGGTCAAGCATGCGCTTTGTGCTCCCCTTGCTTTCCGCGGCACTGACGTCCGCCGCCGCGGCGGCGCCGGTTCCGGTTCCGCTGGTCAAGGCGCCCCAGGTCGACAGGCCCACGCGCGTGCTGTTCGTCGGCAACAGCTACTTCTATTACGGCGACAGCCTGCACAACCACCTGCGCCGGATGGCGATCGCGGCCGATCCGTCGCTCGAGAAAAAGATGCACTACAAGTCGGCCACCATCGGCGGCGCGCGGCTCGACCAGCATGACATCGACTGGCTCACCAAGCCGGGCCAGATCGGGGTCAAGCAGCCGTTCCAGCTCGTGATCCTGCAGGGCGCGAGCGCGGAGCCATTGTCGGCGAAGGGGCGCGAGAGGTTCCGCGCGACCGTTGTCAGGTTCAGCAGGCTGATCGCCGAGCGCGGCGGAAAAACGGCGCTCTACATGACTCACGTCTACGTCAAGCCGAACAAGAAGGCCGACCCGCAGAATATCCGCCTCACCGAAGACCTCTATGTCTCGGTCGGCAACGAGATCGGGGCCCTGGTCATTCCGGTCGGCCTCGCGTTCGAGGAAGCCTACCGCCGCCGGCCCGACATCAAGCTGCAACAGTCCTACGACGGCTCGCACCCGACCCTGCTCGGCACCTACCTTGCGGCCTGTACCGTCTACGCCAGCGTCTACGGCAAGTCGCCGGTCGGCAACAGCTACGACTACTTCGGCAAGGTCGACAAGGACAGCGCCGCGTTCCTGCAGCAGGTGGCCGAAGATACGGTGAAGAAGTTCTACGGACGCTAAGCCGGGCATTCGATGGCAAGCAGGGCCGTTAATTCGATCCGGAACATGGTGCAGCTCCTCGCCGTCGCGTTCCTGGTCTTCATGTTGTCGGTGATCCTGCACAAGGGCTTGGCGGACGTCTCGCTCATCGCCGAGCTGCATTCGGGCAGGGAGTTCTGGCTCGCCCTGGCGCGCCACTTCATCGGGACGCTTTCCGGTGGTTGAGGACCTGGCGACACGCTACGCGCTGCGCGCGGCCAACGAGGGCGACGTTGCCGCCGTGGCGGCGTGCGTGCATGCCGCGTACCGGCATTACGTCGAGCGTATCGGCAGGCCGCCCGGCCCGATGAGCGACGACTACGCCGAGGTCATCCGCGAGCGCCGGGTCATGGTGGCCGAGAGCGCGGGCCGCATCGTCGGGGTGCTGGTGCTCGCCTCCACGCAGGAGGGCTTTCTGCTGGAGAACGTGGCGGTCGAGCCGTCGCGGCGCGGAACCGGCCTGGGAAGAACGCTGCTCGAGCTCGCCGAAAGCGAGGCACGCCGCGAGGGGTTCGACTCGATCTACCTCTACACGCATGAGAAGATGAGCGAGAACCGCGCGCTCTACGCCCGAATCGGTTATGTGGAATATGACCGGCGCTTCGAGAAGGGGCTGGCGCGGGTGTACATGAGAAAGCCGCTGCGCACAGTCGCCGCCGGCAAGGTAGTGATGTTCGACCTCGGCGGCGTGCTGGTGGAGAACGCCGGCGCGGCGGGGCTCGCAGCGATGTTGCCGCTCCCGCTCGAGCCCGGCGAGCTGTGGCGCAAGTGGCTCGGTTCGCCTGCGGTGCGGGCGTTCGAGCGCGGCCTGACGGCGCCCGAGACGTTCGCCGCCGCGTTCATCGACGAGTGGCGGCTCGCGCTCGAGCCCGCGGCCTTCCTCGACGCCTTTGCCGGCTGGCCCAGGGGCCTCTATGAGGGGGCAGAGGCGCTGCTGCGCGAGCTCAAGGGCAGCCACCAGCTCGCCTGCCTGAGCAACACCAACGCGCTGCACTGGCGGCGCCTGACCCGCCTGCAGACGCTGCTCGATGCGTGCTTCGTATCGCACGAGACCGGGTTCGTGAAGCCCGACCGCGAGGCCTTCGAGCACGCGCTCGAGCGGCTCGGCGCGGCGCCGAGCGAAGTCTATTTCTTCGACGACCTGCTGCCCAACGTGGAAGCCGCGCGCGCGATCGGAATCAAGGCCTTCCGGGTCGCCGGCTTCGCCGAGATCGAGCCGATACTGCGCGCCGAGGGCCTGCTCGGCGAAAGGCAAGAAGAATGAAGACGGGGCGGCTGGAGGCGTTCAGCGACGGTGTGCTGGCGATCATCATCACCATCATGGTGCTCGAGCTGAAGGTGCCCCACGGCGAGACCTTCGACGACCTTGCGCCGCTGCTGCCCGTGTTTCTCAGCTATGTGCTGAGCTTCGTCTACCTCGGCATCTACTGGAACAATCATCACCACATGCTGCACGCCTCCGACCGGGTGACCGGAGCGATCCTGTGGGCCAATCTGCACCTGCTGTTCTGGCTCTCGCTCGTTCCGTTCGTCACCGGCTGGATGGGCGAGAACCACTTCGCCGCCTTGCCCTCGGCGCTGTACGGCGGGGTCCTGCTGATGGCTGCGCTGGCCTACTACCTCCTGCAGCAGGTGATCATCGCTTCGCAGGGAGCGGATTCACTGCTCAAGAAGGCGGTCGGCGGCGACTGGAAGGGCAGGCTCTCGCCGCTGTTCTACATCACGGCGATCCTGCTTGCGTTGCGCTGGCCCTGGGCCGCGCAGAGCGTCTACGTGCTGGTCGCGCTGGTCTGGCTTATCCCCGACCGCCGCATCGAGCGGGCGCTCGACGCCGGACGCGCCGCGCGGTAACGTGCGGCAGAAGGGAGCGCGGGAATGTCCGATGGATTCGTCTTCTGGCGCCGGCCGCTGCGCGTCGCGGGGCCGCGCCCGCCGCAGGAGGCGCTGGCGCGGCTGCGCATGCTGATTCAGGGCAGGCGCTTCGGCGTGGGGCTGCGGCTGGTCGGCACCATCCGCGGCCCGGACTCGGCGCCTGCGCTCAGGCTCTGGCGCAAGGGGCTGCTGGCCGCCGCGGGCGACGTGATCGAGTTCCGCGGCACGCTGCGCGCCGACGGCGCGGGCAGCGCGTTCGAGGGCGAACTGAGCTACGCTTTCGGCACCAAGCTCCAGTTCGTCGGGCTGCTGGTGGTCGGCGCAGTGCTGCTGTTCGCCGGCGCGGTGCGCGAGCTCGAGGGCGCCGCGCGCGACACCGGCATGCTCGGCATGGGACTGGTGGTGGCGGGGGTGGCGGCGGTCTGGATCTACGCCAGCAGCCGCACCCGCAGCGACCAGATCCAGTTCATCGAGGAACACCTCGAGTCCTGCGCGGACGGGGCATGAGTCATCCGCGCCGCACCTGGCTGTTCGTTCCGGGCGCGGACGAGAAGGCGCAGGCCGCGGCCGCGCGCAGCGGCGCGGACGTGCTGATCCAGGAGCTGGAGGATTTCACGCCGCCCGCGCTGCGGCCCAAGGCGCGCGCCCTGGCGGCGCAGCTGTACC
>JBAUTW010000194.1:0-2379 GCA_049582365.1 Burkholderiales bacterium | reverse complement strand
TGATCAACCGCATCGGCGAGGACTTGAAGGCCGGCCACGACGCCGAGCGGCTGCACGAGTCCTTTGCCAAGCTGGTGGAGGCCGCGCGCGCGCACTTCGCCGCCGAGGAGCAGTTGATGGCCCAGGCCGGCCTGGGCGCGGCCGCCGAGCGCCACAAGCAGGAGCACCGGCGCCTGATCGAGGAGCTCGAGAGCCAGGCCGACGCGCTCGAGGGCCGTAGCATGTCGCTGACCATGCGCTACCTCAACTTCTGGCTCCTGCACCACATCGAAACCACCGACAAGCCGCACGCCAAGCTGATCCTCGAACGCAGCAATGCGGCCGCTTCGGCCGGCAGCATGCCGCCTCCGGTTTCCGGCCCCGGCGCCGGCACCACCGCGTCGGCGCTGCACGCCTCCAACCCCGGCTGACCGGGGCCCGGCCCGCGACGACTAGGCGCGGCGCTGAAGCGCGCGCCAGACCTTCTCCGGCGTAAGCGGCATATCCAGCGCTGCAACGCCGCGCTCGGCGAGCGCGTCCAGCACCGCGTTGACCACCGCCGGCATCGCGCCGTGGCAGCCGGCTTCGCCGACGCCCTTGGCGCCGAGCGAATTGAGCGCGCTCGGCACCGACTCGTCGAAGGCGGCTGTGGGCTCCGGCGCCAGATCGGCGCGCGGCATGGCGTAGTCCATGAACGAGCCGGTGAGCAACTGCCCGTCCTCGTCGTACACCGACTGTTCCATCAGCGCCTGGCCGATGCCCTGCATCATGCCGCCGTGCACCTGGCCCTCGGCGATCAGCGGGTTCATCACGCGCCCGACGTCGTCGACCGCGCAGAGGCGCGCGAGTTGCACCACGCCGGTGTCCGGGTCGACTTCGGCCTCGCACACCTGGCAACCGTTGGGCCAGGTCTGCCCCTTGACCGTCTCGCTGTGCGCGATGCCGATGCGCCGCTCGGGCTGCTTCGCCGCAAGCTCGGCGAGGCCGATCGAGCGGTCGGTGCCGGCGATGCGATAGCGCCCCGCAGCGAACTCGATGTCGACTGCGGCGGCCTCGAGTTCCCTGGCCGCCAGCGCCTTGCCCGCTTCGATCAATTTGCGCGAGCCCATCAGCGTCGCGCTGCCGCCGACCTGCAGGCTCCTCGAGCCGCCCGCGCCGCCGCCCGACGCGGCGACGTCGGTGTCGCCCTGGATGACGCGCACCGCCTCCGGCGGCACACCGAGCAGCTCGGCGACGATCTGCGCGTAGGAGGTCTGGATCCCCTGTCCGATCTGCTGCGTGCCGGAGACCAGCGTCACCGTGCCGTCGCCCTCCACCGTCAGGTTTACCGCCTCGGTCACGCGCGCGCTGCCGGTGATCTCGATGTAGCACGCCAGGCCGCGGCCGTAGAGCCGGCCGCGCTTCACGGCCGCCGCCTTGCGCGCCGCGAAGCCGTCCCAGTCGGCCGCGGCCATCGCCTCCTTGAGCACCTTGGCGAAGTCGCCGCAGTCGTAGGTCTGCCCGGCCGGATTCCTGTAGGGCATCTGCGCCGGCGTAATCATGTTCTTCAGCCGCAGCTCGATCGGGTCGGCGCCTAACTCGCGCGCGGCGCGCGAGACCAGCCGCTCGAGCAGGTAGCCCATCTCCGGGCGCCCCGCGCCGCGGTAGGCGTCCACCGGCGCGGTGTTGGTGAACAGCATCCGCACCTCGTGATCGATGTGCGGGATCGCGTACACGCCGGTCGGCGCGCGCACGCCCGACATCGCCGGCACGCAGGCGCCGAAGTTCGAGGCGTAGGCGCCGATGTTGGCGAGAGTGCGGATGCGCAGCGCGCTGAAGCGCCGCTCGCCGTCGATCGCGAGCTCGGCTTCGGTGACGCTGTCGCGGCCGTGCACTTCCGAAAGGAAGTTCTCCGAGCGGTCGGCGCGCCACTTCACCGGGCGCCCGAGCGCGCGCGCGGCGAAGCACAGCGCCGCGTGCTCGGGGTAGGCATAGCCGCGCGCGCCGAAGCCGCCGCCGAGGTCGGTGCAGACGATGCGCAGCCGACCCTCGTCGAGCTTGAACACCTTGGCGAGCTGGCCGCGCACGGTATGGGTGTTCTGCGTCGGGCAGTAGAGCGTGAAGCGGCCGCTCGCGGCATCGAACTGCGCCGCAAGCGCGCGCGGCTCGAGCGGGTTGGCGACCACGCGGTTGTTGACCACCCGGAGCTTCACCACCTGCGCGGCGGCGGCGAACGCGGCGTCGCTCGCCGCGCGCTCGCCCATGCGGTAGATCGCCGCGATGTTGCCGTACTCGGGCGTGAACGCGGGCTGCCACACCACCGGACCCTTGCCGCTCGCGGAGGTCGCCAGGTCGGCCACCGCCGGCAGCGGTTTCCAGTCGACCTCGATCAGCTCGGCCGCGTCGCGCGCCTGGTCGCGC
>JBAUTW010000193.1:0-3275 GCA_049582365.1 Burkholderiales bacterium | reverse complement strand
CAGATGAAGGACCTCACGGCTTACGTGCTCGACCCCGCGTCGCCGGTGAACCAGTAGTAGCTCCGGGCGTCGAACGAGGGGGTTTGGCTCTGGCCAGCCCCCTTTTTTTCTAGCGAGGTGCGCAATGCAAAGACGTGAGTTTCTGCGCCTGCTCGCCCTCGCGGCGGCCGCCGGCGCGAGTCTGCGTCCGGGAGCGAGCGAAGCCGAGGCAGCGGAGGAGCTATACGAGCTGCCGGCGTTCGGCAACGTCTCGCTGCTGCACATCACGGACACGCATGCGCAGCTCCTGCCGGTGTATTTCCGCGAGCCCGACGTCAATATCGGTATCGCCGCTGCCGCAGGCCAGCCACCGCATCTGGTCGGCGAGGCGCTGCTCAAGCACTTCGGCATCGCGCCGGGCGGCAGGCTGGCGCACGCTTTCACTTTCCTCGATTTCGAGGCCGCGGCGCGCCGCTACGGCAAGGTAGGTGGCTTTGCCCAGCTCGCCAGCCTGGTGAAGCATGTGCGCGCGTCGCGCCCGCACGCCCTGCTGCTCGACGGCGGCGACAGCTGGCAGGGCTCGGCCACCTCGCTCTGGACCCAGGGCGCCGACATGATCGGCGCGCAGAAGCTGCTCGGCGTCGACCTGATGACCGCGCACTGGGAATTCACCTACGGCATGCAGCGCATGAAGCAGGCGGTCGACCACGAGCTGGCGCCGATCGAATTCATCGCGCACAACGTCAAGACGGTGGATTTCGAGGATCCGGTGTTCAAGCCGTACTCGCTGCGCGAGCTGAACGGCGTGCCGCTGGCGGTCATCGGCCAGGCCTTCCCCTACACCCCGATCGCCAATCCGCGCTACATGATGGACCAGTGGAGCTTCGGGATACAGGAACGGCACCTGCAGAAGATGGTCGACGAGGCGCGCGCCAAGGGCGCCAGGGTGGTGGTCCTGCTGTCGCACAACGGCATGGACGTCGACCTCAAGCTCGCCACGCGCGTGCGCGGCATCGACGTGATCCTGGGCGGCCACACGCACGACGGCGTGCCGAGCCCTACCGTGGTGAGCAATCCCGGCGGCAAGACGCTGGTCGCCAACGCCGGCTGCAACGGCAAGTTCGTCGCGGTCATGGATCTCGCGGTCAAGGGCGGCACGATCGTGGACTACCGCTACCGGCTGCTGCCGGTGTTCGCCAACCTGTTGCCGGCCGACGCGGAGATGGCGCGCTACATCGAGTCGGCGCGCGCGCCGTATCGCGCCAGGCTGGAGGAGAAGCTCGCGCTCACCGAGGGCCTGCTCTACCGGCGCGGCAACTTCAACGGCAGCTTCGACCAGCTGATCCTGGACGCGTCGATGGCGGTCAAGGGCGCCGATCTGGCCTTCTCGCCGGGCTTTCGCTGGGGCACCACGCTGCTGCCGGGCGACGCGATCACCTTCGAGCACGTCATGGACCAGACCGCGATCACCTACCCCACCAGCACCTTGACGGAACTGACCGGCGCGCAAATCAAGGCGGTCCTCGAGGACATCTGCGACAACCTGTTCAATCCTGATCCCTATCTGCAGCAAGGCGGCGACATGGTGCGCGTGGGCGGCATGACCTACGCCTGCGTCCCGAACGCGACCATCGGCTCGCGCATCACCGACATGCGCCTCGGGGGCAAGCCGGTCGAGGCTGACAAGAAGTACAAGGTCGCCGGCTGGGCGCCGGTGGCCCAGGGCGCGAGCGGCGAGCCGATCTGGGACGTCGTGGCCCGCTACCTGCGCGAGCGCAAGACCATCGCGCCGCTCGAGCTCAACCAGCCGCGCCTGATCGGCGTCGACGGAAACGGGGGCATCGCTGTATAAGGGGAGGCTAGTGAGCCTCCCGCCATGATCCCCCGCACACGCCTGGGCCGCATCGTCGGCATCGTCGTCGTGCTCGCCGTTGCCGCGGCGGGCTACGCCTGGTACCAGGCGCGCGAGCGCGACGCGGGGCCGCGCTACCGGACGGTACGGGTGGAGCGAGGACCGCTGCAGGCCGTGGTGGAGGCGAGCGGCACGCTGAATGCCGTCTCGACCGTGCAGGTCGCGTCCCGGATTTCCGGCCAGGTGAAGGAGATCTACGCCGACTTCAACACGCCGGTCAAGGCGGGCGCGGTGCTCGCACGCATCGACCCCTCCGGCTATGAGCTGCGCCTGAACCAGGCGCGCGCCGATCTCGATGCCGCCAACAGCGCGGTCGCGCTTGCCCGCTCTCAGCTCGAGGCGCAGCGGGCCGAGGCGCAACGCAGGAAGAGCAGACTGCTGGCGGCGCAAATCAGGGTCGGCAGGGCACGCGTCGCAAGTGCGCTTGCCGCGGTGGAGCAGCGCCAGGCCCTGCTGCAGCAGGCGCAGGCGGATCTCGAGCGCACGACCATCCTTGCGCCGGTCGACGGCACCGTCATCCTGCGCAACGTGGACGCGGGGCAGACCGTCACCGCGAGCGCGCAAGCCCCGGCGCTGTTCGTCATCGCGCAGGACCTGCACGACATGCAGGTCGAGGCAGCCGTCGACCAGGCCGACATCGGCCGGCTCAAGGTCGGCCAGCACGCAAGCTTCACGGTCGACGCGTTTCCGCGCCGCAGCTTCAGCGGCGAGTTGAAGCAGATCCGCAAATCGCCGCGCAACGTCCAGAGCGCCGTCCGCTACACGGTGCTGATTTCGGCCCCCAATGCCGATCTCGCCCTGCTGCCGGGTATGACCGCCAACGTGCGCGTCGTGGTCGCGCAGCGCGACGATGCGCTCAAGCTGCCGAATGCCGCGTTGCGATTCAGCCCCGCCGGCGCTGCGCCGCCGCGCAGGTCAGTGTCGAGCGGACGGGTCTGGGTCCTGAATCGCGGCGAGCTGAGCTCGATGGAACTGCGCCTGGGCCTGAACGACGGCGCCAGCACCGAGGTGCTGAGCGGAGCACTCAAGGCGAATGACGAAGTCGTCGTCGGCCCGGTGCAGACCGGACATGAATAGGTCGGACGCCTGGCTCAGGGCCGGCACGGTCGCCGCGGCGATCGTGGTCGTGGCGTTGATCACGTTCGTCCCGCCCGCGACCGACGGCCTGTGGCTGGATGCGGCGCTCGGACGCCTGATCTGGACCAGCGGCGCGATCCCGCACACCGTGCTGTTCCCGTTCACCGAAGCGAGCCGGTTTCCGTTCACCGCCCACGAGTGGCTGTCGTCGCTGACGCTCTACGGCTTGCTCCACCTGGTCGGACACGCCCATCTGGTGTTCGTCAAGGGTCTGCTCGGCCTCGCCCTGTTCGGCCTGTGCTTGCGC
>JBAUTW010000192.1:0-2002 GCA_049582365.1 Burkholderiales bacterium | reverse complement strand
TTTTCGCGCCCGCGCCGCACGCTGGCGACCAGGTTCGCGGCCTCCAGCAGGTGCAGGTGCTGCGTCACGCCCTGGCGCGTCATGTCGAGGTGCTCGCACAGCTCGTTGAGCGTGCGGCCGTCGCTCGCGTGCAGCAGGTCGAGCAGCTTGCGCCGGCCGGGATCGGCCAGGGCCTTGAACAGCAGGTCGGTGTCGCGGCGCTCGGCCATGTGCCATAGGCAAGTAATCGCTTGCCTGAATGATAGGCAAGGGAATGCTTGCATGTCAAGCGCCGTTGACAGCGCTAGACCGATCGGTCTATTCTGTCTCTAGACCGATTGGTCTAATGGGGGCAAACCAACGGAAAGGAGGTAGCGATGCGAGTTTCCAAGGAGCAGGTGGACGTGCGGATGGAGATTCCGGGCGCGGTGATCCGGCAGCGCACGGATTTCGGCAACGCGAGCGGCTTCGGCCAGATCAGCGGCGAATGCTTCACGCTCGCGCAAGGGGTGGACACGAGCCCGCTGTTCCAGGGGCTGGACGGCGACATGTGCCAGTGCCCGCACTGGGGCTTCGTGCTGCGCGGCCAGCTCACCACGACCGATGCGCTCGGCGTGCAGGAGACGGTGAAGGCGAACGATCTGTTCTACTGGCCGCCGGGGCATAATGTGCGGGTCGACGCCGACGCGGAGATCGTGATGTTCAGCCCGCAGCACGAGCACAGCCACGTCATCGACCACATGATCAGGAAGGTAAAGGGCTAGGTGGAGCAGACGCACGCGACCAAGCAGGGCCTGCTCGACGCGGGGATCGCCATGCTGCTCAAGCACGGCTACCACGACCTCGGCCTGCAGGCCCTGTTGCAGGAGACCGGCACGCCGAAGGGCTCCTTCTACCACCACTTCCGGGACAAGGAAGACTTCGCGCTGCAGGTGATCGACGAGTACATGAAGCAGGTGCACGCGGGCCTCGACGCCTGCCTCGGCGACGAGGCCCTGGCGCCGCTCGCGCGCGTGCGCAAGTTCTTCGAGCAGGTGCAGCTGAGCTACCGCGGCGAGGGCTACCTCGGCTGCCTGCTCGGCGGCCTCGGGCAGGAGCTCTCCGGGGTGAGCGAGGTGTTCCGGCGCAAGGTCGAGCAGTGCTTCTCCGAGATCGCGCGCCGCATCGCCGGCTGCCTGGAGGAGGCGCGCAAGAAGGGCGACCTGGCGGCCGACGCCGACCCCAGGCGCCTGGCCAGCCTGCTGGTCGACTGCTGGGAAGGCGCGGCGCTGCGCAGCCGGCTCAAGGGCAGCGGCGCGCCGCTCGGCGCGATGCTCGACTTCTACTTCCGCGCCGCCGCTCGATAAGCGCGCCACCGGCGCGCAGGTGCGGAATTGTTCCCGGCTTTTCCGGCCGCGGTTCCGTATGCTGGCCCTGGCGATTGCGACGGCAGGGAGGTGCGGCGATGTGGGAAATACCGGATCAGGCGCAACTGCAGGAGCGGGTCGGCCAGCAGCTGCTCGGGCCGCTCGAGGACGCGAACTCGCTCGCCCGGCGCTACCGCGAGGTCGACGCGTTCCATGACTACGTCACCGGGCGCGCCGGGCTGGTGCTCCCGGTGCTGGCGCTGATCGGGGTCACGGCGCTCGCCTGCGGGCTGGCCCCGATCATGGCCCTGGTGGGCACCAGCGCCGTCTCGGCGCTGGCGGGGATGCTGCTTACGCCGGTGATGCTGATCGGCAGCCTGTTCGTGCTCGGGCTGGTGTTCTTCTCCTGGCTGGAGGAGCGATCGCTCGCCCGCACGCTGAGGCGCCGCACGGCGCGCGAGCCCAGGGCGATGCGCTGGATGCGCAGGAAGCTCGGCGTCGATCTCGGCCGGGCGCCGCGCGTGCCCTGGCTGCACGCGGCGCTGTTCGTGGCGGCGCCGTTCGCGATGCTGCTGAGCGTCGTGCCGTCGATCGCCGCCATCCTGCTCGCGCTGCTCGTCGCCGCGCCGGTCGCGTTCGCGCGCCTCGACCGCTAGCCGACGACGGCGACGCAGCCT
>JBAUTW010000191.1:0-1569 GCA_049582365.1 Burkholderiales bacterium | reverse complement strand
GGCTTGACGCGGGTCGATATCGAGAGCTCCATGCCGAGCGCGTTCACCTCGCCCAGGTAGTGCTCGAGAATAAGCTCCGCCTGCTGGGCGAGCGCGGTCGAAAGCGTGCGTGCCGTGACGTTCGGATTGCCGTCGCGGTCGCCGCCGATCCAGCTGCCGACCGTGAGGAACGGCGCCAGCCACGGCGCGCGCGCGAGGCCGAAGTCCTCCTGCAAGGCGCGCTCGAGGTCGTCGTATAGGCGCGGCAGCTCCTCGAGGAAGGTCATGCGGAAGTAGGCCAGGCCGTTCTTGATCTCGTCCGTTACTTCCAGCTTTGTGAGGCGCAGCATCGAGGTGAGCCACAGGCGCAGCACCTCGCGTCGCAGGCGCGCGTCGCGCGGCGCGTCCCGCGGCGTCGCCAGCAGGCGCGCGATCTCGCGCTCGCAATCGAGGATGCTCTGGCGCTGGACTTCGGTCGGATGCGCGGTCAGCACGGGGCTCACCCGCGCGCGCTCGAACCAGGCCAGCAGCTGCTCGCCGCGCAGGCCCTCGTCGCGCAGGCGTGCGAGTGCATAAGCCATGCTGCCGGGGCGCGGCGGCGAGCCGGCTTCGGCATGTGCATGCCGCCTTCGGTTCTGCTGCGTGTCCTCGGCGATGTTGAGCAGATGTGAAAAGTAGCTGAAAGCGCGCACCACGTGCAGCGTCTGCTCGATGTCGAGCGCGTTGAGCAGCCCCTCGAGCTCGGATTTCGCCTCCTGCGCGCCCGACTCGGTGCGCCTGAACGCCACCGCCGTCTGGCGGATGAGCTCGATGCGGTGGAGCATCTCCTCGCCGACCTGCTCGCGTATCGCGTCGCCCAGCAGGCGGCCGAGCAGGCGCCGGTCCTCGCGCAGCAGATGCTCTTTCGCCTCCGCGGCGAATTCGGCGATCGCTTCCATGAACGGGAATTCTACGCGACGGCGCAGACCCGCAGGCCGTCGCCCGGCGCGAGCCGCCGCGCCGCTAGTCGTGCGTCAGCGACTTGGTCGTGAACAGATAGTCCTTGAGCTCCTTGTCGAAGCTCGGGTCCTTGCGCCGGATCCACTCGAGCACCATCGACGCGTGCTCCTTCTCCTCGTCCCGGTTGTGCGCCAGGATCGACTGCAGCACCTCGTCCTTGCACGCGTCGACGCGCTGGTTGTACCAGTCGATCGCCTCCAGCTCTTCCATCAGCGAGAGGATCGCGCGGTGCATGTCGCGCGTCTCGTCCGACAGCTCGCCGACCGGCTCGTGGTAGCCCTCGTTCGCCATTGATGCGTCTCCCTCGTGAATTGGAACAAGAATCAGGAACAGCGGACATTGTGCCCCGCCCTCGGCAATCGCTCAATGGGCGCGGCGCAGGGCGTCGGCGGACAGGTTGTAGGTGCGCCCGAGCCCGGCGACGAAGCGCGCGTCGCGCGGCACGACGCGCCAGAAGCTGAAATCGGCCAGCGCGAATGTCACCGCCGAAGCCGGAAAACGCTCCAGCCAGGCGGCCTTGAGGCGCTCGAACGGCTCGCCTTCGCCGGCGAGCGGCTGCGCCTCGCCGCGCAGCGTGACGCGCGCCAGGGT
>JBAUTW010000190.1:0-3041 GCA_049582365.1 Burkholderiales bacterium | reverse complement strand
GGCCGACGCCGCGCCCGGCATGCTCGGCCTTGGCGCAGGCGACTTGCTGCGCATTGCCCCGGGCGGCGGCCATGGCTTCGGCTTCGACGCCTCCATCGGCGCCGGCCGTCGCCATGCAGAGTTCAGTTTCCTCGAAGGCCTGCGCGAGGGCTTCCGGCGGCTGTGATGCAAATCGGGGTCAGATACCAATTACCGCCGTAATTGGGATCTGACCCCATTTATCCGGCCGCTATTTTTCGCCGAGCCCGAGCGAGCGGCTGATGACTTCTTTCATGATTTCGTTGGTGCCGCCGTAGATGCGCTGCACGCGGGCGTCGACGTAGGCGCGGGCGATGGGATATTCCCACATGAAGCCGTAGCCGCCGTGCAGCTGCAGGCACTCGTCGATGATCTTGCACTCGATGTCGGAGCACCAGTACTTGCACATCGAGGCGGTGGCGGCATCCAGGCTGCCGGCCATCAGCAGCTCGATGCACTTGTCGACGAACACGCGCGCGACCTGGGCCTCGGTCGCCAGCTCGGCGAGCTTGAAGCGGGTGTTCTGGAAAGTCGCCACGGTCTTGCCGAAGGCTTTGCGCTCGCGCACGTAGTCGATGGTCCAGCCGATCGCGGCCTCGGCCTTGGCGATGGCGCCGATCGCGATCTGCATGCGCTCCCAGGGCAGCTCCTGCATCAGGTAGATGAAGCCGTTGTTCTCCTGCCCGAGCAGGTTGGCGGCCGGCACCTCGACGTTGTCGAAGAACAGCTCCGAGGTGTCCTGGCCCTTGAGGCCCATTTTTTTGAGCCGCTTGCCCTTGCTGAAGCCCTTCATCGAGGTGTCGACCACGATCAGGCTGGTGCCCTTGGCGCCCTTGGCCGGGTCGGTCTTGGCCACCACGATCACCAGGTCGCAGTGCCAGCCGTTGGTGATGAAGGTCTTGGAGCCGTTGACGACGTACTTGTCGCCCTTTTTCACCGCGCTGGTCTTGATCGCCTGCAGGTCCGAGCCCGCGCCCGGCTCGCTCATCGCGATCGCGCCGATCCACTCCCCGGCGGCCATCTTCGGCAGGTAGCTGCGCTTGATGTGCTCGTTGCCGTAGCGCAGCAGGTAGGGCGCGACGATCTCCGAGTGCAGGCCGAAGCCGAGCGACGACGAGTTCGCGCGCGCCTGCTCTTCCATCAGGATGATGCTGTAGAGGCGGTCGGCGCCGGCGCCGCCGTACTGCTCCGGCATGCTGGCGCACAGGAAACCGTTCGCGCCCGCCTTCTGCCACACCTCGCGGTCGACGTAGCCCTGCTCCTGCCAGCGCTCCTCGTGCGGCTTGACCTCCTCGTCCATGAAGCGCTTCACGCTGTCGCGGAAGGTCTCGTGCTCGGGGCCGAACAGGGTGCGTGCAAGCATGGCGAATCCTCTCTGCGTCGGCTGATGATAGGCGAATTCTGCGATAATTCGCGCCTTCCCGTCTGTCCGCAAGCAATGAAACTCGCCACTCTCAAAGACGGCACCCGCGACGGCACCCTGCTGGTGGCCTCGCGCGACCTCGCGCACGCGCTCAAGGCCGACCACGTGGCGCCGACGCTGCAGGCCGCGCTCGACGACTGGGACTACTGCGCGCCGCAGCTCGAGCAGCTCTACAACGAGCTGAACGACAGGCCGCCGGCGCGCGCCTTCGAGCTCGACCCGGCGCAGCTGATGGCGCCGCTGCCGCGCGCCTACCAGTTCGCCGACGCTTCGAGCTTCCTCGTCCACGCCGAGCTGATCCGCAAGTCCCGCAAGCAGGAGCTGCCGGCGTGGTGGAAGCACGAGCCGATGATGTACCAGGGCTGCTCGGACCCGTTTCTCGGCGCGCGCGACGACATCGTCGTTTCCTCCGAGGAGCTCGGCATCGACCTCGAGGCCGAGCTCGCGGTGGTGACCGGCGACGTGCCGATGGGCGTCGAGCGCGACAAGGCCGCGGCGCACATCCGGCTTTTCGTGCTGCTGAACGACGTCTCGCTCAGGAACCTGGTCGGCAAGGAGCTCGAGAAGGGCTTCGGCTTTTTCCAGTCCAAGCCGCCTTCGGCGCTCTCGCCGGTGGCGGTGACGCCCGACGAGCTGGGCGCGGCCTGGGACGGCAAGCGCGTGCACCTGCCGCTGCGCATCGAGGTCAACGGCGAGCTGCTGGGCGAGCCGAACGCGGGCAAGGACATGCAGTTCCACTTCGCGCGCCTGATCGAGCACGCGGCGGCGACGCGCCCCTTGCGCGCCGGCACCCTGGTTGGCTCGGGCACGGTCTCCAACCGCGACCGCAAGACGGGCGCCGGCTGCCTGTTCGAGCGCCGCGCGGAGGAGATCATCAGGAAGGGCGAGGCCGAGACGCCGTTCCTCAGGTACGGCGACAAGGTGCGTCTCGAGATGCGCGACGCCGAGGGGCGCTCGATCTTCGGTATCATCGAGCAACAGGTAACCGCGCCGGCATGATCAACCCGCTCAACATCCCGACCCGCTGGGCCTACGCGCTCGGCGCGCTCGCCTGCGCCGGGCTGCTCGGCTACGCCTACGTGCTGCAGTACTTCCAGGGCCAGGACCCCTGCCCGCTGTGCCTGGTGCAGCGCGTGTTCTTCGCGCTTTTCGCGCTCGCCTTCCTCGGCGGCGCGATCCACGCGCCGCGGCGCCGCTGGAACCTGCTCTACGGCGGGCTGGGTCTCGTGTTCGCGCTCGCCGGCGGCGCCACCGCGGCGCGCCAGGTCTGGCTGCAGCACCTGCCGCCCGACCAGGTGCCGCAGTGCGGCCCGGACCTGCAGTTCATGATCGAGCACTTCCCGATCTCGCGCACCCTCACCTTCCTGGTGCGCGGCTCGGGCCAGTGCGCCGAGGTGCACTGGCGCTTCCTCGGCCTGTCGATCGCCGAGTGGTCGCTCTTGTGGTTCGCGGGCCTGGCGGTCTACGCGGTCTGGCTCGCGCTGCGGCGAAAAGCGCAGAGCTGATCTCGACGCGCGACGCGTTCGGGGACAGACCTCGCCCCGATCAAAATCGAATCAACATCCTAGTGACCGAAATCGGGGTCTGTCCCCGGTTTCGT
>JBAUTW010000189.1:0-1819 GCA_049582365.1 Burkholderiales bacterium | reverse complement strand
GGGTGGCGCAGTTCGGCGCGCACATGCGCGCCGGCAGCCTCGATGCGCTGCAGCCGGGGCGCTTCGGCATCGTGCTCGGGGTCGATCTCGCGCGTGCGCTGGGCGTACTGCCCGGCGAGAAGGTGGCGCTGATCGCGCCGCAGGGGCTGGTGACGCCGGCCGGCGTGATCCCGCGCCTGAAGCAGTTCACCGTGGTCGGCATTTTCGACATCGGCTTCGTCGAGGCGGACGCCGGGCTCGCGCTGATCAATCTGCAGGACGCGCAGAAGCTGTACCAGATGGGCGACGCGGTGAGCGGCGTGCGGCTCAAGCTCGACGACCTGTTCGCCGCGCCCGAGGTCGCGCGCGAGCTGACGGCGCGGCTCGGCCCGGACGTCTACGCGACCGACTGGACGCGCAGCCACGCCAACTTCTTCCGCGCGGTCGAGATCGAGAAGCGGGTCATGTTCATCATCCTGCTGCTGATCGTGGCGGTGGCGGCGTTCAACGTCGTCTCGGCGCTGGTGATGCTGGTGACCGACAAGCAGGCCGATATCGCCATCCTGCGCACCCTCGGCGCCGCGCCCGGTTCGGTGATGCAGATCTTCATGGTGCAGGGCGCGGTGATCGGCGTCATCGGGACCCTGGTGGGGGTGGTGTGCGGAGTGCTGCTCGCACTCAACATACCCACCCTGGTGCCGGCGATCGAGCGCGCGTTCCACGTCCAGTTCCTGTCCAAGAGCGTGTATCTCATTCCCGAGCTGCCTTCGGACGTGCACCTGCGCGACGTGGTGATCATCGGCGTGGTGTCGCTGGTGCTGTCTTTCATCGCCACGCTCTATCCCAGCTGGCGCGCCTCGCGCGTCAATCCGGCCGAGGCGCTGCGCTATGAGTGACGTGCTGGCCTGCCGCGGCCTGCAGAAGACCTATCTCGGACCGACCGCGGTGCCGGTGCTGCGCGCCGTCGACCTGGACGTGAAGGTGGGCGAGCGCATCGCGATCGTCGGCCGCTCCGGGTCCGGCAAGAGCACGCTGCTGCACCTGCTGGGCGGACTCGACGCGCCCAGCGCCGGCAGCGTGAGCGTCCAGGGCCGGGCGTTCAGCGAGATGGGGGAAGCCGAGCGCGGTCGCGTGCGCAACGCGACGCTCGGCTTCGTCTACCAGTTCCACCACCTGCTGCCGGAGTTCAGCGCGCTGGAGAACGTCGCCATGCCGCTGCTGATCCGCCGCATGCCGCGCGCCGATGCGCTCGGCCGGGCGGCCGCCGTGCTGACGGAAGTGGGCCTGGGCGAGCGCCTGGAGCACCAGCCCGGCGAGCTCTCGGGCGGCGAGCGTCAGCGCTGCGCATTCGCGCGCGCGATGGTCACCGAGCCGGCCTGCGTGCTGGCCGACGAGCCGACCGGCAACCTCGATTTGCGCACCGCGGACGAGGTGTTCGAGGCCATGATGCGGCTGTCGGCGACCCACGCCACCGCGTTCGTCATCGTCACGCACGACCCCGCGCTCGCGGCGCGCGCCGAACGGATCTTCGAGCTGCGCGACGGGATTTTGCATGAGGCAGCTCGCGCTCCAGGGTGAGCTCGTAGGGTGCATAGCCGAGCGCGCGGTAAAAGCGCAGCGCGGCCTGGTTGGCGGCAAGCGTGCGCACGCGCAGGCGCACCAGTCCAAGCGTGCCGAAGTGGCGCGCCGCTTCCTCCAGCAGGGCCACGGCGATGCCGCGCGCGCGGGCGCCCGGCTCGACGTACAGATCGGTGACCACGCCGTAGCGGCGCTCCCCGGGGCGCACGTGGTGCGAGCCGTGCTCCTCCTCCTCGACCCAGCCGACCAGGAAGCCCAGCCG
>JBAUTW010000188.1:0-6984 GCA_049582365.1 Burkholderiales bacterium | reverse complement strand
CGCCAAACTTCTTCGCCAAAATACTCGTCATCGCCGCCGTCAGCGTCGTCTTGCCATGGTCCACATGCCCAATCGTGCCAACGTTCACGTGCGGCTTGGTCCGCTCAAATTTGCCTTTTGCCATGACTACGCTGCCTTTGACGTTTCGTTGAAAGAGTTTTGATGTCTGGTGCCCATGACGCGGATTGAACGCATGACCTCTCCCTTACCAAGGGAGTGCTCTACCACTGAGCTACATGGGCTGAATTTGCGCATTGGAGCGGGTGAAGGGAATCGAACCCTCGTCATAAGCTTGGAAGGCTTCTGCTCTACCATTGAGCTACACCCGCCCATTCAATTCACCCGCAATGCCTGTCGTCTGCCGCGCCCGCCCGAGTTGCTGGTGGAGGGGGTTGGATTCGAACCAACGTAGGCGCAAGGCCAACAGATTTACAGTCTGCCCCCTTTAACCGCTCGGGCACCCCTCCGGCGGAACCCGAAATTATGTGAGATATCCGCTGCTTAGTCAAGCGAATTGAGGTTGGCGCATCGTCGGGCGGCCGCTCAGGTGCCGTAGCGCGCGGGGGAGCGGAACTCCTTGAGCGCCGCCAACGCGCTGTAGCAGGCCAGCCAGGCGGTTTTCGGGTTGTCGGGCGCCGGCACGTTCTCCAGCACGATCGTGAATTGGCCCGTCTTGCCCGAAACCCGGATGGTATGCGTATTGCGGGTCAGCGCGGGGTCCGCCACGACCTTGAGCCTGGTGCGGTCGAAGCCGGCCCCGGCCAGCGACAGTACGGCTGCAATGTTGACGTTCTGCGGAAAGTGCGGCACCCCGGCCCGCGCCGGCCCATCGAACAGGGTCGTGGCGCCCACAAGCGAATCGAGATCGACGTCGAGGGACTCCACGTAGTCGATTTTCCTCCACGCCGCGGGAGGCTTCGCGACCTGGATCGACACCTCGACCTCGCCCGCGGCGCAGGCGCCCTTGAGCGCGTCGAGTGCGCCGATCCCTCCCGAAGGCACGTAGAGCAGCGCGCCAGAGCGACGTGCCGCCGCCTCTGCCGCGGCGCGCAGCGCGTCGTCGACCAGCGCCCCGGCCGACAGCACGATTACCGACGAACCCGCGGCAAGAACCGGGATGAGGTGGGCGCGGACCGCGTCGTGCGAAGCCGCCTCGAGGACCACGTCCGGCTTCGCCTCGCACAGCGCCTGCGCGCCGAGGACGTAATCGACGCCGTATTCGCCCGCGAGTGCCGCCGCGCCCGACGCCGCCCGTCTTCCCGCCAGCGCCACCACTTCAAAGCCGGGCAGCGCGCCCCGACGCAGGTTTTCCAGCACCAGACGGGCGATCGTGCCGCCGCCGAGTAGAGCGAGTCGCATTTGCCAGGCCCTCCGGGAGGCCGCGATTCTGCCACAATCCGAATTTGCGTCGCGCGCCGGCGGCATTATCATTTGCCTCGCCGGTGCGGCATCGCCGCCAGGGAGGTGCTCAGTGCGAATCGCGATACTCGAAGACGACCCCGACCAGCTTGCGCTGCTGCGGCGCTGGCTCGCGGACGCGGGACACGACGTTCACGGCTATTTGGCGGGGCGCGAAGCGATGAAGCACGCGGGGCGCGAAAGCTTCGATCTGTTCATTCTCGACTGGCAGGTGCCCGACGTTTCGGGGGCCGAGGTGCTGACCTGGCTGCGTGCCAACGTTTCCAAACACGTCCCCATACTTTTCATCACCGTGCGCGATTCCGAGGAGGACATCGTGTACGCGCTCGAGAACGGCGCGGACGACTACATGGTGAAGCCGGCGCGGCGCCAGGAAATGCTGGCGCGCGTCAGCGCGCTGCTTCGCCGCGCCTACCCGCGCGAGGAACAGACCCTGCTTTCCTTTCCCCCGTTCGAGATCGATACCCAGCGCGGCGAGATCCGCCGCGAGGGCTCACGCATCGAGCTCACGCCGAAAGAGTTCGAGCTCGCAGTTGTCCTGTTCCGCAACATCGGGCGCCTGATGTCGCGCGGTCATTTGCAGGAGTCGGTCTGGGGACGCAGCGGCGACCTCGCGACCCGCACCGTGGACACCCACGTCAGCCAGGTGCGGAAAAAGCTCGATCTGCGGCCCGAGACTGGCTATCGCGTGGTGCCGATCTACAACTACGGCTATCGACTGGAACGCCTTGGAACCGAGGCGAGTGCGGCCTGATACCTACTGCAAGCGCCGCAGCTGCTGTTCGGCGTAGTCCCTGACTTCCTGACTGAGCGAACCGCTGGCGACCGCGCGCCGGAACGCCTCGGCCGCTTCCGGGCGGTGGTCCAGGGCGGCGAGCGACAGCCCGAGGCCGACCCAGGCGGTCCCCGCCTGCGGCGCGGCACGCAATGCCGCACGATATGCATCGGCGGCTTCGCCGGGCCGCGACATGTGCTGCAGCACCGCGCCCAACAGGATGTTGTACTCGGCGTCGCGCGACACGTCGCCTTTGCACCCTCGCAAAACGCCGAGCGCCTTGTCGTAGTCGTCACGGTCCACGTAGATCCGCGCCAGGACCGTGGCGAACTGCACCTGGGCGGGATCCAGCGTCAGCCCTTCCTGCAGCAGGCGCTGCGCTTCGATCAAGCGCCGCTGGTCGACCAGCAGCGAGATGAGCGCCTGTCGCGCTGGCACCTGGGACGGATCGATCGATAGCGCCCCGCTAAGCGCCTGCTCGGCCTCGCTCACACGTCCCTCGTCGAGCAGCTGCACCGCGCGTCGAAACTCCGATCGAGCCCGCTCGGCCGGCGTGCGCGGGTGAGCTTGCTTGTGGATCTGCGGCTGCGCCTCCTCGACTGTCGCCGACGGCAGCGGGTTCGGCACGCGCTTGCGGTCGGCCGGTTTCGGCACAGCGCGCGGGCGCGGCGGAGGGATCGCGTGCTCGATCGACTTCGCGAGCTTCAGCGTATCGACAGCCGGCTGCGGCACCGGCGGAGACACCGGCACGGGCGCAGTGCTTACGGCCGGCGCAGGCTGGGGCGCAGGCTGGGGCGCAGGCTCTTGCGCCGGCGCGCTCACAGGCGGTCGGATGCGCTGCGCCGCGCGGCCTAATCCGCCGGAGGTTCGCAGCGCGAGTTCGGTGACCACCGATCGCGGCCTGAGCTGATAGCTGGTCCACGCCAGCCATCCCAGCGCGACGGCCAGCTCCAGGCCGAGGATCAGCCAGAAAAGATCGCGCCTGCGCCGCCCCGCGGTGACCGGCTCGATCTGCCGCGTCATGACGTCGGCATTGGGGGACCCCATCGCGTGCCGGCGATCCAGTTCCTGCAGCATCTTGTTGATAAGGCTCATCGTCTCGGCTTCAATCGGCGGCGCGCGGCAATCTGAACTTAGGCCACCACCAGCGCGTCGATGCGGCGGCCGGCGTGTCGTGCGCCGCCGCGCGCACGTGACGCGGCTCTACGCGGTAGCCGCCTTCGCCGAAGGCGAGCAGCAAGGACTTGTGCGCCAGGATGTTGACCAGGCGCGGCAACCCCCTGCTCGTGCGGTGCAATGTGCGCAGCGCGCGCGCGCTCACCACCGGCTGGCCGACGTAGCCCGCGATCGTGAGACGGTGATTTACGTAATCGCCCACTTCGTCCTCGGCCAGCGCCTTGAGGTCGTATTGGAACGTGATGCGCTGGCGCAGCTGGCGGATGGACTCGGACGCGAGCTTGCGATCGAGCTCGGGCTGACCGAACAGCACTACCTGCAGCAGCTTGCGCTTTTCGGTCTCGAGGTTGGTCAGCAGGCGCAGCGTCTCGAGGGTATCTATCGGCATGGCCTGGCTTTCGTCCATGCAAAGCACCACGCGCTTGCGCTGGCGCGCGAGGCCTAGCAGCGTCCGGGTGATACCCTTCAGCAGATAGTGCTGGTCGGCGCTGGCATCGACCTGCACTCCGAGCTCCTCGGCAAGTTCGAGCAGCAGCGTACGCGGCTCGATGCTTGGGTTGGGGACATAAGCGGTAACCCATCCCGAATCGAGCGTGGCGAGAAACTTCCGACACAGCAGCGTCTTGCCGGTTCCGACTTCGCCCGTGATCTTGATGAACCCCTCGCCGTTGCCGATCGCCACCAGCAGCGTGTTCAGCGCTTCCTGCGTGCTTCGGCAGGCGCAGAAGAAACTCGTGTCTGGAGTGATTCCGAACGGGGGTTCGCGCAGCCCGAAGTGCCGCAGGTAGTTCACTACTTGAGCGCCCCACCCTGTTGGCCGGGCATCATGCCTTCGATGCGCTCGCGCGTGTCGCGCATCCCGTCGGCCCAATTGCGATCACCCTGGATCACCGTTGGCTTGATGAGGATGACGAGTTCGTTCTTGCTCGACGTGCGGCTGGTGTTGCGCACCAGGTCGCCTAACCCGCCTTCGCTTACGCCCGGGATGCCGCCGCGGTTATCGCTCACGTTGACGCTCATCAGTCCGCCGATCGCGACGATGTTGCCGTCGGGAACCCGCACGATGGTGTCGGTCTCGCTGATCGTGCTCTTCGCCAGCGGCAACGTGATCGATGGAACCGTGCCGCCGAGATTGACCACGGTCTGGCTGGTGGTGACGTCGCTGATCGACGGATGAACGTGCAGCGTGATGTTGTTCTGCTGGTCGATCTGCGGCGTAACGTCGAGCAATATGCCCGAGAAGAACGGTGCGACCGACACGGTGGGCGTTTGCTGCGTGGTTGCGCCGGTGGTGGTGGTGACGGTCGCCACGTTGGTGACGAAGAACTGGTCGGTGCCCACCTTGAGCACCGCCTTCTGGTTGTTGAGGGTAGCGATGCGCGGACTCGAAAGGACCTGCACATTCCCCTGCGACTGCAGGAACTGGAGCAAGGCGGCGAAGTTCGAGGTCTGGAACGCAAGCCCGAACACGCCGCTGGCCGGATTATCGGCGGCCAGCGCGCTCGCTGCCGTCGTCACGCTGCTTGTCGCGAGGTTGAGCGTTTGCTCGCCGCCTTGCAGGACCTGTCCGCTTGAACCGAGCACCGTGCCGGATCCCGTATTGGCGCTTTGGCCGATTGCTACGTTCGGGCCCGTGCTGCGGAAGGCGGACCAGTTGATGCCCGATTGATAGCTGTCCGAAAGCGTCACCTGGATAATTTTCGCTTCCAGCATGACCTGGCGTTCGACCGAGATCTGACTTTCACGCAGATATTGCTGGACGGCGCGCATTTCGCGCGCCGGAGCGCTCACCACGACGACGCCGGATTGCGGCGATACCACCACGTTGCGACCTTGACCGGTGCCGACGATCGCCACCAGCGCGACGCGCAGGTCCCCCCAGAAGTCGCTCAAAGTCCGCGTCGTCACCCGGCTGCTATCGAGCATGTCCTGGCCCGGCGCCTGCACCGGGCCCGCGGAGGGATTCGCGGCGGAGGACGGGTTGGGAGCCTGGTTGATTCCGGTGGTATCCGAAATGGAGCCGGATTGCACTCGCACATCGCTCGTGCCGCGACGCTGGCCCTGAAGATAGTTGACCTGGAAAATGCGCGTCTGCAGGCCGGCAGGCAGAATGAATATGCGTGTTCCTTCGATCTTGTAGTCGTAGCCGTAGAGCTCGCGGATCGAATCGAGCGCCTCCCTGATCGAAACGTCCTTCAGGTTGACCGAGATCGTCCCGCTCACGCTCGGCGACACCAGCATGCTGAAGCGCGTGCCGGAGACGATCGAGTTGAACACCTGGGCCGCTGGCGCGTTGTTGACCGAAAGGTCGAACCTGGGTTCGGCGGGCTGCCCGCGCACTTCCGGCATCGCCATGCGAAGCGGCGGCAGCAACGCCTGGTCGAGGGCGGCGCTGGGGGATTCCTTCTTGGGCGCCGGCTCCAGCGCCGCGCGTATTCCGGGTTCTATGCCGCTCGGGCGAGGCGGCGGAGTGGCGCACCCTCCGAGCGCCGAAACGGCCACGATCAGGAATACTTTCTTCATGTTCTAGTTCCGCCTCCGCGGCTCGTCGCTTGGCAGCGACTTCTTCTTGACCTGTGGAAACAGCCTGAGCACCTCGATCCGGCTTCCACTGCGCAACTCGACTCCGGACTCGCTGATCCTGGTCAGCGTGGCGTCGCGGAACTTGCCCCCGAGCGGCACCGTTTGCCCGTTGATCACGGCGACATTGCGCGTGGTCGAGATCAGCACCGACTGCAGTTCGGGCCCCATAACCGGAGAGTCGTCCGCCGCGCTGGCGCGGCCTCTGTAGGGCGGTCGCGTCGGGTCGGCGAAGCCCTGGGCGGATGACCCGGCGTCCGCCTCCGCCGCGATGACCTGGGTCGCCGCGAGGCTCGTCAGCAAGCAGCAATATAGTCGCGCCAGCCTCATACGCTCATCCAGGACGGATCGAAGCTCAACGTGTAGACAGTAAGCTTCAGCACCACTTTCGGATAATCGCCCGCCGCGAGATCGGCCTTGCGCCAGTATAACCGCGTCGGCAGGCCTTCCAGCTGTCGCAGGTAGGCATACAGGTCCAGGTACGCGCCGCTCACGGTGAGCTCGATCGCATGGCGGTAGATCGGCCGCGGGCCTCGCGCATCCGAATGACCGAACAGGTCGACCGGCAGAGTCTTCAGGTCGACCAACTGCAGGCGCGGGTTGCGTGCCAGGATCTCCTGCAGGACGTCGCGCATGCGCTGCGGCGAGGTGAAGCGGCTCGCAGCTTCACCGATCTGTTCGTCGAGCTGTGCGAGCTGGCGCTGCAGGCCCGCGAGCTCGGCGCGGTTGGCGTCGTCGGGGCGCATCTCGCTCGAGCGCGCCAGCGCCTGCAACTGGGCCTGCAGCATGGCGAGCTCGGTCTGCCGGCGCGCGACCTCCCGTCCGAGGCGCTTATCCCTTTCCATCAGCGGGGCGATAAAGCCCAGATAGGCGAACGCCACCAGCACCAGCGCGGCCGCGATGAAGATCAGCACCCGCTCGCGCAAGCTGAGCGCGTCGATGCGCTCCGTATAGCGCCGCAGCAGCGCCGTCATTTGTTTCCGTCCTTTACCGGCTGCGGCGCCGCGAGCGGCATCGACAGCTCGAACTCGACG
>JBAUTW010000187.1:0-2887 GCA_049582365.1 Burkholderiales bacterium | reverse complement strand
GGCAGCACCAAGAGCTACGACTACGTGCGCGAGCACAACGAAGCCGTCAACCGCCTCGACTTCTGGCCCAACCGCGAAGCCATCACCGTCGACTACGCCGAAGGCGGCGTGATCGAAGTCCCGCAGCACGACGGCAGCATCCTCAGACTGCGCAAGCTCGAGCCCGACTATGACCCGAGCGACAAAATCAACGCCATCACCCACATCGCCACCGCCGCCTCCAAAGGCGAATTCCTCACGGGTCTGCTCTACCTCGACCCCAACGCCCAGGACCTCCACGCCCACTTCAAGACCAGCACCGTGCCCCTGAACCAGCTCGGCGTGAAGGAGCTTTGCCCCGGGGCGGGGATGCTGGAAAAGATCAACGCCTCGCTGCGGTAGTCGTAGTTCGGCACACTAGTAAGTCGATCGTCGATTGGGCTTCTATCGGCTGCGCTGGTTTCGGCGTGACCAGCGGACTTTTAATCCATCAGGCGGAAGGTTTTCTTGTCGACGCGGGCGGTGGGAGGAATGTTGCCGCGGCGCGCTCAGGCCAGGTCGATGACGAACAGGCGGATGAGGTCTTCCAGGACCTCGCGCGGGGCGAGGACTTTGCAGCTCGCGCGGGTTACCTGCTTGCCGTTGGGGAGGGTAATGCGGGTGGTGTGGCGCACTTCGAGGTCGACCTGGAAGGCGTCGGCGTGGGAATGGCGGATTTGGGCGCTTTCCAGGCGGGTGCCTTCGTACAGCGGGATTTTGGGGTCGGTGATCAGGGCGCAGACGCCGTCGAGGCTGACGTCGATCAGGCGGGAGGCGAAGACCTGTTCGCCGAGGCGCAGGTCGCAGCGCACGGTCGCTTCGGCCGGCACCTGGATGCGTTCGCGGCCGAGGCGCTGCTGCATGCCGAGCACGGTGGTGGGCAGGCCGCAGCGGATGCAGGGCTGGCCCGCGTCGACGGAGTAGCTGGGCTTGTCGCCCGCGAACGCGAACTGCGCGCCGCGGTGGTTGCAGCGCAGGACGAGGGAGCGCGCGGCGAGCGCCGCGGCGTTGGCTTTCTTGTCGTCGGAGCAGGCGAGCATCATGGCGCCGGCTGCCGGCTCGACGCGAATGAGCTTCGACAGGAACATCAGGCGCGGCGGGAGGTTCGCGGTGACGGTGTCGCCGTCCTCGAGCATCGAGTCCAGGATGCGGCCGATTTCGATTCCGGAGCGCACCAGCAGCCGTCCGGTGGTCGCGAGGCGCGCGGTGATGTTGGGCGACGTCATCGCCGACAAGATTGCCAGCATGCGCGCAGGGCTCAAGGGCAAATGCCGCAGACGGCGCGCAACGATCGGTGCGGGACTGTCGCGCCAGCCCGACGCCTGCGCCGGCGACCGCAGCGACGATCGGCGATGCGGCGGCTACGATGAATACATGTCTTTGTTTCGCCTCGAGCTCGTTGTGCCCATGGCGCTAGTCGCAGAGGTGGACCTCGATGGTCGCGTGCGCGATTTCGGGGTGAATCGCGAGTTGCTTGCGGACCTGCTCGGGGGTCAAGCGGCTGTCGTGCGTCACCAGGCTCAAGGCGCAGGCGTAGGCGCGCCGGCCGACCCGCCATACGTGAAGGTCCGCGACGCGCGTATCGCCCGCAAGCGGCGGAGACTCGACCGCTTCACGGATTTCCCGCACCACCGGGTGGTCCATCTCGCGGTCCAGCAGCACCTTGCTCGTATCCTTGATGAGGCTCCGCGCCCAGGCCGCGACCACCACTGCGCCCACCAGGCCCATCACCGCGTCGAGCCACGACCAGCCCAGCAGCAGCCCGCCCGTCAGGGCGAGAATCGCGAGCACCGAGGTCGCGGCGTCCGCCAGTACGTGGACGTAGGCCGACTTCAGGTTCAGGTCGTGATGGTGCGCGTGAGCGGGCGCGTCGTGCTCTTCGCCGTGGTCGTGCTCGTGGTGGTGCGCGCGCCCCAGAATGAGGGCCGAGACGACGTTCACCGCCAGCCCGACCGCCGCGATGACGATCGCCTGCCGGTACTCGATCGGCTGGGGCGCGATAAGGTGGCGAACGGATTCGAGCGCCATCAGCGCGGCGACGCCGAGCAGGAATATCGCGCTCGCGAATCCGGCCAGGATTTCGATCTTCCAGGTGCCGAACGCAAAGCTGGCGTCCTTCGCGTAGCGGCGCGCCGCCGCGTAGGCGAAGGCGCTCAGGCCGATGGCAAGGGCGTGCGAGCTCATGTGAATGCCGTCGGCGAGCAGCGCCATGGAGTTGAAGCGCCAGCCGGCGACGATCTCGACCACCATCATCGCCGCGGTAATCCACATCACGAGGCGCGCACCTTTCTCGCCCGCCCGGTTGCCCTCGTCGAACACGTGCTGGTGGGTCCAGGCGGAAAGATCGTGCGTATGCATTTGGGAGTCCTCGTTCGCGGGGCTACATTTTGCCCCATTGCGCCCGCCGGGCGCCCGCGCCGCCGCTGGAGGAGCAGGGGTGCGAGGAGCTAAAACCCGACGCTGAGGCCTACGCGACCGATCGGGTAAAGGTTGTAGCGGTCGAGCGAGCGTTCCAGGTTGGAGCGCGCGGCGCCCGCGTCGGGACGGTATTGCGCGCACAGGGAGGGCGACAGGGCGGGTCCGCACCCGCCGGCGAGGGTCGAGTTCTCCAGGCCCCGGTAGACCAGGCCCAGATCGAAGTAGAAGTTCACGCCTACGCCTGCGAGGCGGCCGTAGCCGATGCCGAAATAGGGCGCGATCGTGTTGTCCTGCTCGACAAGACTGCCGAGAGGTCCGGACCCGGTCCCGCCCTCGACAGCGAGCCCTCCGGCGCGCAAGTCGGGCGCGCTGGCGCGGATCCGGGTGTCCAGGGTCGGCGCGATCCATCGGCCGAGGTCGCCGGCCGTGCCCGCGGCGCCCAGGCGCAGCC
>JBAUTW010000186.1:0-10579 GCA_049582365.1 Burkholderiales bacterium | reverse complement strand
GGCGATCGATGCGACGCAGCCGCTGCGCGAGCTCGCGCGCGCGCTCGCGTTCCTCGGTCAGCCTGTGCCCGAGGCGGCGAGCGCGAGCGAGCTGCTGAAGCGCGCGCTCGAATGCTGGAACACGTCGCTCATCCCGCGCGTACGCGCTGCGGCAGCACCACCGTGAGCAGCGAGCCGAGCACCAGCGCAAGGGCCGCATATTCGGCCCAGCTCGGCCGCTCGCCGAGGAAGACCATGCCCGAGAACACACCCACGACCGGGATCATCAGCATGCTGAGCGAGGATACCGCGACGGGCACGGTGGTCGCGATCCGGATCCAGGCCCACTGCGCGAACGCGAACGCGATCAGAACGTTGTAGAGCACGCCGAGCGCCGGCCACAGGCCGATCGACGCGAGCTGCCCGGGGTCTTCCAGCAGCAGCGCACCGGCGAAGATGGGGATTCCGCCGAGGAGCATCATCCAGGCGGTGTAGGGGGCTGGTGGCATCGCCATCGGGTAACGCCTCTGCAACACCGTTCCCAGCGCCCAGGACAGCGCCGCCGACAGCACCAGCAGCGATCCGAGCGGCGCCGAGCGCAGGCTTGCAGCGCTCTCGCCGACCAGCAGCGCCATGCCCGCCATGCCGAGCGCCAGACCGGTCAGCTTGCGCCCGTTCATGCGCTCCCCGAGCAGCCAGACCGAAAGCGGGATCGCCCACGCCGGCATGGTGTAAGCGAGGATCGCGGCGCGCCCGGACGGAATCATGGTCATGCCGAACACCACCAGCGCGTTCCAGCACGTGACGTTGAAAAAGGCGAGCAGCGCGAGCCGCGGCCACTGTCCCTTGGGCACCGCGAGCGACTGCCCGCCGGCGCGGACGACGCTGAAGAGCACCGCGGAGCCTACCGCCAGGCACAGGGTACGGAAAGTCAGCGGCGAGACGCCCGACAGCGCGACCTTGATCGCGGTCCAGTTGAAGCCCCAGGCCAGCGTCAACCCGGCGAGCGTCCACCACAGCCTGCGCGGCAACTGGCCCGGCTCGGGCGCACGGGCGTCCGCGCTCATGCCGCGCCGCCGCGCAGAATCGACAGAAAGCTGCGGGCGATCGCGCGCGGAGAGTCCTTGCCGGACCGATACCAGCTCGGCGCCCAGTTCAGTGCGCCCAGCAGAAGCAGCCGCAGATGGTCGCCACGCACCCGACCAGGGAGCGCGTCGATCAGCACGCGAAAGCGGTGCTCGTAGCCGTCGCGCAGCGCAACGAGGCGCAGCGCGGCGCCGGGTGCTTCGCCGGGCTGCACCCGCACGATGACCTGCGCGTAGTCGCCACCGTCGAGCAGAGCCTGCAGGTGCGCGACGCAGGCGGTCTCGAGACGCTGCCACGGGTCCATGCCGCCCCCGACGGCGGCGGCGAGCGCCTCATCGACTGCCTCGCTCAGGCGCTGCACGCCAAGCGCGTACACCGCGACCAGCAGGTCCTCCTTGGAGTCGAAATGGCAATACAGCGATCCGGGCAGCATGCCGACCGAGCCGGCGATGTCGCGCATCGACGTGCCGTGGAACCCCTTGTCGCATAACAGGCTCGCCGCGCGATCGAGGATCTGCGGCAGGCGGCTGTCCGCGCGCGGTTGCCTGCGCGCCTGCGGCGCCGCACCGCTCACCGCGCGACCCTCACCGGCATCGCCTTCATGCCGCGGAACACCATCGAGTCGATCCATTCCAGGCGCTCGGCCGCGAGTTCGATGCGGCGCCAGCGCGCGAGCACCGCCGGCAGGCTCAGCTGCCCCTCGAGTCGTGCCAGTGGAAAGCCGAGGCAGATATGGGTCCCGAATCCGAAGGTCAGATGCGGCACCCCCTCACGCCGCAGCGCAAGGCGGTGCGGGTCAGGGTAGGCCCGGGGGTCGCGGTTGGCGGCATTGAGCATGATGAAAACGCGCTCTCCCGGCCGCAGGGTCTTGCCGCGCAGTTCGTGCTCGTGACTCACGATGCGGACCTGGGCGCCGCTCGGGCCGTCATAGCGCAGCAGTTCCTCGACCGCCGCCGGGGCGAGGGCGTGATCCTCGCGCAGCGCGCGCATCTCGCCCGGAAAGCGGATCAGCGACAACATTGCGTTGGCGATGTGGTTGGTGGTGGTCTCGTGGCCGGCGAACAGCAATAGGATGCACGTCGCGACCAGTTCGTCCTCGCTCAGGCGGTCGCCCTGGTCATCGAGCTGCACCAGCTGAGTAAGCAGATCGTCGCAGGGCTCGGCGCGCCGCATCGCGATCAGGGCGCGGAAGAATCCGGCCATTTCCTTGGTCGCGCTCTCGGCAACGCCGTATTTTTCGGGCTGGCCGCGAGAGCTTCCGATGAACAGCGCCATGTCGTCGGACATGCGCTTGACGCGCGCGAGATCGGTGCGCGGCACGCCGAGCATGTCCATGATCACGAGCGCGGGCAGCGGCCCGGCGAATGCGCCAATGAAGTCGAACTCCTCGCGCTCGCCGACCTCGTTCAGCAGCCAGCGGCAGAGCGCGACGATCCGTTCGCGCATGCCATGCATCGAGCGCACGTTGAACACCTTACTGGTCAGGCGGCGCAGGCGCGTGTGCTCGGGCGGATCGCGAAACACCATCCAAAGCGACAGGTAACGGATGATGTCCGCAATGCGACTCGCCTCGGCGCCCGGCAGCGAAGCGAAGAACGGCCGCAGGCGATCCGATGAAATCTCGCGGTCGAGGCAGACTCGCTTCACGTCGTCGTAGCGCGTCAGCACCCAAGCCTTCAGGCGCGGGCTCCAGTGCACCGGATCCTCGTCCTGCATCCGGGCGTAGAGCGGAAACGGGTCGGCGAGAAAAGCAGGGTCGGCGGGTCGGTAATCGATGGCCATGGCGTGCACAGACAAACGGGCGTTTGCTTTTTTATCGTGCCTTGCCCGGGAGGTCAAACCAAAATTGTAAGTGTTTACTTACATAACGATGGCGAGCCGTTCCAAGGAGACGGCACGGTTCTTGTTGCCTCACATCAAAATACAATGCTGCTTTGCACAAGAGCCTTGACTTCTAAAGCAATGAGATTAGAATTCGAATTGTTGCAGCGCACCAAAGCAGCCGATACGGGCCAGATTACTTCTAGAGTTTCAAACACACAGGAGTCCCAAATGTACGTCACACCGGAACAGATCCAAGCGACCAATAAGGCCAACATCGAAGCGATCCTTTCTCTTGCCGCGACGCAATTCGCGGCCTTCGAAAAGTTCGCCAACCTGAACGCCAATGCGGTCAAGACCGCGTTCGAAGATACGCTGTCGAATACCCGCGCGCTGCTCGGCGCGAAAGACGTGCAGGAACTTGTCAACCTGCAGAGCACCCTCACCCAGCCGACGATCGAGAAAGCGATCGCCTTCTCGAAGAGCGCGTACGAAGTCGCGAGCGAGACCAACGCCGAAATGTCGAAGATGGCGGAAAAGCGCATTGCGGAGTGGAACGAGAACTTCGTGTCGATGCTCGACAAGGCGACCAAGAACGCCCCCGCCGGTTCCGACGTCGCGGTGGCAGCGGTGAAGTCGATGATCGCGGCCGCGAATTCGGCCTACGACAACCTCAACAAAGTCGCCAAGCAGGCGACCGAGATCGCGGAAGCGAACGTAAACGCCGCGACCGAAACCGTCAAAGGGATGGCCAAGGCAAAAAAGGCCGCCTGAGCCCGGCCAAGCGCCGGCAAACGAAGCCCCGCTGAATGCGGGGCTTTTTTTTACGCCTCGCGAAACGGAAAGCCCGAATCGCGAACGCCGCCGCGCAGGCGCTCCATGGCCTGCGCCACCTGCGCCGGGTCGCCGCGCACGCCGAGCTCGACGTGGCGCCGGCTCCCGTCGTCGCCCATCGACGGCAAACTGAATACCTTGACCCCGGGGAAACCCGCGCCCACCGCGTCCATTACCGGTATCAGCTGGCTCTCCCCCGCCTCGTAGACGATGATCGATGCCTCGGCCCAGCGGTCCCGGTCCGCGAGGTGGCGGTAGCGGGTGTCCAGCAGCCACTCGACCATCGGCCACGCCATCTGCGGAAAGCCGGGCACGAAATGATGTTCGCGCAAGGAAAAGCCCGGCACCCGGTTCACGGGGTTGGGAATGATCTGTGCGCCCAGCGGGAACTCCACCATTCGCAGGCGTTGCGGCGTCAGCTCGGCGCCGAACCGGGCCTGCAGCTCGCGCTCGCCTTCCGGGTGCGCCGCGAGCGGAACGCCGAGCGCATTGCCGGCGCACTGGCGGGTGTGGTCGTCGGGCGTCGCGCCGATGCCGCCGAAGCTGAAAACGATATCTCCCGAGGCGAACGTGCGCCTGAGCGTGGCGGTCAGGCGCGCGGGGTCGTCGCCGTGGTACTCGCAGTAGGCCAGCCGCAGACCACGTGCCGCGAGGGCGGCGACCAGGAACTCGAAGTGCTTGTCCTTGCGCTTGCCGACCAGGATTTCGTCCCCGATTACCAGCGCGCCGATGTCCGCCCTCATTGCGGCACCGCCGTCGCCTCGATCGGCTCCGCGCGCAGCGCTTGGAGCTCGGCCAGCAGGTAGTGAATGAACGCAAGCCCGAACAGCACCGGCGCAAAGAGTCCGACGAGCGGGATATAGGCCACCAGGGCGAGCACCACCCCTAGCAGGTACATCGCTGCGCGCCGGCGCGAGAAGACCGTACGCATCTCGCGCGCGTCAGCATGCTCGGCGAGCGCGTCGTAGCGCAGGATGCGCTGGTTCACCCACCCCATGATGGCCACCGGTATTGCCGGCCACAGCGGCGGGAAGAACCAGAACGGAATCGACACCGCGCCGAGCAGCACCAGACCCGCGACCCCGACCACCGAGTTCCAGACACTGCCGGCGAAGCTGCCGCCGCGCCGGCGCGCAAGCGCGGGAAACGCGCGCTCGGCGACGTGATCGACCATAGCCGGCATGCCGAACACGCCGATGATCAGCAGTGCGGTAAGCTGGATCAGCGGTACCAGGCCCACGATCACGAGCACCTTGGCTGCGACCAGCGCGACGGTGCTCGCATCCCAGTGGACGAAGAAGGTGGCGCTCTCGATCCAGTGCTGCAAGGCCCGCGCGAGCCACACCACCAGCCCGGTCCAGCTCCAGATCGCCACCGCGCCCCAAATCCCGGTCGCGACCAGCACCGGCCACAGCATCAGCCAGAGCATCCTGGGGTGCAACAGGTTGGCTGAAGCGAACGTGATCGAGGGCCCGATGCCGCGCATGGTGCTCAAGGTCTTGCGTGCCTGATACTTTGCCACAACTTGGCCAGCCGCTTGACCGACACGGGAACAGGAGTCTTGAGACTTTGCGCAAACAGCGACACACGCAGCTCCTCGAGCAGCCAGCGGAATTGCTCGATCTCCGGCGTGAGCGCCGCCGCCTTCTCGCGCGCGGCGTACTCGCGCTGCCAGGCGGCGTACAGCGGGGCGAATTCCGCCATCAGCCGCGCGTCGCGCGCCGGATCGGTGGGCAGCTTATCCAGCCTCAGAACCGCCGCCTTGAGGTAGCGCGGGAAATGCTGCAGCCGCGGCCACGGCGTGCGCGATACGAAGCGCGGATGCAGCAGCCGCGCGACGCTCGCCGCAACGTCCTCGGCCGCCTGCGGAAAACCCCTGGCAACCGCGGCCAACCGCTTCTGCAACTGTGCGTGCTCGGCCATGAGCACCGCCACAGTGCGCGCGATCTCCTGCGCGATCAGGTTCAGCCGGCTGCGGCCCTCCTCGACCCGGCGCTTGAAGTCCCCCTGTCGCATCGGCAGCGATTCGGCTAGAAAGCTGCGCTCGAGCGCGGCGCTCACCACTTCGTCGGCAAGCTGTACCTCGCCCGCGAGCTGCGCGAACAGAAGGTTCAGCGCGTTGTCCCGCGCGACCGATTTCTCGATCTCGCGAATACGCTCCCGGAACGCGATCGCCAGCAGCCGCCGCACCCCCGCGCGGTGGACCTCGGCCGCGTGCTCGGGCGCATCGAACACTTGCAGCGTGACGCCGTCGCCCGCGTCGGCGAGCGCCGGGTAGCCGACCAGGGTGCGGCTGCCGCGACGCAGCTCCATGATCTCTTCCAGATCGCCGAACGTCCACGCACGGTAGCGCTCACCCTCGTCGGCGGGCGCCTCGTCCTGCAGCACGGCCCGCGTTTCGGCGGCGAGCTCGCGCTTGAGATCGGCCAGGTTGCGGCCCATAGCAAGCTGCCGGCCGTGCTCGTCCACGACGCGGAAGTTCATCTGCAGGTGAGGTGGCGCCGAATCGGGCCGCAGCGCGTCGAGCGGCACCTCGAGATTGAGTTCGGCGCGGATATGGCGCGCGAGCGCGGTCGCGAGCGGCAGATCGGACGGCGCCGCCGCGGCGACGAACTCCTCGGCGAAGGCCTCGAGCGGGCCCAGCTTGTGCCGCAGCCGCTGCGGCAGCGACTTGGCCAGCAGCCGTACCTTCTCCTTCAGCAGGCCCGGCACCAGCCACTCGCAGCGCGCCGCCGGCACCTGGTTCAGCAGCGCGACCGGGACGGTGAGCGTCACTCCATCGCGCGGCGAGCCGGGCTCGAAGCTGTACTCGAGTTCGAAGTCGTTCAACCCCAGCTGCAGCCGCGGCGGGAAGTTCTCGGTCGTGATGCCGGCCGCCTCGTGCCGCATCAGGTCCTCGCGCCGCAGGAACAGGAGCCTGGGCTCAACGCGTTCCGCCTCCCTGCGCCACTTCTCGAAATCCGCGCCGTTGTGGATGCCCTGCGGAATTCGGGCGTCGTAGAACGCCTGGATCAGCACGTCGTCGACCAGGATGTCCGGTCGGCGCGACTTGTGCTCCAGCCGCTCTATCTCGTGCAGCAGCTTGCGGTTGTGGGCGAAGAAAGGCGCCCGCGTCTCGAACTCGCCTTCCACCAGTGCCGAGCGGATGAAGATCTCGCGCGCGGGCCCGGGCTCGAGCGGCCCGAAGTGGATGCGCCGGTTGGCGTACACCGGCAGTCCGTAGAGCGTGCCGCGCTCGAGCGCCACCACCTGCGCACGCGTCTTTTCCCAGTGCGGGCGCTCGCGCTGGCGCTTGATAAGGTGCGCGCCGAGATCCTCGAGCCACTGCGGCTCGATCGCGGCGACGGTGCGCGCGTACAGTCGCGTGGTCTCGACGAGCTCGGCGGCGACCAGCCACTTGCCTGGCTTGCGCGTCCACGAGCCGGGATGGACCCAGAACTTGATCCCGCGCGCGCCGGTGTAACTGCCGCCCTCCGCATCGCGCAGCCCGATGTTGCCGAGCAGGCCGGTGAGCAGCGCGCGGTGGATCGCGCGGTAGCCCTCCGGCCGCGCGGGGTCGGCGTGCGAGGCCCGCCAGCCGAGCTCGGACACCGTCGCGTGGAGCTGCGAATGCACGTCGCGCCACTCGCGCATGCGCGGAACCGAGAGCGAGTTCTCGCGGCAGGCCTTCTCCCACTTGCCCTCGAACAGCTGCCACAGCCTGAGGAAAGCGAGAAAGTCCGAGCGCTCGTCGGCGAAGCGCTTGTGGCGCTCGTCTGCGGCCGCCGGGTTGTCCATCGGGCGCACGCGCGGGTCCTGCGCCGCAAGCGCAGCGGCGATCACCAACACCTGGTCGAGGCAACCCTCGTCGCGCGCGGCGATCAGCATGCGGCCGATGCGCGGATCGAGCGGCAGTTTCGCCAGCTCGCGGCCGAGCTCCGTGAGCTGCTTCGCGTCGTCCACCGCTCCGAGCTCGGCGAGCAGAGCGTAACCGTCGGCGATCGCGCGCGGGCTCGGGGGATCGAGGAAGGGGAAATCCTCGACCGCGCCGAGGCCGAGGCTCGCGGCACGCAGAATTACCGCGGCAAGTGACGAGCGCAACACCTCCGGATCGGTAAACGGCGCGCGCCGGTCGTGATCCTCCTCCGAGTAGAGGCGGATGCAGACCCCGTCGGCGACGCGCCCGCAGCGTCCCGCGCGCTGCTTGGCGGAGGCCTGCGAGATGTTCTCGACCCGCAGCTGCTCGACCTTATTGCGGTAGCTGTAGCGCTTGACGCGCGCGAGGCCGGTATCGACCACGAACCGGATGCGCGGCACGGTGAGTGACGTCTCGGCGACGTTGGTCGCGAGCACGATGCGCCGCGCACCGCCGGGCCTGAACACCCTGTCCTGTTCGGCCGCGCTCAGGCGCGAGTACAGCGGCAACAGCTCCGTGCCGGACGGGTGCTGCTTGCGCAGCACCTCCGCCGCGTCGCGGATCTCGCGTTCGCCCGGCAGGAACACCAGCACATCGCCCGGCCCCTGCGCGCACAGCTCGTCCACCGCGCCGGCGAGCGCCTGCTCCTCCTCCTTGCGCGTGGTGTCCTCCGCGTCACCGCCGACCGGACGGTAGCGCACCTCGACCGGATAGAGCCGGCCCGAGACCTCGATCACCGGCGCGCCGCCGAAATGGCGCGAGAAACGCTCCGCGTCGATGGTCGCCGACGTGACGACGAGTTTCAGGTCCGGGCGCCGCGGCAGCAGGCGCACCAGGTAGCCGAGCAGGAAATCGATGTTGAGGCTGCGCTCGTGCGCCTCATCGATCACGATGGTGCCGTATTGGCGCAGCTGCGGGTCGCCCTGCGTTTCGGCCAGCAGGATGCCGTCGGTCATCAGCTTCACCAACGCGTCCGGGCCGAGCCGGTCCTGGAAGCGAACCTTGTAGCCCACCACGGCGCCGAGCTCGCTGCCGAGCTCCTCGGCAATGCGCGCCGCGACCGAGCGCGCGGCGATGCGGCGCGGCTGAGTATGACCGATCAGGCCGGCCGCGGCGCGCCCCATCTCGAGCAGGATCTTGGGCAGCTGAGTGGTCTTGCCCGAGCCGGTCTCGCCGCAGACGATGACCACCTGATTGCGTTCGATCGCCGCGCGGATCTCCTCCCGGCGGGCGCTGACCGGCAGCGCCGGGTCGAAGCTCAGGCGCGGCAGTTTGACATTTCGCAAGGGAGGCGCAGGCTTGGTGGAATACATTGCGGGCTGTCGAATCGCCCCAGAGCCGCAATCATGACACGCACGGACTACATCGAGAATCGAACCTACGATGAGATCAAGGTGGGCGATTCGGCGAGCCTCACGCGAACGCTCAAGCCGGAGGACATCCAGCTCTTCGCGGTCATGTCGGGCGACGTCAACCCCGCCCACGTCGACCCCGAGTACGCCAAGAGCAGCATGTTCCACGAGGTCATCGCGCACGGCATGTGGGGCGGCGCGCTGATCTCGACCGTGCTCGGGACCCAGTTTCCCGGACCCGGCACGATCTACATCGACCAGACGCTGCACTTCTCACGTCCGGTCGGCGTCGGCGACACCATCACCGTGACCCTCACCGCGACGCGCAAGTTCGACCACAATCGCCACATCGTGTTCGATTGCGTGTGCACCAACCAGGACGGGCACAAGGTGATCCGCGGCACCGCCGAGGTGCTCGCGCCGACCGAGAAGATCAAGCGCACCCGCATCGTGCTGCCTGGCGTAACCATCTTCGACCGCGCGGCGCGCTACCAGCACCTGCTGGCGCGCGCGAAGGGGATGGAGTCGATCCCGATGGCGGTGGCCCATCCCTGCGACGCCGAGTCGCTCGGCGGCGTAATGACCGCTCTCGGGGCCAACCTGATCGTTCCGATCCTGGTCGGGCCGGCAGCCAAGATACGCGCCGTGGCCGAAGAACAGGGATTCGATCTCGGTGAGATCGAGATCGTGGACGCATCGCACAGCCACGCCGCGGCGGCGCAAGCGGTGGCGCTGGTGCGCGCGGGCCGCGCCGAGGCGCTGATGAAAGGCTCGCTGCATACCGACGAGCTGATGGAGGAAGTGCTCGCCGCCGGCACGGGGCTGCGCACGGAGCGGCGCATCAGCCACGTGTTCCTCGCCGACGTGCCGACCTACCCGCGGCCGCTGATGATCACCGACGCGGCGATCAATATCGACCCGTCGCTGACCGAGAAAGTCGACATCGTGCAAAACGCGATCGACCTCGCCCACGTACTCGGCATTGCCGATCCCAAGGTGGCTATCCTGGCCGCGATCGAAACGGTCAATCCGGCGATGCGCGCCACCACCGACGCCGCGGCCCTATGCAAGATGGCCGAACGTGGCCAGATCACCGGCGGCGTGATCGACGGGCCGCTCGCCTTCGACAACGCCGTGTCGCTGGTCGCGGCCAAGACCAAAGGAATCCTCTCGGCGGTGGCCGGGCGGGCCGATATTCTCGTGGTGCCCGACCTCGAATCCGGCAACATGCTCGCGAAACAGCTCGAGTATTTCGCCGGCGCGCTGCTGGCAGGGCTGGTGGTTGGCGCGAGCGTCCCGATCGTGCTGACCAGCCGCGCCGACAGCGCAGAATCACGCGCCGCGTCGTGCGCGATCGCGGTTCTCATGGCCCACGCAAAACGCAAGCGCGCCGCCTGAGCAGTCCGTATCATTGCCTCTGTCCCGGGAACCGAACCATGAAATTCCTGCTCGTCCTGTCAGATGCCTTCGATGCCCTGTGGGCGCGGCGCGGCCGCGTCGCGTTAGCGCTGGCCGGGATCGCGGTTCTGGGGGTTCTGGTGGCGATCTACCTGCCGCTTATCCCCGGCGGCGAACCGGCGGCGCCGCCGTCCGCCGGTGCGCACAATCCCAC
>JBAUTW010000185.1:0-3956 GCA_049582365.1 Burkholderiales bacterium | reverse complement strand
ATCTACGGGCCTTCGGCGCTTCCATGATCGGAGCGCGATGTTAGAATTCTTCCTCCTCTCGACGACTCCAACCGCGCACAAGGCATGAAAATCGGGGCGCACGTGCTGCGCAATTCGTTGATTGTCGCTCCGATGGCAGGCGTCACCGACCGCCCCTTCCGCCAGCTCGCGCGGCGCTTCGGCGCCGGCCTGGCGGTGTCAGAGATGGTCACGTCGCGCCCCGAGCTGCGCGATTCGCGCAAGTCCCGGCTGCGGCTCGACCACGAGGGCGAGGCCGCGCCCGTCTCGGTTCAGATCGCCGGGGCGGATCCCGCACTGATGGCAGACGCCGCGCGCTGCAACGTCGAGCGCGGCGCGCAGATCATCGACATCAACATGGGCTGTCCGGCGAAGAAGGTGTGCAACGTCTACGCCGGATCGGCGCTGCTGGGCGACGAAGCGCTGGTCGCGCGCATTCTCGAGGCGGTGGTCGGCGCGGTGGATGTCCCGGTCACGCTCAAGATCCGCACTGGTCCGAGCCCCGAGCGGCGCAATGCGCTGCAGATCGCGCGCATCGCGCAGGCGGCCGGCGTCCAGCTGCTCGCGATCCACGGCCGCACGCGTGCCTGCGGCTTTGCCGGCCAGGCCGAATTCGACACGATTGCGGAGGTCAAGTCCCGGCTGGCGATCCCGGTGATCGCCAACGGCGACATCCGCACTCCCGAGCAGGCGCGGGAAGTACTGCGGCGAACCGGCGCTGACGGCCTGATGATCGGCCGCGCGGCCCATGGCCGGCCGTGGATCTTCCGCGAGATCGAGCACTATCTCGCCACGGGAACCCGCCTCGCGCCGCCCACGGTCGAGGAGGTCGCTGCGGTGCTGCTCGAACACTTGGCCGGCATTCACGCTCTGTACGGGGCCGAGCAGGGAGTGCGCGTCGCGCGCAAGCACATCGGCTGGACCGTTTCCGCCCTGCCGCTGGGAGAGCAGTTCCGGCGCGAAGCGAACCGCATCGAGACCGCGCCGGCGCAGCTCGACGCGGTGCGCGGCTACTTCGAGCGTCTTGCCGCCGCCAACGACGCCCGCATCGCCGGAGAGAGGCTGGCCGCATGAGCACACGCCGCAACGATCTCGCCGACGCCGTCAAGCGGGCGCTGGAGCGCTACTTCAAGGACATGGATGGCGAGAAGCCGACCTCGATCCACGAGATGGTGCTGAAGAACGTCGAGAAGCCGATGATCGAGACCGTGCTGCGTTTCGCCGAAGGCAACCAGACGCTCGCGGCGGAGATGCTCGGCATCAACCGCAACACGCTGCGCAGCAAGATGCAGCGGCTGCGCATCAAGGGCTGAGGAGCGTCCGGGGCGCCTGCGCAACAATGGAGCGAATCGCCAGGGCGCTGATCAGTGTTTCCGACAAGGCGGGCGTGGTCGAATTCGCCCGCGCGCTGGCCGCGCTCGGGGTAACGGTGCTGTCCACCGGAGGCACTGCCAAGCTGCTCGAGAAGGAAGGCGTCCCGGTCACCGAGGTGTCGCGCTACACCGGCTTCCCCGAAATGCTCGACGGGCGGGTGAAGACGCTGCATCCCAAGATCCATGGCGGCCTGCTCGCGCGACGCGACGTGTCGAGCCACATGGCGGCGATCCGCGAGGCCGGCATCGAGCCGATCGATCTGCTGGTGGTGAACCTCTATCCGTTCCAGGCCACGGTTGCCGACCCGGACTGCCGGCTCGACGACGCGATCGAAAACATCGACATTGGCGGCCCGACCATGCTGCGCGCCGCCGCCAAGAACTACGGCGGCGTGGGCGTGCTGGTCGATCCGGCCGACTACGGCCCGGTGCTCGAGGAAATACGCGCCACCGGCGCGCTGTGCGACGCGACCCGACTTGCATTGGCCAAGAAAGTCTTCGCTCATACCGCGGCCTACGACGGCGCGATCGCCAACTATCTCTTCTCGCTCGATGCCGACGGCAAGCGGCGCGAATATCCGGAGGTGCTCAACCTGCAGTTCTGCAAGCTGCAGGACATGCGCTACGGCGAGAACCCCCACCAGTCCGCCGCCTTCTACCGCGACGAAAAGCCGGTCGCGGGCGGCCTCGCCGGCTACCGCCAGCTGCAGGGCAAGGAGCTGTCGTACAACAACGTGGCCGACGCCGACGCGGCGTGGGAATGCGTCAAGGGCTTCTCGGAGCCGGCTTGCGTGATCATCAAGCACGCCAACCCCTGCGGCGCGGCGATCGCGGAGAACCTGCTCGGCGCGTACCAGAAGGCTTTCAAGACCGACCCCGTTTCCGCTTTCGGCGGCATCATCGCCTTCAACCGCGCGCTGGACAGGTCAACCGCCGAAGCCGTGTCGAAGCAGTTCGCGGAAGTCATCATCGCGCCGCGGGTCGAGCCCGGGGCGCGCGAGCTGCTGGCCGGTCGGCAGAACCTGCGGCTGCTGGAGGTTCCTCTCGCGCACGACGTTCAGGCGCACGACTACAAGCGCGTCGGCGGCGGGCTGCTGGTGCAGAGCCCGGATGCGCGCAAGATCGAGCGCGCCGACCTCAAGCTCGTGAGCAGGAAAGCCCCCACGGAGGAGCAAATCGCCGACCTGTTGTTCGCCTGGGGCGTGGCGAAGTACGTCAAGTCGAATGCGATTGTCTTTTGCGCCGGCGGCATGACCCTCGGCGTCGGCGCCGGCCAGATGAGCCGCGTCGACAGCGCCCGCATCGCTTCGATCAAGGCGCAGAATGCCGGTCTTTCCCTGTCGGGCTCGGTGGTCGCATCGGATGCCTTCTTTCCGTTCCGTGACGGCCTGGACGTGGTCGCCGATGCAGGCGCCGTGGCGGTGATCCAGCCGGGCGGAAGCGTGCGTGACGAGGAGGTCGTCGCGGCGGCGGACGAGCGTGGGGTGGCGATGGTGTTCACCGGAGTGCGCCACTTCCGGCACTGAAATGAAGCTCCTCGTCATCGGCTCGGGAGGCCGCGAGCACGCGCTCGCGTGGAAGCTGGCGCAGAGCCCGCGCGTGCAGATGGTGTTCGTCGCGCCGGGCAACGGCGGCACGGCGACCGAGCCCGGCCTGGAGAACGTCGACATCACCGCAACCGCACCGCTGATCGAGTTCGCGCGGCGCGAAGGCATTCACCTGACCGTGGTCGGGCCGGAAGCGCCGCTCGCCGACGGCGTGGTCGACGCGTTTCAAGCCGCGGGCCTCAAGATCTTCGGCCCGACGCGCGCCGCGGCGCAGCTGGAGGCCTCGAAAGACTTCGCCAAGCGGTTCATGGTGCGGCATGGGATCCCGACGGCGCGCCATGCAACGTTCGAGGACGCGGCCGAGGCCAAGGTCTACGTCGAGCGTCAGGGCGCGCCGATCGTGGTCAAGGCCGACGGGCTCGCCGCCGGCAAGGGCGTGGTCGTAGCCTCAAGCGTGGAAGAGGCGCACGCCGCGATCGACATGATGCTGCGCGAGCATCGCTTCGGCCAGGCGGGCGCGCGCGTGGTGCTCGAGGAGTGCCTCGAGGGCGAGGAGGCGAGCTTCATCGTCGTGTCCGACGGCGTGCACGCGCTGCCGCTCGCGACCAGCCAGGACCACAAGCGCCTGCGCGACGGCGACCAGGGCCCCAACACCGGCGGCATGGGCGCCTACTCGCCCGCGCCCATTGTGACGCCACAGGTCCACGCGCGCGTGATGCGCGAGATCATCATGCCCGCCGTGCAGGGCATGGCAAGGGACGGCACCCGCTATGTCGGCTTTCTGTACGCCGGGTTGATGATCGACAAGTCCGGCAATCCGAAGACGCTCGAGTTCAACTGCCGCATGGGAGACCCCGAGGCGCAGCCGATCATCATGCGGCTGAAGTCGGATCTGCTCGCGCTGTTCGAGGGCGCGCTCGAGGGTCGACTGGATCACGCCGCGGTGGAGTGGGACCGGCGCACCGCGCTTGGCGTGGTGCTCGCCGCCGAGGGCTACCCCGACGCCCCGCGCCAGGGC
>JBAUTW010000184.1:0-1521 GCA_049582365.1 Burkholderiales bacterium | reverse complement strand
CGCTTGAGCACTTCCTTGGTCTTGGGGGCGGTGTGGCCGATGTACTGCCCGACCAGGTCGTCGCGCGTGACCGCCACCAGGTGCCCTTTTCTCGAATAGCCGAGCGCGTGCAGGATCTCGGCCATGCGCAGCGCGACCGTGGTCTTGCCGGTGCCCGGGTTGCCGGTGAAGCTCATGTGCAGCGACGGCGCGCCTGCCTCCAGGCCGACCGAGCGGCGCAGCTTGTCGACCACCAGCAGCGCGGCGATTTCGCGCACGCGCGTCTTCACCGGCACCAGGCCGACGAGCTCGCGCTCGAGCGCCTCGAGCGTGCCCGCGACGTTCGAGTCGCGGTACAGCTGCTCCAGGTCGAGCGGCAGGCTCTCGGGCGCCGACATCAGTAGCGCTCTCCCTCCGGGCGTTGCGTGGCGTAGGCGCGCATCGCGTAGCGCTGCATGCGGCCCGCGCCTTCCTCGCGCTCGAGCGCGAAGCCGGGCTCGTTCGGCGGCCGGTTGACGATGAACGACAGGCGCAGCGCCTCCCACCCATGGGTGGCGTCGAACGCGTTGACCTTGACGTAGTGGCGCGGGAAGGTCTTGCGGCAGGCGTCGACCTCGGCCATCACGCCGGCCGCGTCCCGCAGGTCGAACATCGGCATGCCGTACATCTCCCAGTAGGCGTTGCGCGGGTGCGGGTCGTCGGTGTACTCGACCGAGACCGCCCAGCCGCGGCCGAGACAGTACTCGATCTGGGCGCGGATCTGGGCGTCGGTGAGATCCGGCAGGAAGGAAAAGGTGCCTTGGGTCAATCTCATGGCGGGTCTCCGGGTCAGGCGGCGGTCGCGGTGGGCACGAAGTCTGGCGTGTCGGTCGAAGCGTAGTCGAAGGTCACGTCCTTCCAGGTCTCGAGCGCCGCCTTGAGCGGGCTGCAGTGGCGCGCGGCCTGCTCGAGGATCTGCGGCCCCTCGTTCCAGATGTCGCGCCCTTCGTTGCGCGCCAGCACCATCGCCTCGAGCGCGACCCGGTTGGCGGTCGCGCCGGCGGCGATTCCCATCGGGTGGCCGATGGTGCCGCCGCCGAACTGCAGCACCACGTCCTCGCCCAGGTAGTGCAGCAGCTGGTGCATCTGGCCGGCGTGGATGCCGCCCGAAGCGACCGGCATTACTTTCCTCAGGCCGGCCCAGTCCTGCTCGAAGAACAGGCCGCGCTGCAGGTCGACCGGATTGTGGTCCTCGCGCAGCACGTTGTAGAAGCCCTGCACCGAGTTCGGGTCGCCTTCGAGCTTGCCGACCACGGTGCCGGCGTGGATGTGATCGACGCCCGCGAGCCGCATCCATTTCGAGATCACGCGGAACGACACGCCGTGGCTCTTTTGCCGCGTGTAGGTCGAATGGCCGGCGCGGTGCAGATGCAGGATCATGTCGTTGCGGCGCGACCACTTCGACATCGACTGGATCGCGGTATAGCCGATCACCAGGTCGATCATGACGATGTTGCTGCCGAGCTCCCTGGCGAACTCGGCGCGCTCGTACATGTCCTCCAT
>JBAUTW010000183.1:0-8054 GCA_049582365.1 Burkholderiales bacterium | reverse complement strand
GCCCTGCTGGTGGGTTCGATCGCGGTGTTCGACCTGCGCCTGCTCGGCCTGTCGCGTTCGCTGTCGGTGCGACGGCTCGCGGCGCATCTGCTGCCGTGGACTGCGGCGAGCTTCCTGCTGATCGTGCCCAGCGGCCTGCTGATGTTCCTCGCGCGCGCACAGGAGCTGATCGGCAGCCCCCTGTTCGCACTCAAGATGATGCTTCTGCTGGCGGCCGGCACCAACGCGGCGCTGTTCCATGCCGCGGTGTTCCGCGGCGCGGCGGCCTGGGACGTCGATGCGCCGCCGCCATGGCAGGCGCGCGTTTGCGCCGGGGTCTCGCTGCTGATCTGGGTCAGCGTGATCGTTTGCGGGCGCACGCTGGCGAAGGCCTAGCGCCCCGCCCCGAACTAAAAGCCGATGCGCGATTTCTTCGCGCCGCGCCCGTCCTGGATGTCGTCCGGGCTGACCTCGCCGCGACCCGCGAGCTTGGCGTTGCCGAAGCCCAGCTGCACCGCGCGTCGCATCTCGCGCGGGGTAAGCTCCGCCAGCCGCTCGAGCACGGTCTGCGACGGGGTGTCCGGGAACTGCCGGCCCCAGTCGTGCGCAGTGCGGATCTCGCGGTAGATCGCCAGGGCGATGCGCGCCGCCGCGTCGGCATCCGGCGGGTCGATCTGGTACACGTTCATGCGGTTGAGGATCGGCTCCGGGATGCGCGCCGCATCGTTCGCGGTGGCGAACCACACCGCGCCCGAAGCGTCGATCGGGATCTCGACGAATTCGTCCACGAACTGCATTGCCGTATGGGACTCGAGCAGCGCGTAGAGTGCGCCCAGCGGATCGTACTGGCCGCCGTCGGCCGCCTTGTCGAGCTCGTCGACCACCATCACCGGATTGGCGTATTCGCCGTGCAGGAAGGTGTCGAACACCTTTCCGGGCTTGGCGTTCTTCCACTGCGAGGAGGCGCCCGACAGGATCCAGCCCGCGGTGAGCGAGCTCATCGGCACGAAGCCGAAGCCGGTGCCGAGCAGGGCCGCGATGCGCCGGGCGAAATGCGTCTTGCCGATTCCCGGCTCGCCCAGCAGCAGGGTGGGCGGGAGCTCGACCGAATCCTCGGAGTCGATGCACAGCGCGAGATGCTTGCGCATGTCCTCCAGCACCTCGCCGAAGTTGGGCAGCTCTTCGAACAGCTCGTCCATCTGCGGCATCGACGAGGGCTTGACGGTGAAGCGTTGGCCGCCTACGCGCAGCATCTTCTCGTACAGCGCGCGCAGCGCCTCGCTCGCCGAAGGGGTCAGCTCATGCAGGGCCTTGTCGACGTCCGCGACGCTGTAGACGTCCTTGAAGCCCGCGACCGGAATTGCGACGTTTGCCGACATTGTTCTACCTCCTTGGTTTTCGGCGGCATGCCCGCACGAAAAACGTAACACGACGCTCGATAGAGAAGCAATAGTCAGGCCAGCCGATGGCAGCCGTCGGACTCGAGTGCTGACTGCGCGCGTGGCTCGCTGCCGGAAAGTTGCCAAAGGCGCCCCCGCGTGCTTCAATCCTCCCTGAGGTCAATGCGATGACGCGCTGGTTCTACGGCTTTTTCTTCTTTTTCCCGCGCCCACTGGCGGAAGGGAACGGCTAGCCGCATCCCGACGAATCCCGAAAAACCGCCAGTGCCCGAAAGCCTGGCGGTTTTTTTTTGTCTCCACGGAAACCACCCATGACCACGCCCACCGACAGCTACCCGGCCGCTTCTCCGCTAGACAGGACTTCGCTCACCGACGACGAGCGGATCGAGAACATCGTTCCCCTGCCGCCGCCGGAAAGCCTGATCCGCTTCTTCCCGATCCAGGGCACCCCGGTCGAGACGCTGATCGCGGACACGCGGCGCCGCGTGCGCGAGATCCTGCACGGGCGCTCGGACCGGCTGCTGGTGGTGATCGGTCCATGCTCGATCCACGACCCGGCCGCCGCGCTTGCCTACGCCGAGCGCCTCGCCGTCGAGCGCAGCCGCTTCGCCGGCGAGCTCGAAGTGCTGATGCGGGTGTATTTCGAAAAGCCGCGCACCACCGTGGGCTGGAAGGGCCTGATCAACGACCCCTATCTGAACGGCAGCTTTCGCATCAACGAGGGCCTGCGCATCGCGCGCGACCTGCTGCTGCGCATCAACCAGGCCGGCGTTCCGGCGGGCTGCGAGTTCCTGGACGTGATCTCGCCTCAGTACATCGGCGACCTGGTGTCGTGGGGCGCGATCGGCGCGCGCACCACCGAATCGCAGGTGCACCGCGAGCTCGCCTCGGGGTTGTCGGCTGCGGTCGGATTCAAGAACGGAACGGACGGCAATGTCCGCATCGCGGTCGACGCCATCCTCGCCGCGCGGCAGAAGCATCATTTCCTGTCGGTGCACAAGAGCGGGCAGGTATCGATCGTCGAGACGCGCGGCAACGACGACTGCCACATCATCCTGCGCGGCGGCCGGCAGCCCAACTACGACGCGCAAAGCCTCAATGGCGCCTGCGACGAGCTGCGCGATGCGGGCCTGCCCGAGCGCCTGATGATCGATTGCTCGCATGCCAACAGCCGCAAGGACTACCGGCGCCAGCTCGAAGTCTGCGCCGAGGCCGGAGCGCAGGTCGCAGCGGGCGACGGGCGCATCGTCGGCGTGATGGTGGAGTCGAACCTGGTCGAAGGGCGGCAGGATCTCAAGCCGGGCCGGGAGCTGACTTTCGGCCAGAGCATCACCGACGCTTGCCTGGGATGGGACGCGTCGGTGGCGCTGCTCGCGGGCCTGGCGCAGGCAGTCGCTAAGCGGCGCGAGACGAGTGCGGTGCGCGACGCCGCGGCGGCCGAGGACTGAGTCCTGCAGGCGCTCTCGCCCGAGGTGATCGGCGCCGCGGCGCTGATCGTGCTCGGGGCCTACGTCGTATACGGCATGACCGGGTTCGGCTCCACCGTGCTGTCGATGCCGCTGCTGGCGCAGCTGCTGCCGCTCAAGTTCGCGGTGCCGCTGATGCTGCTGCTCGACCTTACGGCGTTCGCGCTTTTCGGCGCCCGCTTCCGGCGCGGCATCCGCTACGACGAGATACGCTGGCTCGCGGCGTTCATGCTCGGGGGCATGGCCCTCGGGTTGACGCTGCTGATCCGTGTGTCGGAGCAGCGCCTGCTCGCCGGCCTGGGTCTGTTCGTGCTCGTGTACGCCGCCTACGGGCTTGCCCGACGCGGGGTTGCGCTGACGCTCGCGCGCGCCTGGTGCGCTCCGATCGGATTGGTCGGCGGAGCGCTCTCGGCGATGTTCGGCACCGGCGGCGTGCTGTTCGCGATCTACAACAGCGGTCGCATCCGCGACAAGGGCGAACTGCGTGCGACCAACGCGGCGATGATCATGGCGTCGTCGCTCGTCCGGGTGGTGCTGTTCGGCGCCACCGGGCTGCTGTCGCAGAATGGCCTTTTCGCCTGCGCGCTGCTGCTCGCGCCTGCCGTGATCGCCGGCGTGCTGATCGGCAATCGGCTGCACGCCGCGATCCCGGCCGCGGCGGTGGTGCGCGTGGTCTACCTGCTGCTCGTCGTCGCGGGCTTGTCGCTGCTGGTGCGCGCAGCGGCCGCCTGAGGCGCGCACGGCGGCGACTATAATCGCCGCTTTCCGCGTGCGCCCGACTTCCCAGATGCCTCTCATTACCCGACGCTGGCTCGGCATCGCGCTCGTCGCCACGCTCGCGTTGCGCTTCTGGCTCTCGGCCGTGCTGCCTCTGAGCGGCGACGAGGCGTACTTCGTGCTGTGGGGCCGCCATCCGGACCTCGGCTTCTACGACCATCCGCCGATGGTCGGCTGGCTGCTTGCGCTGATCCTGCGCTGGTCGGACGCCGAGTGGGCGCTGCGCCTGCCGGTGACGCTGCTGCCGCCCGCGCTGGCGCTGATACTGCGCACGGCGCTGCGCGGCTGGTTCGGCCGCGACGAGGACAGCGCCAACCTCGCCGCGCTGTGCGTGCTGCTGGTGCCGCTGAACTTCGTCAACGTCCTGATCACGACCGACACGCCGTTGATCTTCTTCTCGACGCTGTCGGTGCTTTTCTTTGCGCGCGCGGCGCAGCGCGGATCGGCCTGGGTCTTTCTCGCAGCGGGCGTGTTCCTCGGTCTCGCTTTCCTGTCGAAATATTTTGCGGTGCTGCTCGGGCTGGGCTATTTCGCCTGGGCGCTGGCCTCGCCGGGCGCGGCGCGGCGCTGGTCGGGCCCGCTTTGGGTCTTTCTCGGAGCGCTGCCGTTCGCGCTCGAGAACCTGTACTGGAACTACCAAGCCTGCTGGTGCAACCTGATGTTCAACGCGGTCAACCGGCAGTCCGACGCCGCCTGGTCGCTCGTCACGCCCGCGCTCTACGCGCTGTCGCTCGCCTACCTCGCCGCGCCCCTTCTTTACTGGGCATGGAAGGAGCGCGCGCAGCTGCGCGCGAGCGCGGCGCTGCCTCAGGGGCGGGCGCTGCTGCTTGCCTGGGCCGTTCCGCTGGCGTTCTTCATCCTGGTCTCGCTGCGCAAGGAGGTGGGCCTGCACTGGCTGCTGTCGTTCCTGCCGCCGCTGATCGCGAGCCTCGCGCTGCTGCCCGGGCGCAGGGCGCTGGGCTCGAGCGCGCGCTTCTTCGCCTGGTTCGCGGCGCTGCACGCGCTCGCAATCGTGGTGGTGGCCAGCCTGCCGATGCAGTCCTGGCAGGGCTGGACGCGCATGTATCCGCGCATCGTCGCATTCGCCGACACGCGCGGAGTGCTGAAGCAGATCGCACCGTATGAAGGGCGCTACCAGCTCGCGGCCAGCAGCTACGCGGCGGCCGCGAGCTACGAGTACTACGCGGGCCGCCGGGTGATCGTGTTCGGCCCGGGCTCGTCGCACGCGCGCCACGACGACATCCTGACCGACTTCCGCGGGCTCGACGGTGCCGACATCCTCGTGCTGCGGCCCTCGCCGCCTCCAATGCACGAGTACCGGCCGTACTTCCGCAGCGTGCAGGTGCACGCGTTCCTGGTCAGGGGTGTCACGTTCTACGCGGTGCTCGGCCAGGGCTTCGACTACCGCGCGTACCACGACGGCGTGTTGACGTACGTGCGCGACCACTACTACCGCCGGCCGGGCTGGCTGCCGCCGGGGCGCTGCTACTTCTGCGAGCGCTACTTCGGCAGCGGCGACTGCGGCTGGAGGAACTGAACGTGCTGCGCGCGCGCGACCTGGTGCGCCTTCTGCGGCCGCAGCAGTGGGTCAAGAACGGATTCGTGCTTGCCGGTGTGATCTTCGGGCACGGCTGGGAGGACCCGCACACGGTCGCACTCGCGCTGTCGGCCTTCGTCGCCTTCTGCCTGGCCTCGAGCGCGGTGTACGCGTTCAACGATTGCATCGACGCCGAGCAGGACCGCGGCCACCCGGACAAGCGCACGCGCCCGGTTGCACGGGGCGCGGTCAGCGTCGCCGAGGCCCTCACGCTCGCCGTGCTGTTCGCGCTGGCGGGGCTCGCGCTCGCATCACTCACCACCTGGGGCGTGGCAGCCGCGGTGGCCGGCTACCTGGCCCTGAATGCCGCCTACACGCTCGGCTTGAAGCACGTGCCGGTGATCGACGTGCTGGCGCTCGCAGCAGGTTTCATGCTTCGGCTGCTCGCCGGAACGTCGGGCATCGGCATCGTGCCCTCGACCTGGCTGCTTGCCTGCGGCTTGCTGCTTACCCTCTTTCTCGGCTTCGCCAAGCGCCGCGCAGAGCTCGAGCGGCTGGCCGGCGGCGCCGGCCGGCATCGCGCGGTGCTGGCCGCCTACAGCCGCCGTTTTCTGGACGGTGCGATAACGCTGTGCGCGATCGGAATGATCGTCGCCTACGTGTTCTATACCCTGGCGCCGGAAACGGCCGAGCTGCACGGCACCGGCCGCCTCGTGTTGACCGTGCCCTGGGTGCTGCTCGGCACGTTGCGTTACCTTTTCCGCCTGCGCTACCGCGGCGGCGGCGGCGATCCCTCGTCCGAGCTGCTGCGCGACCCGGCGCTCACGGCCGCGGTGGTGGGCTGGCTGGTCACGGTGTTGTGGCTCATCGCCTGAGCTTTTCGGCATAATGGGCCGATGGCCGGCCCCGTCGACACCGCGGATCGCTCCCAGCTGCTCGCGCATCTCGAGCCGCTGGGCGACGCATCCAAGTTCGCCGACCGGATCCACGCCCTCATCCCCCGCTGCCGGCTGCTGGAGAATTTCTCCCCCGGCGAAGTGCGGCTGCTGGCGCATTTCATGGACGTCTACCGCGCCGAGCCCGGCATCGAGATCATGCGCGAGGGCGAGGGCGGCGACTTCATGCTGATGATCATCGAGGGCAGGGTCGAAGTGCAGAAGCGCGACCGCTGGAACACGCCGCAGGTGATCTCGGAGGTCGAGGCCGGCCGCACGCTGGGCGAGATGTCGATGATCGACGGCGAGCCGCGCTTCGCGACCTGCATGGCGATCGAGCCGACCCTCATCGCGGTGCTCGACCGCGAGCGCCTGGCGCGCATCATCGTCGAGCAGCCGATGCTGGGAGCCAAGATCCTGATGGAACTGGTACTTATGCTGTCGCAGCGGCTGCGTGCGACCAGCATGCGCCTGCTCGAGCTGCTGGACGAAAAGTCGCAGCGCAGCATCGACACGCTGTGAGCGGGCCCCGGGGCGGGGCGGAGCTGTAAGGTCGGGCGCGTTCGCGCGACTCAATCTGAGCGACACCGACAAGGACGCCACGATGCACGCTACCCTCCCCCTCATGCGGCGCTACGGGTTCCCCGCGATCCGGCGCGGGCGGCTCGAGACGCTCCAGGTGAACCTGGGCTACCGCTGCAACCAGAGCTGTCTGCACTGCCACGTCAACGCCGGCCCGAACCGCAGCGAGCAGATGTCCGCGGAGACGATCACCGACGTGCTTGCTTACATCGAGGTCGCCGGGGTCAAGAAGCTCGACCTGACCGGCGGCGCGCCCGAACTCAATCCGCATTTCCGCGAGCTGGTGCTGCGCGCGCGCGAACTCGGAGTGCATGTGATGGACCGCTGCAACCTCACTATCCTCGAGGAGTCGGGCCAGGAGGGCCTGGCCGAGTTCCTCGCCGGCCAGCGCGTCGAGGTGATCGCGTCGCTGCCCTGCTACCAGGAGGCCAACGTCGACCGGCAGCGCGGCAGCGGCGTGTTCGAGCGCAGCCTGCGCGCGCTCGCGCGCCTGAATACGCTCGGCTACGGCAGGAGCGGCAGCGGCCTGGACCTTAGCCTGGTCTACAACCCCCAGGGCGCGGTGCTGCCGCCGCCCCAGGGGCAGCTCGAGGCCGACTACCGGCGCGAACTGGGCGAGCGATACGGAATCGTGTTCACCCGCCTTTACGTGCTCGCCAACATGCCGATTCAGCGCTTCGGCTCGACGCTGGTGTCGAAGGGCCAATTCAACGACTACATGACGCTGCTGCACGGCGCGCACCGCAGCGAAAACCTCGAGTCCGTCATGTGCCGTACGCTGATCTCGGTCGACTGGCGCGGTCAGGTCTACGACTGCGATTTCAACCAGATGCTGGACCTGCCGCTCGGCCTGAAGGGAAAAGCGCGGCCCCAGCTTTCGGACCTGATCGGGAGAGATCTGCGCGGCGGCCCGATCGCGGTGCGCGACCATTGCTACGGCTGCACCGCGGGGCAGGGCTCGTCGTGCGGTGGCGCGCTGCATGACTGAGCCGCGGCCGGGGAGGACCTGTCCGGTCGGATACCGTTACGGCGCGCGGGCGCTGGCCGCGCCGGCTGCACTGCGGGTCGATACGCTGTGGGTCGCTGGCGGTCTCTACGGCAACGTGTTCGCGCTCGAGCGCCTGCTGGAACTGTACCGGCGCGAGCCGGGGCGCAAAGCGCTCGTGTTCAACGGCGACTTTCACTGGTTCGACGTCGACGCCGCAGACTTCCTGCGCGTGAACCGCAGCGTGCTCGAGCATAGCGCCACGCGCGGCAACGTCGAGACCGAGCTGGCCAGTCCTGCCGAGGGCGCGGGCTGCGGCTGCGGCTACCCCGACTGGGTCGGCGACGAGGACGTTGCGCGCTCGAACCGCATCATCGAGCGCCTGCGCCAGAC
>JBAUTW010000182.1:0-4479 GCA_049582365.1 Burkholderiales bacterium | reverse complement strand
CGATCAGCCAGCGCCCGTGCTCGGGGCGGCCGAGCAGCGCGGCGAAGCAGGCGGGGGAGTCGAAGCGCGGCGCGCACAGCCAGTCGAGCGACCCGCTGCGGCTCACCAGCGCGGCGGTGTTCGTATCGCCCAACAGCGCGTAATCCTCGATCGGCGTGCTTTCCGTCATGTCTCTCCACGGACAGCGATTGCGCGGCTATCGTTCCGCAAGCTCGTAATTCCCATTGCCGGCAGGTGTAAGCTACACCGCAGCAAGGCGGGAGCGCACGATGATTCTCGAGGTCGCCACACTGCGGATCAAGCCGGGTGGAGGTCGCAGGTTCAGGGAGACCGTGACCGGCTGACGCCTTTGACCTGCGTCAAGCGCGACGGCGCGGTCGCGGCGACAATGAACCTGCGCTGCACGCGCCATTCGTACAACTTCCTGACGGGAGAGATCGCGTGGATTCGAACCAGAGGGCCGTCTCGCGCTACGTCAGCCATCTCACCAAGGAGACCTACGCGCTGATCCTCGCCGGCGGGCGCGGCGCGCGCCTGCAGGCGCTGACCGACTGGCGCGCCAAACCCGCGGTGCCGTTCGGCGGCAAATTCCGCATCATCGACTTCACGCTCTCGAATTGCGTCAACTCCGGCGTGCGCCGCATCGGCGTCGCCACGCAGTACAAGGCGCAGAGCCTGATCCGCCACTTGCAGCGCGGCTGGAGTTTTCTCGACGGGCGCATCCGCGAATCGATCGACATCCTGCCGGCCCAGCAGCAGGTCGCGGAGCGCTGGTACGGCGGCACGGCGGACGCGGTCTACCAGAACCTCGACATCCTGCGCTCCGACGGCTGCGCCTACGTGCTGGTGCTTTCGGGCGACCACGTCTACAAGATGGACTACGGCAAGCTGCTCGCCCAGCACGCCTCGAGCGGCGCCGACATGACCGCCGCCTGCGTCGAGGTGCCGCTGCGCGACTCGAAGAGCTTCGGCGTGATGAACGTCGACGCGAACGGCCGCGTGGTCAACTTCGTCGAAAAGCCCGAGCGTGCGGATCCGATGCCGGGCTCGACGGACCGCTTCCTCGCCAACATGGGCGTATACGTGTTCAACGCCGGCTTCCTGTTCGAGCAGGTCGCGCGCGACGCCGACCTGAAGAAGTCGAGCCATGACTTCGGCAAGGACGTCATTCCCTACGTGCTGCCGCGCTACCGCGTCCACGCCCACCGCTTCGCCGACAGCTGCGTCGGCATGAGCGGCGACACGCCGTACTGGCGCGACGTCGGCACGCTCGATGCCTACTACGAGGCCAACATGGAGCTGCTCAGGGTCACCCCGGAGCTGAACATGTACGACACCGAGTGGCCGATCTGGACCTTCCAGGAGCAGGTTCCGCCCGCGAAATTCGTCTTCGACCAGGACGGACGCCGCGGCATGGCGGTCGACTCGATGGTTTCCGGCGGCTGCATCATCAGCGGCGCCACCGTGCGCCGATCCCTGCTCTTCTCAAACGTGCGAGTCGAGAACAACGCCCGGGTCGAGGACTCGGTGGTGCTGCCGGACGTCGAAATCGCCGCCAACGCGGTGGTCAAGCGCGCGATCCTGGACCGCGGCTGCCGCATCGCCGAGGGCATGGTCCTCGGGCTCGACCACGAGGAGGACCGCAAGCGCTTCACCGTGACCGAGCACGGGCTCACCCTCGTCACGCCGGACATGCTGGGCCAGAAAGTGAACCACGTGCGCTGAGCGCAGCGTGCCCGCGGTGGTAAAATCGCCGCCAACTTGCGTGGCACTCCCTATCGCCTGGACGTTCGCCCGAAGCTGCCGCAACGCCTGCAGCGGCTGGAAGAGCTTGCCAACAATCTTTGGTACAGCTGGGACCGGCCGACGCGCACGCTGTTCGCGCGGCTCGACCGCTCGCTGTGGCAGATCGTCGGCCACAGCCCCAAGGCTTTCCTGCGCAACGTCGACCAGCAGCGACTGGACGAGGCCGCCGAGGACCCGGTGTTCCTCAACAGCTTCCACAGCGTACTTTCCGAGTACGACAGCTACCATGAGGCACCGACCAAGGGTGAGCACGGCGCCCACTTGCAGCGCGAGGATGTCGTTGCCTACTTCTGCGCCGAGTTCGGGCTGCACGAGAGCTTGCCGATCTATTCCGGCGGCCTGGGCATCCTGGCCGGCGACCACACCAAGACCGCGAGCGACCTCAGGCTGCCGTTCGTCGGCGTCGGGCTGCTCTACCGCCAGGGCTATTTCCAGCAGACGATAGACGGCGAAGGCCGCCAGCACGCGATCAACGCCGACACCGAGTTCGACCTGCTGCCGGTCGAGCCGGCATTGCGCAACGACGGCAGCGAGCTGCTCATCCCGATCGACCTGCCGGGGCGCCGGGTTCAGCTCAAGGTCTGGCGCGCGCGGGTCGGCCACGTCTCGCTCTGCCTGCTGGATACCGACCTGTCCGAAAACGCGCCGCACGATCGCGGCATCGCCCACCAGCTCTACATCGGCAACCTCGAGACCCGGCTCGAGCAGGAACTGATGCTCGGCGTGGGCGGCGCGCGCGCCCTGGCCGCGCTCGGCGTCAAACCCGACGCCTGGCACCTGAACGAGGGCCATCCGGCGTTCGCCGCCTACGAGCGCATGCGCGTGCTGATGATCGGCGGGCTCGATTTCGATACGGCGCTGGAAGCGGTCGCCGCCAACACCGTCTTCACCACCCACACGCCGGTCGCGGCCGGCCACGATCACTTTCCGGAAGCGCTGGTGCGCAAGTACCTCGAGACCGCGTGCCCGGAGCTCAACGGCAACATGGACGCTGCAATCGCGCTCGGATACTCGCCCTCGACGCGCGACTTCAACATGACCGCGCTCGCGGTGCGCGCCTCGCGCCACCAGAACGGCGTGTCGCGCATTCACGGCCGCGTCTCCGCCAGCATCTGCGCCGAGCTTTGGCCCCAGATCGACCCCGACGAGAACCCGCTCACCTACATCACCAACGGCGTGCACGTGCCGACCTTCCTCGCGGAAGCCTGGCATCGGGTATTCGACGATCACCTCGGGCCCGGCTGGGGCCAGCGGCTGCAGGACAACGATGGCTGGCAGGGAGTGCAGCAGGTGCCCGATGCGCAGCTGTGGAATGTTCACCAGTCCCTGAAGGCGGAGATGCTGCACCTCGTGTGCCACCGCATCCGCGCGCAGCACGCGCGCAACCAGGGCTCGGAGGCGCACCTGGACCGCATGCTCAGGTTCGCCGACCCGGCCAACCCGACGGTGCTGACCATCGGCTTCGCGCGCCGTTTCGCGACTTACAAGCGCGCCACGCTGCTGTTCAACCGGCTCGACTGGCTGCGCGAGATCGTCAGCGACCCGAAGCGCCCGGTGGTGTTCGTGTTCGCGGGCAAGGCGCATCCCGCCGACCAGCCGGGCCAGGAGCTGATCCGCCGCATCGCCGAGGTGGCGCAGATGCCGGAGTTCGAATCCAGGATCCTGCTGGTCGAGGGCTATGACCTTCGCCTTGCGCGGCGCTTGGTATCGGGAGTCGACGTCTGGCTCAACAACCCGGTCTACCCGCTCGAGGCCTGCGGCACCTCGGGCATCAAGGCCGGCATCAACGGCGTGCCCAACCTGTCGGTGCTCGACGGCTGGTGGGGCGAGGGCTACAACGGCAAGAACGGCTGGGCGATCAAGCCTGCCTCGGACACGCTCGACGCCGCGCGCCGTGACGAGGAAGAGGCGCGCACGCTGTACGAGCTGCTGCAGGACCAGGTGATCCCGCTCTACTACGCCACCACTCCGGCGGGCTACTCGCCCGCCTGGGTCGCGCTGGCCAAGGAATCGATCGCCTCGCTGGTGCCGCGCTTTTCCTCGATGCGCATGCTGAGCGAGTACGTCGACGGCGTCTACCGACCTGCCATGCGCCAGTGGCGCCGCTACGCCGAGCAGGATTTCGCCGCCGCGCGGCGCCTCGCGCTGTGGAAGGCGAAACTGCGCGCGGGCTGGAGTGGAGTAAGCCTGCGCCGGGTGGACGAGCCGACGCGGCGCATCGACTACGGCGGCAAGCTGCGCATCGAGGTCGCAGTCCGCCTCAACGGTCTCGCGCCGGACGACGTCGCGCTCGAAGTCATGCTCGGGCGTCCGGGCAACGAGCGCGCCTCGCAGAGCACGCGGCGCGAGCGCCTGGCCTACCAGCGCCCGTTGCCCGACACCGGCGAGCACCTGTACGCGCTCGAGTTCGCGCCGCCGATCGCCGGCCGCATCGAGTATCGCGTGCGCGCCTACCCTTCCCACGAGCTGCTCACGCACCCCTTCGAGATGGGAATGATGGTGTGGCTGTAGACGCTGCGTTGCGGGTGCTGTTCGTCACGCCCGAGGTCGCGCCGTGGGTCAAGACCGGGGGTCTGGGAGAAGTGGCGCAGGGCCTGCCGTCGGCGCTCGCCTCCGCGGGCGTGCAAGTGCGCCTGCTGGTGCCGGCCTACCCCGCGCTGCGCGCCGCTTTCC
>JBAUTW010000181.1:0-2776 GCA_049582365.1 Burkholderiales bacterium | reverse complement strand
GGCTTGAGCAGGTAATCGAGTGCGTTCAGCTCGAAGGCCTCGACCGCGTGGCGGTCGTGCGCCGTGACGAATACGACTGCGGGCGGCTGCGGCAGGCGCGCGAGGTGACGCGCAACCTCGAGCCCGCCCAGCCCGGGCATCTGGATGTCGAGCAGCACCACCCGGGCGCCGCATTCGGGAACCAGGTCGACCGCCTCGAGGCCGTTGCGCGCCTCGCCCACCACCAGCGTGGGGATCTCCTGCGCGATGTCGCCCAGCAGCTCGCGCAGGCGCTCGCGCGCCGGCGTCTCGTCGTCCGCGATGAATACGGTGAGCGCGCTCATCCACGCCCCCCCTGGCGCGAGCGGTAGGGCATTTCGATCTGCACCACGTAGCGCGCGTCCTTCACCCCGGTCTCGACGCGCGCCTCGGCGTCGAAGAACAGCTGCAGCCGCTCACGGATATTCGCCAGCGCCATGCGGTTGCCCGCGCGGTGCTGGTGCTCGGGATGGTAGGGATTTTCGACTCGTGCCAGCACGCGCTGGCCGCGCTGCTCGATGCGCACCAGCACCTCGCCAGTGCCCGTGTCCGGCTCGACGCCGTGGTAGATCGCGTTTTCAAGCAGCGGCTGCAGCAGCAGCGGCGGCAGCAGGGCGTCGGGAGGGGCGCCGTCCAGCTCCCACACCACGCGCAGGCGGTCGCCCAGCCGCAACTGCTCGATGCTGGCGTAGCGCTCGAGCAGCGCAATCTCGTCGGCCAGGCGCACGAACTGGCGACCGTCGGACATCAGGGTGCGGAACAGGTCGGCGAGATCCTCGAGCGTGCGCTCGGCGCGCTTGGGATCGCGCCGCATCAGGGCCAGCACCGCGTTCAGGCTGTTGAACAGGAAGTGGGGCCTGATGCGCGCCTGCAGCGCCTGCAGCCTCGCCTCCGCCAGCGCAGGCGAATAGGCCTTGGCGAGCAGGCGCAGGTAGCCAAGCAGCGACGTCGCCACCAGCGCGGCCAGAACGAGGGTGCGCAGCACGCCGGCGGCGCCCAGCCACCACAGGTGCGATACCGACGCGAGCAGCAGCACCAGCCCGAGCACGGCGGCGCAGCCGGGCCAGTACGGCAGGCGGGCGAGCAGCGGCGCGAAGGCATACAGCAGCACCACGCTCGCCAGCAGCAGCGGCTCGAAGAAGGCGGCCGCGGCGATGAACTGTTCGATGACCTGTGGCCAGGACGACACCGAGTAGAGCGCCGCGGCAAGCGCGAGCAGGTTCACCCCGACCAGAACGCGCGCGATGACCCCCTGGTTGCGAAAGTCGGGAAGGGCGTCCGGGTAAACGTTTTGTCTTATACTTGCCATCGCCGCGCCGCGTGATCCCAGTATGCCCCATGGCCCCACCCGCCTCCAAGCGGCCGCCTCGAGCCCGCCGCAATAAGAAAGGCCGTGCCACGGCTTCGGCGAAGCCGTGGTCGGGCCGCTTCGCCGAGCCGGTGGACGAGCTCGTCAAGCGCTTCACCGCGTCGGTGTCCTTCGACCAGCGCCTGGCGCCCTATGACATGGACGGTTCGCTCGCCCATGCCCGCATGCTCGCGGCGCGCGGCATCATTGCCCGGTCCGACCTGGCCGCAATCGAGCGCGGCCTGGCCAAAGTACGGCGCGAGATCGAATCCGGGACCTTCGAGTGGTCGCTCGAGGCCGAGGACGTGCATCTGAACATCGAGCGCCGCCTCACCGCGCTGGTAGGCGACGCCGGCAAGCGCCTTCATACCGCGCGCTCGCGCAACGACCAGGTCGCAACCGACGTCCGGCTATGGCTGCGCGCCGAAATCGATGCGATCGACCGGCAGCTCGCAAGGCTCGAGCGCGCCCTGGTCGATCAGGCTGCGCGCCACGCCGCCGTGGTGATGCCGGGCTTCACGCATCTTCAGGTCGCGCAGCCGGTGACCTTCGGCCACCACCTGCTGGCCTACTTCGAAATGTTCGAGCGCGACCGCGACCGGCTCGCCGACTGCCGGCGCCGTCTCAACCGGCTGCCGCTCGGCGCCGCGGCCCTCGCCGGCACCACGTTCCCGATCGATCGTGCGCGCGTGGCGCGCGAGCTCGGCTTCGACGGGGTGTGCGAGAACTCGCTCGACGCGGTATCGGACCGGGATTTCGCGATCGAATTCGCTGCCTGCGCCTCGCTGGTGATGATGCACCTGTCGCGCTTCGCCGAGGAGCTGGTGCTGTGGGCGAGCCCCCGGTTCGGCTTCGTGCGCCTGCCCGACCGGTTCTGCACCGGCTCGTCGATCATGCCCCAGAAGAAGAACCCGGATGTGCCGGAGCTGGTGCGCGGCAAGAGCGGTCGCGTGTTCGGGCACCTGGTCGCACTGCTCGCGCTGATGAAGGGGCAGCCGCTGGCCTACAACAAGGACAACCAGGAAGACAAGGAGCCGTTGTTCGACACGGTCGACACCCTGAAGGACTCGCTCGCGGTGTTCGGCGACCTGGTTGCGGGGCTCGAGCCCGCGCCCGATGCGATGCGCGAGGCGACCCTGCAGGGCTTTTCGACCGCGACCGACCTGGCCGACTACCTGGTGCGCAAAGGGGTGCCCTTTCGCGACGCGCACGAGGCGGTCGCGCGCGCGGTGCGCGAGGCCGAGGCGAGCGGCCGCGACCTCTCGGCGCTGCCGCTGAAGGCCTTGCAGCGTTACTCGCGGAACATCGGCCGCGACGTGTACCGCTTCCTCACGCCCGAAGGCTCGGTGGCGAGCCGCAACCATATCGGCGGCACCGCGCCGTCGCGTGTGCGCGCGGCCGTGCGGCGCG
>JBAUTW010000180.1:0-3629 GCA_049582365.1 Burkholderiales bacterium | reverse complement strand
GCGTCACGCGGCGCGCCGCGCGCAGGGCGGCGCGCCGCTGCGCTTCGGCGAGGTCGAGCTCGATCTCGAACGGCGCCGCGTCACGCGCTCGGGCGCCGACGTGCACCTCACGCCGATCGAATTCCGGCTGCTCGCCTGCCTCGCGCAGCACCTCGGGCTGGTGGTGACGCACCGCCAGCTGCTGCGCGAAGTCTGGGGCCCCTCGCATGCGGAGCACGCGCATTACCTGCGCATCTACATGAAGCAGCTGCGCGACAAGCTCGAGGCCGATCCGGTGCAGCCGAAATACCTGCTCACCGACACCGGGGTCGGCTACCGCCTGCTGTGCGACGATCTCTAGCGCCGCCCGGGGCTAGAGGATCAGCGCGGCGATCAGCAGCACGGTGCCCACCGCGAACAGCAGGATGCCGTCGCCGAGCGGGCCGATGAGCTGGGTGCCGAGGCGCAGCAGCCAGTCGAGGTACGCCGTATGCAGGCCGCCGGGGTCGAGGAAGGCGAAGAAGCTTTCCAGATAGAAGGCGAGCGCGATGCCGCCCGCGAACAGGCGCAGCTTGTTTTTGTGCGCGCGGCGCCGTCTGGCGCGGATCACCGTGTTCTCGAAGTCTTCGCGAAGCGCCACGGGATCTCCTAATGCTCGTACGTTCCGGCGCGCGCCTTGCCGCGGAACACGCGGTAGGAGAATACGGTGTAGCCGGCGATGAACGGCAGCACCAGGACCGCGCCGTAGAGCATGAACCTGAGCGCGGAGGGGTCCGCCGCCGCCTGCCAGATCGTGATGCGGTCGATCACCAGGTAGGGAAACAGGCTGTAGGCGAGGCCGGCGAAGGCGAGCACGAAGATCGCCACCGTGCCGGCGAAGGGCTTCCAGTCGGAGCGCCCGAGGCTCTTCCAGACCCACACGCCGCTCGCCGCGGTGGCGAGCGGCAGCAGCATCAGGCCGAGCGTGCGCGGGAAGTCGAACCACTTCAGGCGCACCGTCTCGCTCGCCAGCGGCGTGGCGAGGCTCACCAGCGCGACGCCGAGCGCCACCCAGGCCAGGCCCCAGCGCGCCCAGCCGATCGCCTTTTGCTGCAGCGCGCCCTCGGTGCGCAGGATGAGCCAGGTCGCGCCGAGCAGCATGTAGCCGCCGCACAGGCCGCCCGCGACCACGAGCGAGAAAAGCCAGAAGCCGAAGCCGCTCTGGTAGCCGGTGATGGTGCGCCCGAGCATGAAGCCCTGCGCCAGCGAGGCGAGGAAGGAGCCGAACCAGAACAGCCAGTTCCACAGCTCGCGGTGCCAGCCGAGCGCCTTGATGCGGAACTCGAACGCCACGCCGCGCAGCATCAGGCCGATCAGCATCGCCGCCACCGGCAGGTAGAGCTCGCCCAGGATCACGCCGTGCGCGAGCGGGAACGCCACCAGCAGCAGGCCGATGCCGAGCACCAGCCAGGTCTCGTTGGCGTCCCAGAACGGGCCGATCGAGGCCACCATCAGCGCCTGCTCCTGGTCGCTCGCGGCCGGCAGCAGCATGCCGACGCCGAGGTCGTAGCCGTCGAGCACCACGTAGGCCAGGATCGCCACGCCCATCAGCGCAGTGAACACCAGCGGCAGGTCGAGGCTCACGTGCCTGCTCCGTCGCCTTCGCCCGCGAGGTGCGTGAGCACCACGATGTAGGCGAGCAGCATCAGCGCGTAAGTGATGACGTAGCCGGTGAGACTCGCGCCGAGCTCGGCGCCCGAGATCGCGCCCACCGCGTCCTTGGTGCGCAGCAGCCCGGTCACCAGCCAGGGCTGGCGCCCCATCTCGGTCACGATCCAGCCCGCGAGCGTCGCGCCCCAGCCGATGAAGGTCGCGCCGGCGAAGGTCCACAGCAGCCAGCGCGGCGCCCCCGCGCCGCGGCGCGTCAGCCAGGCGCCGAGCCAGGAAAGCAGCAGCATCGCGAAGCCCAGCGCCACCATGATGCGGAAGGCGAAGAACACCGGCGCCACCGGCGGGATGTCGTCGCCGAACGCATCCAGCCCCTCGACCCCGCCGTTCGGATCGTGGGTGAGGATCAGGCTCGCGCCCCTGGGGATCGAGATCGCCCAATCGTTATGCTTGGTGGCCTGGTTCGGGATCGCGAACAGCTCGAGCGGCAGGCCGCGCCCGCCTTGCCAGATCGCCTCGATCGCGGCGATCTTCTCGGGCTGGTACTCGAGCGTGTTGAGGCCGTGCTGGTCGCCGGCGACGATCTGCAGCGGGGCGAGCACCGCCGCGATCACGATTCCCGTGCGCAGCGTGCGCGCCGCCGCGCCGTCCGTCGGCGCCTTGAGCAGGCGCCAGGCCGACAGCCCGGCGACCACGAACGCCGCGGTCAGGCCCGAAGCGAGCGTCATGTGCACGAAGCGGTAGGGAAACGAGGGATTGAAGATCACCGCCAGCCAGTCGGCGGCGATCAGCTTGCCGGCGGGCGTCCAGGCCCAGCCCGCCGGGGTCTGCATCCAGGAGTCGAGCGCCAGGATCCAGAACGCCGACAACGTGGTGCCGAACGCCACCAGCACCGCCGAAGTCATGTGCACCCAGCCCGGCACGCGGTTCATGCCGAACAGCATTACGCCGAGGAAGGTCGCCTCGAGGAAGAACGCGGTCAGCACCTCGTAGGCGAGCAGCGGGCCGGCGACGTTGCCGACGTGGTTCATGTAGCCGGGCCAGTTGGTGCCGAACTGGAACGACATCACGACTCCGCTCACCGCCCCCATGGCGAAGGTGAGCGCGAACACCTTGGTCCAGCGCTTGTAGGTGGCGAGCCAGGCCGCGTCGCCGGTGCGCGCGTAGCGCGCGCGGAAATAGACCAATAGCCACGCCAGGCCTATGGTGATGCTGGGGAACAGGATGTGGAAGCCGATGTTGAGCCCGAACTGGGCTCGCGCGAGTTGCAGGGCGTCGCTCGCGTGCATGACACATTATGACCCAGCGGGCTGACATGGATCAAACGCGTTTTCCGGACAACGGGATAACTTGACCCCATGCGCCGCTTTGCGCCCGAGATCGAGCAAGCCTACCGCGAGGCGCGCTACGCCGAGTACCGCGGCTTCTCGCTGCGGGTGGGCATCGCCGGCGCGCTGCTGACGCTGGGCCTGTGGGCGCGCGACCTGATCAGCGACCCGGCCGGCGCCCAGGGCACCTTGAAATACCGCTTCGTGATGGCGGCCGGGGTGCTGGCCTACGTCGCGGCGCTGGCGCTGCGCCTGCACCGTGGCCTGGCGCTGCTCGCCGGTTACTGCGCCATCGTGGTGATCGAGTTCGCGCTGCTCGTCATCTGGGGCCGCCTCGCGGGCGGCTACGGCGTCGGCTTTCCCGGCTACCTGTACATCTACCTGCTCACGCCGCTGATGGTGATGCCGTTCACGCTGACGGAGGTGCTGCCGGTGCTGGTGCTGATCGGCCTGGTGCCGAACCTGCAGGCGGCGCTCGGCATGGCGCCGGGCTTTCCGCTGCTGGCGTTCAACGTGCTGGTGTGGCCGGCCTGCGCCATCGTCGCCTTCTCGATGTACGAGCTCGACCGCGTGATCCGGCGCCTGTTTCTCGCCCAGCGCGAGCTGCGCGCGCAGGCGCTGAAGGACCCGCTGACCCAGCTCGGCAACCGGCGCCACTTCGAGGAACGCGCCGAC
>JBAUTW010000179.1:0-2194 GCA_049582365.1 Burkholderiales bacterium | reverse complement strand
CGAGCAGGTCGTGCTCGTACCAAGCGCGCTTGATGGCCTCGATCTCGGCCGCGCCCGCCTGCGCCAAGTCGACGCCGCGCACCTCGGCCCCGAGCGTCGAGGCGGGAACGACTTCGAGCGAGCGCCGGGCGGCCGAAGCGGGCATGAAGGCTAGTCTATAATCAAACGCCGCGTTTTGCCCATCCCCACGTGACAATCGTCGTCCACCACCTGAACAACTCGCGCTCGCAGCGCGTGCTGTGGCTGCTCGAGGAACTGGGGCTGCCCTACCAGGTCAAGCGCTACCAGCGCGACCCGAAGACGATGCTCGCGCCGCCCGAGCTGCGCGCGGTGCACCCGCTCGGCAAGTCGCCGGTGATCGAGGACGGCGAGCTCAAGCTGGCGGAGTCGGGCGCGATCCTGGAGTACCTCGCGCAGCGCTACGGCGAGGGCAGGCTCGTGCCAGCGGCCGGCACGCCCGAGCGCCTGCGCTACACCTACTGGATGCACTACGCCGAGGGCTCGGCGATGCCGCCGCTCTTGATGAAGCTGGTGTTCAAGCGCCTCGAGAGCGGGCCGATGCCGTTCTTCGCGCGCCCAGTCGCGCGCGGCATCGCGCGCCGCGTGCTCGACACCTTCGTCGAGCCCAACATCGCGCGACAGCTGGATTTCATGGCAGGCGAGCTGAAGGACCGGCCCTGGTTCGCCGGCAGCGAGTTCAGCGCGGCCGACATTCAGATGAGCTTCCCGCTCGAGGCCGCCGCGGCGCGCGGCGGCCTCGACGCGAGCCGGCCTAAGCTGATGGGCTTCCTGGAGCGCATCCACGCGCGCCCCGCCTACCGGCGCGCGATCGAGGCCGGCGGCCCCTACGAGCTGCTGCGCTGACGGCAGCGGCGATGACCGTTGTCCTGCTCGCGCTGGCGACCTTCTGCTCGACCCTGATCGGCGGGCTGTTCGCGCTCAAGTTCCGCGACCGCCTGCACTACGTCCTCTCCTTCACCGCCGGCGTGCTGCTGGGCGTGGTCGCGTTCGACATCCTGCCCGAAATCTTCGACCTGGCGCGCTCGCACGGCGCCGACGCCGCGGGCGCGATGGTCGCGCTGGTGGCGGGCTACCTGCTGTTCCACGGGCTGGAGAAGTTCGTCCTGGTGCACCACACGCACGAGCACGACTACGCCGAGCACCACCACCCCGAGGTCGGCGTTTACTCGGCGCTGGCGCTCGCCGGGCACAGCTTCATGGACGGGGTCGGCATCGGCCTTGCGTTCCAGGCCGGGCCGGCGGTAGGCGTCGCGGTCGCGCTGGCGGTGATCGGGCACGATTTCTGCGACGGCATGAACACCGTCAGCCTGATGCTGGTGCACCGCAATCCCACGCCACGCGCGCTCGCGATGCTGGCGCTCGACGCGCTCGCGCCGGTGCTCGGCGCCGCCTCGACGCTGCTGTTCAGCGCGCCGCCGGGGCTGCTCGCGCTGTTCCTGGGTTTTTTCGCCGGCTTCCTGCTCTACATCGGCACCGCCGACATCCTGCCCGAGGCGCACTCGCGCAAGCAGCCCGCCGCCGCGCTGGTGCTGATGGGGCTCACCGTGCTCGGCGCGGCGTTCATCTTCGTCGTGGTGCGGGTGGCGGGCTAGGGCGGCGGATGAAATCCTCCTCCCCCGCGCCGCTGCACCAGATCTCGCTGCGGCTGCGCGAGATCGGGCAGCTGTTCAACTCGATGGACCCCACGCCGTTCCGCCACCGCGACCTCGACCCCAACGCGGAGGAGTTCATCGAGAGCTGGGCCCAGGAGTTCCCCGCGGGCAGCCGCTACCTGCTCGTGATCCACCTCGAGAAGAAGCCCGCCGAGGGCGACCCGGCGCTGCTCGCCGACGCGATCCACAATTTCTACGGCGACAAGGCGCAGCTCGCCGAGCGCGAGCTCAGGCGCCTGCTGCGCCTTGGACGCACGAGCCTCCTGGTCGGGCTGGCCTTCCTCACCCTGTGCTCGCTCGGCGCCAAGGCGGCGAGCGGACTCGGCGACGGGCCGAGCATGGAGATCCTGCGCGAGGGGCTGATCATCGCCGGCTGGGTTGCGATGTGGCGCCCGATCCAGGTTTTCCTGTACGACTGGTGGCCGATCGTGCGCCGGCGCCGCATGCTGCAGAACCTGTCCCGCGCGCAGGTGCGCGTGGCGGAGGGTCCATGAGCAAGGCGCTGCTGGTCACCGGCGGCG
>JBAUTW010000178.1:0-2821 GCA_049582365.1 Burkholderiales bacterium | reverse complement strand
CCAGCAGCGTGGCGTCGCCGCCGTCGTCGAGAATCATGTTCGGGCCCTTGCCGCCGTCGAACTCGAAGATGCGGTGGGTGAACTCCCAGTACTCGTCGAGCGACTCGCCCTTGTAGGCGAACACCGGGGTGCCGCCGGCGGCGATCGCCGCCGCGGCGTGGTCCTGGGTCGAGAAGATGTTGCACGAGGCCCAGCGCACCTCGGCCCCCAGCGCGCGCAAGGTCTCGATCAGGACCGCGGTCTGGATCGTCATGTGCAGCGAGCCGGCGATGCGCGCGCCCTTGAGCGGCTGTGCCTTGGCGTACTCCCTGCGGATCGCCATCAGCGCCGGCATCTCCGATTCTGCGATCGCGATCTCCTTGCGGCCCCAGTCCGCCAGTTTCAGGTCGGCGACCTTGTAATCGGTGAATTTCGGGTTGGGCGCGTTCATATCCGGTCTCCAGAAAAGCAAAGCGCCCGCATCGTTGCCGATGCGAGCGCGGTTTGATTTAGCTGAGCCTGGTCCCCGGGCGAGGATCGCAGCGCTCCTCAGCAGGCGTCATTATACCCCGGCCCTCCGGACGCCATTGGTCGGATTCGATACGAAATTTTACCTTCCTGCTGTCCTGCGGCGCTATTGTCGCCGGGTCGATGTTCGGGGTATCGTGTTTCGAGCAAAGATGGCCCGGCCGGGACGCGGGGGGCGCGGCGCGTCGCCGCATCGGGGCGACCGGAGATTCGGGAGGGGGGATGTACGTGAATCGTGGATGGGTCACGCGGGTGGCGCTGCGGCGCCTGACGATGCTGCTCGCGTCGTTCGCGCTGGCGACGACGTTCAACTTGGCGTGGTCGGCCGAACCCGATCTCGGGCAAGCCGAGGCCCTGATGCGCGCGGGCCGGTTTGCCGACGCATACCGGCTGCTCGAGCCCTTCGAGGACACGAAGGCGGGGGACCTCAAGTTCGATTATCTGCTCGCTCGATCGGCATTGGAGAGCGGGCAACCGAGCCGGGCGAGCTTCATCTACGAGCGCATACTCGCGGTTGCCCCGAACTATGTCGGCGTGCGACTGGAGATGGGCCGCGCCTACTACGAACTGCACGACTACGCGCGCGCGATCGCCATCTTCGAGACGGTGCTGCGCTTCCAGAACCTGCCCCCCGACATTCGCAAGCAGGCGCAGGCCTACGAGCAGGCGGCACGCCAGTCGCTCGAGGCCCGCAAGACCGTCGGCTACGGGTACATCGAAGCCAGCGCGGGCTACGATTCCAATCCGCTGTCGGCGACCAGCGTCGCCGACATTCCTCTCGTCGACGGCAGCATCCTGGTGTTGCCCCCGAGCGCGCTGAAGCGAAGCGATCACTACGGCGCGCTCGCATTCGGAGGAGAGGTCGTGCACGCTCTGTCGGACCGCATCTCCCTGTTTGCGGGGGGCGACGTGCGGGGACGCTCATACAACAATATCGATGCGGCCAATTTCGCAGATGCGGGAGGACGTCTCGGCATGGGCTACAGCTCCGGAAGCACGAGCGTGCGATTCGGCCTGGGGGCCGGACACTACGAGCTGGACGGCGACCCCACGCGCGACACCAAGAGCATTACGGTGGACGGCAGGCACCTGCTCGCGAACAAGGATCTGGTGAGTTTCAGCTTCGGCGATTCCCAGTTTCGATTCGTTCCGGAGGGCCTCAAGATCAATGATTTCAATCTGTATAACGCGGCGATAGGCTGGCAGCGGGGCATCAACAGCGGCCGCGGCGCGGTCGGCTTCACGCTGCTCGGAGGCCAGGAGAATGACGTCGGCGGAAGGCCTGACGGAGACAAGCCGTTCGTCGGCATCCGAGTGTCGCTGCAGAACGCGTTTAGCGACCGAATGGGGGGCTTTCTTTCGGCCGGGACGCAGCGCGGCAAGTACCGGACGACGAACGCCGCCTTCGGGGTGCGCCGCGAAGACGATCTGAGCGACATCACGGTCGGGCTGACGTGGTCTTTCGGCGCGGGTTGGTCGCTGCGCGGACAGCTCCAGTATATGAAGAACAAGAGCAACATCGTGCTGTACGAATTCGACCGCACCGACGCTTCGCTTACCCTGCGCAAGGACTTCTGATGGCCGCGCTTGCCAGCCTCGATACCCTTCGCCGCACGTCCACGCTGCTGCTCATGCTGGCGGCGGCGTGCCTGGCGCCTCCGCGCGCGTTCGCGGACGCTACGGCCCCTGCCGGACGCGTCATCGCGACGGTGGGCGACGTGCGGGTGGTCGATCGCCATGGGATCGTGCGCGAGGCGACGCAGGGCGGCGAGGTGCGGGAGGGTGAGGTCATCAAGACCGGCACCAATGCGCTGGGACAGCTGCGCCTGGCGGACGGAACCCTGCTCTCGGTACGTGCCGGGTCCGTGTTGAAGATCGAGAAGTTCTCCTACGCCGGCGAGCACGATACCAAGGCGAGCGCCTTCATATCGCTGGCGGTCGGCGGCTTTCGGTGGCTCACCGGGCTGATCGGCAAGGTCAACCGCGACGGTGTTCGGGTGACGACGCCGAACGCGACGATCGGAATCCGCGGCACCGACTTCGAGCCGGTTTTCGTCCCCGCGGCGGCGCCCGGCGAGCCGGGCGCGGCGGGCGCCGGGGCATACGTGCGCGTCTACGCGGGCGAGGTGTCGATCCGCAACCTTCAAGGGATCGCGCAAAGCGTGCTCCCGAACCAGGTCGCGTTCGCGGCGATTGGCGGCACTCCGCCGGTTCTCCTGCGAGCCATTCCGACGCGGATCTACCCGACGCCGACGCCGCTGCCGAAGCTCGCCCCGCAGGGAAAGGGCGACGGCGACACGGCCGCCGGTGAAGC
>JBAUTW010000177.1:0-12347 GCA_049582365.1 Burkholderiales bacterium | reverse complement strand
CCCGTTCGGCCCGCAGGAACCGAACTGCTGCGGCGCGACAATCAAGTGGCGGTGAAGCACCCGGCGCCGCGGATCAACCCGCACGTCGCGGCCGGCTACGCCGCCTTTCAGGCCGGGGACGTGCCGGCCGCGCGCGAAGCCTACCGCCAGGCGCTGGGCGACGACCCGAACGATCGTGACGCGCTGCTCGGCATGGCTGCGGTCGAAATGCGCAGCGGACGCTTCGACGCGGCGGACAGGCTCTACGGCCGCCTGCTGCAGGCAGATCCGCGCGACCCGCACGCCCAGGCCGGTCTGCTCGCGTTGCGCAGCGATCTGAGCGACCCGGTGGCGGCCGAAAGCCGGGTCAAGAACCTGCTCGCGGACGACCCGGGCGCAAACGTGCTGTACTTCACGCTCGGCAACGAGTATGCGCGCCAGGGCCGCTGGGCCGAGGCGCAGCAGTCCTACTTCAAGGCCTATGCGGCCGACCCGGACAACCCGGATTTCGCCTACAACGTCGCGGTCAGCCTCGACCATCTGCGCCAGCCTAAGCTCGCGCTCGAATACTATCGCCGGGCGCTCGCGCTGGCGGCCAAGCGCAGCGCGAGCTTCGACCAGACTGCGGCGCGAAAGCGCGCGCAGGCGCTTGGCGGATAACAGAATCTTGCGCCACCGGGAGACGGCGCCCGGGTATCATTGAGCTTGGATGAATTCGCCCACGAATCCCCAGGCCAAGCGCCACATCGGCCAGATCCTGATCGATCAGGGCATCCTCACCGAGGATCAGCTCAGGATCGCGCTGCTCGAGCAGATGAAGTCCCACCTGCCGGTGGGGCGCCTGCTGGTGCAGCTCGGTTTCGTTTCCGAAGCCACCCTGCGCGATGCGCTGTCGGAAAAGCTCGGGCTGCAGTCGGTCGACCTGACGCGAATCATCGTCGACCCCGGCGCGCTCACGATGCTGCCGCGCGAGCTGGCGCGGCGCTACCGAATGTTCCCGATCGCGCTCGACCGCCAGGCCAAGAAATTCATCGTCGCGCTTTCCGACACCAACAACATCGTCGCGATCGACCAGCTGCGGGCCCACCTCAAGGGCAATCTGGAAATCGAGCTGCGGCTGGCGGGCGACTCCGAGATCGAGCGCGCGATCGAGCACTACTACGGCCACGAGTTCTCGATCGACGGCATCCTGCGCGAGATCGAGACCGGGGAGGTCGACTACACCACGCTGGCCGACGACGACGAGTACAGCCAGCCGGTCGTGCGGTTGATCTCGGCGCTGCTGGCCGACGCGGTCGAGCGCGCCGCCTCCGACATCCACTTCGAGCCCGAGCAGAGCTTCCTGCGCATCCGCTACCGCATCGACGGCGTGCTGCGGCAGATCCGCTCGCTGCACAAGACCTACTGGCCGGCGATGGCGGTGCGCCTCAAGGTCATGTCGAAGATGAACATCGCCGAGACTCGCGCGCCGCAGGACGGCCGTCTTTCGGCCACCATGTCCGGCCGCACGATCGACTTCCGCGTCTCGAGCCTGCCGACCACGCACGGCGAGAACCTGGTGCTGCGCATCCTCGATCGCCAGAAGGGCATCGTACCGCTCGACAAGCTCGGGCTGGAGGAAGCGCAGCTCGACATGCTCAAGCGCATGATCGCGCGGCCGGAGGGCATCATCCTGGTCACCGGGCCGACCGGCAGCGGCAAGACGACTACGCTCTATTCGGTGCTGAACCACATCAATTCGGACGCGGTCAACATCATGACCCTTGAGGACCCGGTCGAATATCCGATGACGCTCATCCGCCAGACCTCGGTGTCCGAAGCGGCGAAGCTGGACTTCGCCAACGGCATCCGCGCGATGATGCGGCAGGACCCGGACAAGATCCTGGTGGGCGAAGTGCGCGACCGCGACACGGCCGAGATGGCGTTTCGCGCCGCGATGACGGGCCACCAGGTTTATTCGACCCTGCATACCAATTCCGCGGTCGGCGCGATCCCGCGTCTGCTGGACATCGGCATCGTGCCCGACGTCATGGCCGGCAACATCATCGGCGTCATCGCTCAGCGCCTGGTGCGGAAGCTTTGCCGCACCTGCCGCCAGTCCTACGACCCCGACGTCAAGGAACGGCGCCTGCTCGGGCTGACGCCGACCGAGCCGACGACGCTGTACCGCGCCGTGGGCTGCGAGCAGTGCGACTACCAGGGCTACCGGGGGCGCGTTGCGATCATGGAAATCCTCAAGATCGACAGCGGCATCGACGAGCTGATCGCGCGGCGCGCCACCACGCGGGAAATCCTGAACGCCGCCCGAGGCAAGGATTTCAAAACCCTGGCCGAGGACGGCATGCGCCAGGTCCGGGCCGGGTCCACCAGCGTCGACGAGCTGATGCGCGTGGTCGACATCACCGACCGCATGGCGTAGGGAAGAGGGCGCTCCAGGCCCGGTTCCAATGCCGCTCTATACGTACAAGGCGGTCGACGGCGGAGGCAAGAACGTGCTTGGCCGGGCCGAAGCGGTCAACGTGTTCGACCTCGAGCAGCGCCTCGCCCGCATGGGCCTCGACCTGATCAGCGGCGCCCCCTCGAGCCAGAAGAGCCGCTTGATCGGCGGCGCCAGGATCAAGCGCCAGGACCTGATCAATTTCTGCTTCCACCTCGAGCAGCTCTCCACCGCCGGCGTGCCGGTGATGGAGGGCCTGGTCGACTTGCGCGACAGCCTGGAGAACCCGCGCTTTCGCGAGGTGGTCTCGGGCATGATCGAGTCGATCGGCGGCGGGCGCAGTCTTTCGCAGGCGATGGCCGAGTTTCCGGAGGTGTTCGGCCAGGTGTTCGTCAGCCTGGTGCGCTCGGGCGAGCAGACCGGGCGCCTGCCCGAGGTGCTGAAGAGCCTGACCGAGTCGATCAAGTGGGAGGACGAGCTCGCGGCGCAGACCAAGAAGCTGATCATGTATCCGGCGTTCGTCGGCTCGATCGTGCTGCTGGTCACGCTGTTTCTGATGATCTACCTCGTGCCGCAGATGACCGGCTTCATCCGCAATATGGGGCAGGAAATCCCGCTCCAGACGCGAATCCTGATCCAGGTCTCCAATTTCTTCGTCAATTACTGGTGGGGCGTGATTGCCGCGCCGTTCGTGATCTGGTTCGGGCTGAAGTTCGCCGCCCGCACCTACCCGTCGGTGGCTTTCGCCATCGACCATTACAAGATCACCATGCCCCTGGTCGGGCCGATTCTGCGCAAGATCATCCTGTCGCGCTTCGCCTCCAGCTTCGCGCTGATGTACGCCTCGGGCATCACGGTGCTCGACGCCATCCGCAGCTCGGAGGAGATCGTCGGCAACAAGCCGCTCGAGAACGCGCTGCGCACCGCCGGGCAGCAGATTGCCGAAGGCAAGAACCTCACCGCGGCGTTCCAGGACGCCGCGCTCTTCCCGCCACTGGTGATACGCATGCTCAGAATCGGCGAGAACACCGGCGCGCTGGACACCGCGCTGCTCAACGTAAGCTACTTCTACAACCGCGAGGTGCGGGAAGGCATCGCCAAGGTACAGGCGCTGATCGAGCCCGCGCTGACGCTGGTGCTGGGCGCGATCCTGGGCTGGGTGATGCTATCGGTGCTCGGCCCGGTCTACGACACGATCTCCAAGATGAAGTTCTAGCGCCGGCCCGTGTCAGCCAAATACCTCCTCTACTTCACCGCGACGGAACACTCCGTGTATCGCTGGTCGCGCCGCGCGCTCGGACTGGAGGCCAGGTTCGCCGCCGACGACGCCGGGGCGACGGGTTTTCGCGAATACTTGCGCGGCAAGAAGCGCGCCTTGTTCTACCTGGTGGCCGATCTCGCGGGCGAGGATTTCCACGAAGACCAGATTCCCTACCTGCGCGGCGGCGACCGCCAGGCGGTGATCGACCGGCGCCTGGCGCAGCGCTATCGCGACACGCGGCTCGCCGCCGCGCTCTCGCTCGGCTACGTGTCCGGCGAGCGGCGCAACGAGCGGCTGCTGCTCGCCTCGTTCACCAACACCCAGCAGTTCACGCCCTGGCTCGATGCGCTGGCGGAGTCCGGGACCAAGCTCGCCGGCGTGTTCTCGGTGCCCCTGGCCGCACCGGCACTGGCCGCGCGCCTGGGCGCGCGCGGAGGTCGCTGCTTCGTCATTACCGCCGACCGCGCCGGCCTGCGGCAATGCTTCGTCGAAGACGGCAAGCTGCGTTTCGCGCGCCTGGAGCGGACCGCCGACATGGCGCCCGAAGATCTGGCCGCGTTCGTGCGCTCCGAGACGATGCGCCTGGCCCAATACCTGACGACGCTGCGGGCGCTGCCGCGCGAAGGGCCTCCGGTGCAGGTCATGGTCGTCGCGCCGGCGGGACAGAAAGCCGCCTTCGAGCGCGTGCTGGCGTCGGACGCCAGGTTCGTATTCCATACCCTCGACCTGGAGGAGGCCGCGCGCGCCGCCAAGGTCGGGCAGGCGCCGGCGGACACGCTCGCCGAGCGGCTTTACCTGCACTTGACGGTGAAGCGGACGCCGAAGGAACAGTTCGCGCGCAGCGAAGACCGGCGCGGTTACGTCCTATGGCAGCTGCAGCGCGGCATCGCTTTCGCCGGCGCCGCCGGCCTGGCGGCCTGCGTGCTGTACGCGGGCGCGCAGTGGCTCGACGTGATGTCGGCCCACAGCCGGAGCGCGAGCGAGCAGCGCGAGGCGGACCTCGCCGCGGATCGCTATCGCCGCATCACCGCGACCTTTCCGGTGACGCAGACGACCACCGACAACCTCAAGGCGACGGTAATCGAGTTTCGCAAGATCGCCGACCGGACCGCGTGGCCGGTGCCGTCGTTCGTCCACCTGTCCAAGGTGCTGGACGAGTTTCCCCAGATCGAGCTCGAGAGCCTGATCTGGCGCGTCGGGCAACCGGGCGGCCGCGATGCGGGTACGACGCGGGGCGGCGCAACGACCCCCGCCGGACTGCTGGCGGGCAGCGAAACCGAGGAGCTCGAGATAGCTGGGCGCGTGGCGACCACCCAAGGCTCCGACTATCGCGCGATCACGGCGCAAGTGCAGCGATTCTCGCAGGCGCTCAGCAACGGCTCGCCGTACCAGGTGGCCAACATGCAGCTTCCATTCGACATCACGTCACAGGGAACCCTCACCGGCGACATCGGTTCGACGGCGCGCAACGAAGCGCCGCGCTTTACCATCGTATTGTCGAGGCCCCTCAAATGATCGTCACAGCCCAGGAGGCCCGCAAACTCGCGCTGCCCGCCATCGCCTTCGCCGTGATGATCGGAGCCGGCGTGGCGCTGATCGGGTTCGTCGATTCGAGGCTCGCGCTCGCCACGCGCGAGCTGACGGTCGCCAAGGCGCACAGCGCCGAGGCGCGGGAACGGCTCATGCGCATCGCCGACGAGGAGCGCGAGGTGAATGAAAAGCTGGCGGTCTACCGCAGGCTGCAGCAGCTGCACGTCATCGGCCCCGAGCGGCGCCTGGAGTGGGCCGACGCCATGACGCGCATCAAGACCAGCCGTGAGCTGCTCGACCTGCGCTACCGCGTCGACCGGCAGTCGCTGCTCGTGTCGGTTCCCGGCAAGCCGGCCAACGTCGACTTCTACAGCAGCACCATGAAGGTCGATATCGCGCTCCTGCACGAAGGCGACCTGCTGCGCTTTCTGGATGACCTGCGCGATTCCGGCAACGCGTATTACGCGGTCAGGCGCTGCGAGATCACGCGCACCGGCCAGGCGCCCACCGGCACCTCGATCGTGCCGCGCCTGCACGCCACGTGCGACATCGACCTGATCACGATCCTCGACCGGGCGGCCAAGTCGTGAAACGCGCCCTGCCAGCGCTGGCCGGCATCCTGCTCGCCGCCGCCGCCGCTTCAGCGGTGGCGCAGGACCTCGGGCGCCTGTTCTTCACCCCCGAGCAGCGCGCCGAGCTCGACGCGCGCCGCAAGGCCCGCGTGCCCGACAGGCCGGCCGCGGTCGTGACCGAATCGCCCAGCACCACCCTCGACGGCTACGTCATGCGCTCCAACGGCAAATCGACCGTCTTCCTCAACGGCGAGCCGATCACCGAAGGCGCCGACGCCAAGCGCGCCCAGGTCGTTCCGTCGCGCGACGATCCGAGCCGCGCGGCGATCGAGCTGGGCGAAGGCGGACGGCGCATCCCGCTCAAGGTCGGCGAGTCGCTCGACCGCGGCACCGGCGAAGTGAGCGACGTGATCGGCAAGGGCGAAATCAAAGTCGAGCGGCCGCGTTCAGACAAGCGCTGACATGCCCGCCCGCCATCGGTCAATGCGCCGCCGAGGCCCTCGTCCCCTCGCCCGGCAGAGGGGAATCGCCCTGATCCTGATGATTACGGTGCTGGTCATCGGCGTCGTCTGGTATACCGTGGGAGCGCTTGGCAAAGCAGCTCCGACTGCTGCGGACCGCGAGATCGTGACGGGTCACGCCCTCGAGCGAGCCAAGCGGGCATTGCTCGCGTACGCGGCCCAGTACGCCGCGCGCAGCACGACAATCGAGCCGGGTCAGATGCCGTGCCCCGAATTTCTCAGCTCGATCGGTACCAGCAGCCAGGGGCAGGCAGGTACATCGTGCAGCAACTCGTCGTCCACGGTCGGCCGACTGCCTTGGGAAACGCTCGGCATCGACGAACCCCGCGACGGCTACGGCGAACCGATTTGGTACGTGCTAAGCCCGGGATTCCGCTCCGCGCCGATAAACTTCGGGACACCGGGTCAGCTGACGTACAACGGAAATCCAAACGCGGCGATCGCGCTGCTCATCGCGCCGGGGCCCGCGCTGAACACGCTGGTGGATCCGGCCACGCCGCCTACCGGATGCAGCAAGGTCAACCAGCAGGTCAACACGCGCAATACCGCTTCGCTCAACCCCCAGAACTTCCTCGAATGCGGCAACGACGCGGGCAACAATACGGTTCTGGGCAACTCGCAGTGGACCAACGACCGAGTGATCGCGATCACGCAGGCGGAATGGGCGCAGGCCATCGCAGGCCCGGTCGCCGACCGACTGCAGCGACAAGTCGCACCGGTGCTGGCAAGCTGGGACCAAACCGAACAGTCGGTTCGCGGCAAGAGCTGGGGATCGACATACGGCCGGCCTTACATGCCCTTCGCCTCGACATTTACCGACCCGGGAAGCAACGACTACTGCGGCAACGCAGGTGCGACACCTGTGCGCGAAGGCTTGCCGCCCACCGCGGCCGCGTCCTCGGGCACCTGCCTCACCGCCTGGAGTGGGAACGTCTCACTGCTCTTGGGTCTGTTAAATTTCGGCTGCAGCAACTCGGGGACCGAGCTCGTGTGCAGCTTTCTCAACTTGTTTGGCGTGGCGCCGTTTTCGGTCAGGGTGACGGCCACCGCGCAAAACGTGGCAAACAGCTTTCGAGGCACGATTACCGCCTCCGACGTGTGGGTCAGCGGCGGCGGTACTTACTCCTTTGCGCTTTCGTCGTTCTCATCCACATCTGGCGCGGCGACCGTCACGGTGGACGCCTCGTGGCCGATCTTGTCCGGGTTCGCTTTCGTCCAGGTACATATTCCAAACCTTCCTGACGCCGTCTTCATCTCCGATGCGACTCAGCCGTCGTATGGCGCGACGCAATGGTTCCGAGACAACAACTGGCAGCGCTACACGTACTATGCCGTCGGAGCCGGCGTCACTCTCAACCCCTCTACTTCATGCGCAGCGCCGGGAGACGCTGGCTGCCTGACTTTGAACGGTATGCCGGCTTCAAACGGCAGCGCGAACGATAAAAAGCTGGTCCTCGCGCTGATGGGTCCGAATCCCGTGGGAGCGCAAACGCAGCCGAGCAACAGTCCCTCCAACTATCTCGAATCGCACACCAGCGGCTCGGCGATCTACACCGCCGCGACGGTGACGAGTAGCTATAACGACCGGCTCGCCGCCTGCCCGTTCCAGCAAACGCCCGCGAGTGGCGGCCCGATCGCGATATGCAACTGAGGCGCTCCCACCGTGGCTTCAGCCTGGTCGAGCTCGCGATCGTATTCGCCATCGTCGCGCTGCTGATCGGCGGTGCGATGATGACCCTGTCGGCGCAGGTCGAGCAGCGCAACAGCAGCGAGACCCAGCGCCGGCTCGACGCCGCGGTCGATGCGGTGATTGCCTTCGCGATCGTCAACGGGCGACTGCCCTGCCCTGCGATCGCCGGATCGACTGGGGACGAATCGCCCGCGGGGGGCGGTGTCTGCACGACGTGGTACGGCGGATTCCTGCCGGCGAAAACGGTTGGCTTCCAGCCCACCGATGCCGCGGGGTACGCGCTCGACACCTGGGGCAACCGCATCCGCTACGTCGTCGCGCAGACCGTCACCGGATGCACGGGGGCGGTGACAAATCCGCACTTCACCTCCCAGGCCAACCTCAAGGCCAACGGCATCAGCTGCAAGCCCGGGGATATCGACATATGCAATACAGCCACGGGGATATCCGGATCCGGGAGCTCCGCAAGCTGCGCCAGTCCCGCGGCGCGCGCAGTCACCTCGAACTCGGTGGCATTCGTAGTCTTCTCGACCGGCAAGAATGGCGCCATCGCCAGCTCGTATGGAACGGACGAGCTCGCGAACGTCAATAGCGACGCAGCATTCGTGAGCCGCACGTCGAGCGGCTCCGATTCGACGGCCGGGACTTACGACGACCTCATGGTCTGGGTTCCGGCGGGCGTGCTCTACTCGAAGCTCATCTCCGCGGGCGTGCTGCCGTGACCAGAAGGACCGGGGTCGCGGCGCTCTACGACCGGCTGCGCAGCGCGGGGGTTCAGGCAGACGACTCCGACGAGCTGCAGCTCAAGAAGCAGGTGCTGCTGTTCGCCTGCGGCCTGATGATCGCGGGCTCGGCGATCTGGCTCTCGATCTACTGGCTGCTCGGCTTGGCGCTGCCGGCCACGCTGCCAGTCGCGTTCCAACTGCTGTCGCTGGCGACGCTGCTGATCTATCTCTGGACCCTCAACTTCGAGTTTTTCCGTGCGACGCAGCTCGGGCTGTGGCTGTTCGTGCCGTTCGTCGCGCAGTGGGCGATCGGCGATTTCGTCTCCGCCAGCGGCATCATCCTTTGGGGCCTGCTCGCGCCGGTGGGCGCCGCGCTGCTGTACTCGGCGCGCGAGTCGCTGCCGTGGATGGTCGCCTACGTCGTTCTCACCTTCGCCTCGGGTTACGTCGACCATCAGCTGATTGGCGTGCCGCATATGACGCGCAACGTGCCCCTGCAGACGAGCGTCGTGTTCTTCGCGCTCAATTTCGCTGCCGTGGCGACGATGGTGTACTGGCTGCTGAGCTTCGCGTTCGCCGAGCGCGCACGTTCGCGCGCGCGGCTCGAAGTGGCGCACGCCAAGCTGCAGGAAGAGCAGGACCGCTCCGAGCGGCTGCTGTTGAACATCCTGCCCGGGCCGATCGCCGAGCGCCTGAAGCACTCCAGCGACGAGATCGCGGACGGGTTTTCCGAGGTGTCGGTGATGTTCGCCGACATCGTCAATTTCACGCAGATCGCCGAGCATATGACGCCGGCCCAGGTGTTCGCCCTGCTGAACCGGATGTTCTCCGAGTTCGACACGATCGCCGAGCAGCACGGCCTGGAAAAGATCAAGACCATCGGCGACGCCTACATGGTGGCGGGCGGCCTGAACGGCGGCGCGGCGGACTTCGGCGCGGCGATCGCCGAGCTGGCGCTCGACATGCGCGACGTGGTCGCGCACGGCTACGTCGTCGAGAACAGGCCGCTCCAGCTTCGCATCGGCATCGGCACCGGGCCGGTGGTCGCCGGTGTGATCGGCCGCAAGAAGTTCATCTATGATCTGTGGGGCGACACGGTCAATATCGCCAGCCGGATCACGACCGAGGGGGTGCCCGGCGCAATTCATGTCGACGAGCCGACCTACAACCGGCTGCGCGACCGCTACGACTTCCATCCGCCGCAGACCATCTACCTCAAAGGCAAGGGCGACACCCGGGTCTATCGTTTGAACGGGCGGCGCGCGGGCGCCTGATTTCAGCGCACCGGCGCCGCGCCCGAGAGGGCGAAGCACACTTCGCCGTCGCGGTTCTGTTTCAGCTCGAGCAGGTAACCGCTCGCCTCCGCCTGGCGCGCCGCCTGGTAGAGGCCGATCCCCAGCCCGGAGCCGGAAACGACGGGCGCGCGCAGGAGCATCGTCGCGAGTTCGGGCTGCACCGCATGCCCGGTGTCGCATACGCGCAGCTCGACGCGCTCGCCGCAGGTAAGCGTCACGCGGATGCGCACCGCAGTTGCCGCTTCGCGCTTGGCGAGCGCATTCTGCAGCAGGTTGTCCGCCACACTGTCGAACAGACCGCGCGGGATGCGCACTCCGGGCCGCAAGCCTTCGGCCGCGAATTCGACCCGCTTGTTGCGGTACTGCAGCGCGAGCGATTCCCACCATTCGTCCGCCGGCGTAAGCGGCTCGGTCTGGGAATTGGGTTGCTGCAGCCGCTCGAGCGTGTCGCCCAGGCGCCGCGCGATCACCGGTAGCTGGCGCCGGATGAGCGCCTGCAGCTCGGCGGACTCCCCCTCGGGCTCGCGCTCGGCGACCGCGCAGAGCGCGTTAAGCGACTGCAGCAGGTTCTTGACGTCGTGCGTCATGCGCGCGCCGGTCTCGTGCACCGCCTCGAGATAACTCTGCTGTTTGAGCTTCTGCTCGCGCAGCTTGGCGACGTAAAACTCGCCCAGCAGCTCGCCCAGCAAGTTGAGGTGCCAGTGCAGCGCCGGACTGGTCCGGTAGCGCGAGTGCAGGGTAAGCGCGAGCTCGCCATTCTCGAAGTCGACCCGGTAGGGCGTTTTAAGCCCCGCGCTACCCTGGCCGTGAGCGCCGCGCCACTCGACGCCGGCGATCCATTGCAGTCGCATCAAGGCGGCGACCGCCTCGCCGAGAAAGCGCTCCGGCCGCGTCTCGACCTGTGACAGCTCGGCCAGGAAATATAGCCACTTCTCCACCGGCAGGCCGATCGAGAACAGGTAGCGGGAGAAGAACACGTTCAGACCCGCGTAGCCCGTGCGCGGGTCCCAGGCAAGACCGAGCAGCAGCACCATTCCCGCAATCACGAACACCGTATAGGTCAGCGCCTGCAGGTACGGGGTGCGGCCGAGCGTCATGAAAGTGAAGCTGCCGAGGATGACGATGCTCAGCACCAGCATCACGAACACGCTGTAGAAGAAGTCGATGACCTGCGCCGAGTCGGGCCCCTCGGGCTCGGTCGGCAGCAGCGCCGCAACGAGCAGGATGAGCGGCAGGCCGTACTGGGCGGCGAGGCGCAGCTCCTGCGAGATCTCCTGACGCGGAGCGATCTCGGGCAGGATCACGACCGCAAGCAGCGCCAGCAGATAGAACATGATCAGCAGATGGAAGCGGCGCTGCCAGCGCGCGTCCTGCTGGTAGATCTTTCCGCCCACAAGCCCCGCCAGCACGACCACCCAGAACGCGAGCAGCCACCAGTCGAGCCGCAACATGACGCCCGCCGCAGCCACCACGATCAGCACGATCTGGCTGAGAGAGACCCGATGCTGGCCGCGCAGGAACGGCTGCCAGAGCAGGAACAGCCCGAGATGGGCGAGCAGCAGGCCGCGCGCCCAGACGTCGGCGACGCCGCGCACCGCGGCCACGTGCAGCAGGGCGAGCATCGCCACGACCACGTAGCCCCAGTAGCGCTGGCTGAGGCGGGATACGGGGCCGGTCAGTCGCGCGAGCGGCAGCAGGGACATGGTTTATGGCGTAAATTGTGCGGGTTTCCGACGCCATTGTAGCCATGCACGCCGCCACCCTCGCTCGCTTCGTCGTTCTCGAGGCCCGCCGCAGCGGACTGCCTTGGCTGGTCGCGGCAAGCGTCGCCGCCGGCTTGGGGCTGGCGGCCTTCCTGTCGCAGGTCGCGGTGACGGAGAGCCTCGAGTTGCAGACGGCGATCGTGGCGGCGCTGCTGCGCGCCTGCGCCGTGTTTCTGATCGCAGCGCAGGTCATCACCAGCGCGCAGCGCGAGCGCGACGACAAAGGTCTCGAGCTGATGCTCTCGCTGCCGCTGTCGCGCTCGGCGTACTACCTCGGGCGGCTGGCGGGCTTCGCCGCCTGCGGCGCGGTCGTTTCGGCCTGCTTCGCGTTGCCGCTGCTGCTGTGGAGCCCGCCGCAGGCCGTGTTGCTGTGGGCGCTTTCGCTCGGCGCGGAAACCGCGCTCATGGCCGCGGCGGCGATGTTCTTTTCCACGGTGCTGACGCAGCTGGTGCCCGCGGCCGCCGCGACCGCCGGCCTGTACCTGCTGGCGCGCTCGATCGGCGCCATCCAGGCGATAGCCGGCGGGCCGCTCGCCGAGCCATCGCTGCCGCAGCGGCTCGCGCGCTGGAGCGT
>JBAUTW010000176.1:0-9262 GCA_049582365.1 Burkholderiales bacterium | reverse complement strand
AGGTCGAGGTGCGCGGCCGCCGCGCCCGCCAGGTCGGCCGGGTCGCGTTCGCCGAGCTCAAGCGGATCCGCGCCACTGTAGTAAAGGCGCGCGAACGCTTCCGCGAGCGCCGCCTCGGTGGCGTCGAGCTGGCCGCGGGCCAGCCGCGCAACCTGCGTGATGAGGTCCGGCTCCCTGCTCGGCCTGGATGCCGCCATGCGCTCGAGTATATGCCTTGGACGAAATATCTCTTACACTGCAGTCAGCCGGGGCGCTTCGCGCCAACCCGTGCAAGAACCGTCACCAATGTGGAGGATCACTGTCATGCGAACAAGCCATCTTCAAACGCGCCCTGCCCGCGCCGCCGCCGCATTTGCGGCGGGCCTCGCCGCGGCCTGCATGCTGGCCTCGCCGCTCGCGTCGGCCGCCGGCCAGCGCTTCGTCACCATCGGCACCGGCGGCATCACCGGCGTGTACTACGCGGTGGGCGGCGCAATCTGCCGGCTGGTCAACAAGGACCGCGCCAAGACCGGCCTGCGCTGCTCGGTCGAGTCGACCGGCGGCTCGGTCTACAACGTGAACACGATCAAGGCGGGCGAGCTCGACTTCGGCCTGGCCCAGTCCGACGTGCAGTACCAGGACTATCACGGCACCGCGTCGTTCAAGCAGCCCGACAAGGATCTGCGCGCCGTGTTCTCGGTGCACCCGGAGCCGTTCACGGTGGTCGCGCGCAAGGAGGCGGACATCAAGCAGTTCAGCGACTTCAAGGGCAAGCGCTTCAACGTCGGCAACCCCGGCTCGGGCACCCGCTCGGCGATGGAGGAGCTGCTCAAGGCCCTCAACATGAAAATGTCGGATTTCTCGCTCGCCTCCGAGCTGAAGGCGGACGAGCACGGCCCCGCGCTGTGCGACAACAAGATCGACGGCTTCTTCTACGGCGTGGGCCACCCGTCGGCCAACATCCAGGATCCGACCACCACCTGCGGCGCGAAGCTCGTCTCGCTCACCGGCCCCGCGATCGACAAGCTGGTGAAGGACCACCCGTACTATGCCTACGCCACGATTCCGGGCGGGATGTATGCCAACAACCCGCAGCCGACGCGAACCTACGGAGTGCTCGCCACGGTGGTGACCTCGAGCAAGGTTCCGGCCGACGTCGTGTACGCGATCACCAAGGCGACCTTCGACAACCTGGACGAGTTCAAGAAGCTGCACCCCGCCTTCGCCCATCTGGAAGCCGCGCACATGGTGAAGGACGGTCTTTCGGCCCCGCTGCATGAAGGCGCGCTGCGCTACTACCGGGAAAAAGGCCTCATGAAGTGAGCGTCGCGGCCGACGCCGAGGCGCTGGTCCAGGAGTCAGACCTCGGAGGGCGCAAGCCCTCCGGGGCAGTCAAGCGCATCCTCGCCTGGACCTGCATCGGCTGGTCGATGCTGCAGCTGTGGTACGCATCGCCGCTGCCGTACAGCTTCGGCGTCTTCGTCCTCAACTCGACCGAGATGCGCTCGCTGCATCTCGGGCTGGGGCTGTTCCTCGCCTACCTCGCGTTTCCGTTCGCCAAGCGCTCGCCGCGCGCCTGGATCCCTGCCCCCGACTGGGCGCTTGCGCTGCTGGCGGCGTTCTGCGGCGCCTACCTTTTCCTGTTCTATCGCGAGATCTCGACCCGCCCGGGCGAGCCGACCTGGCTCGACATGGCCACCGCCGTGGCCGGCGTGCTGCTGCTGCTGGAGGCGACCCGCCGCGTGCTCGGCCCGCCGCTCGCGGTGATCGCGCTGCTGATGCTGGGCTACGCCTTCGCCGGCACCCACATGCCGGACGTCATCGCGCACAAGGACGTGTCGCTTGCCAAGGCGGTGTCGCACTACTGGCTCACCACCGAGGGCGTGTTCGGCGTCGCGCTGGGCGTCTCGGCGAGCTATATCTTCCTGTTCGTGCTGTTCGGCTCGCTGCTCGAGAAGGCCGGCGCGGGCAACTACTTCATCAAGACCGCCTTCGCCCTGCTCGGCCACATGCGCGGCGGGCCGGCAAAGGCCGCGGTCGTCTCCTCCGGACTGATGGGAATGATCTCCGGCTCGTCGGTGGCCAACGTCGTCACCTGCGGCACCTTCACCATCCCGCTCATGAAGCGCGTCGGCTACACGCCGGAAAAAGCGGGCGCGATCGAGGTCGCCGCCGGCGTCGACGGGCAGATCATGCCGCCGGTAATGGGAGCGGCGGCGTTCCTGATGGCCGAGTACGTCGGCGTGCCGTACACCCAGATCATCAAGAACGCGTTCCTGCCGGCGATCATCTCCTACATCGCGCTCTTCTACATCGTCCACCTCGAAGCCTGCAAGGCAGGCATCGCCGGCATCCCGCGCGGCAAGGACTTCTCCCGCCTGGGCCGGCTGCTCGGCATCCTGATGACCTTCGCCGGCATCGTGGTGCTGGCGAACGTGGTGTACTTCGGCCTCGCCTGGCTCAAGCCCTTGCTCGGCGGCGGCGCGCTGTGGGCGATCCTGGGCCTGCTCGCCGCAGCCTACGTGCTGGTGCTACGCGTGGTGGCGGCCGAGCCGGACCTCACCATCGACGATCCCAACGCGCCGGTGCTCGCGCTGCCGCCGCTGAAGGAAACGCTGCTCGCCGGCCTGCACTACCTGCTGCCGGTGGCGCTGCTGATCTGGGCCCTGATGGTCGAGGAGCTCTCGCCCGGACTGTCGGCGTTCTACGCCACGCTGCTGCTGATCGTGATCCTGCTCACCCAGAAGCCGCTGCTGGCGCTGATGCGCCGCCAGGCGCTGCCGTGGGCCGTATTCCGCGCCGGCTGGGACGACCTGGTCGACGGCCTCGAGCGCGGCGCGCGCAACATGATCGGCATCGCGCTCGCCACGGCCGCCGCCGGGATCATCGTCGGCACGGTCTCCCTCACCGGCCTCGGGCTGGTGATGACCGAGTTCGTCGAAGCCGTGTCGTCCGGCAACATCATCCTGATGCTGCTGCTGGTGGCGTTCATCTGCCTGGTGCTCGGCATGGGGATGCCGACCACCGCAAGCTACATCGTGGTCTCCACCCTGATGGCGCCGGTGGTGGTCGAGCTGGGCGCGCAGTCCGGCCTGGTCGTGCCGCTGGTGGCGGTGCACATGTTCGTGTTCTATTTCGGGCTGATGGCGGATGTCACGCCGCCGGTCGGGCTGGCCTCGTTCGCCGCTGCGGCGATCTCGCGCGCGGACCCGATCAGGACCGGCGCCACCGCGTTCTGGTACAGCAGCCGGACCGCGATCCTGCCTTTCATGTTCATCTTCAACCCTCAGCTGCTGATGATCGGGGTCGGCTCCTGGCTGCAGTTGGCGGTGGTGATCGGCGGCGCGGTGCTCGGCATGCTCGCGTTCGCCGCCGCGACCCAGGGCTGGTTCATTGCCCGCAGCCGCTGGTACGAGTCGGCGCTGCTCTTGCTGGTGACCTTCACTTTCCTGCGCCCCGGGTACTGGCTCGACCTCGCGCTGCCGCGCTACGACATGGCGCCGCCGCAGGAGCTCATCCGGCTCGCTGCCGGCGCGCCCGTGGGCAGCGGACTGCGCGTGCGCATCGAGGGCACGACGATCGAAGGCAAGGACGTGACGAAGACCGTGCTGCTGCCGCTCGGCGAACCCGGCAGCGGCCTGCAGCGCATCGGCAAGGCCGGCATGAGCGTGCTGGTTACGCCCGCCGGGGCGCAGATCATGGCGGTGGGGCTCAACAGCCGGGCCGACAAGGCCGGCTTCGAGCAGGGCTTCAACGTGATCGGGATCGAAACCGAGCGCCCGCGCCCGGCCAAGGAATGGCTGTTCGTGCCCGCCCTGCTGCTGCTCGGTGTGATCCTGCTGCTTCAGCGCCGCCGCGAGGCGGCGGCGCCGAAGTAGGTTCGCTTACTTGCCCATGATCGGGCCGAACAACTCCCAGTTCTGGCCGTTGAAGTGCTCCAGCTGAAGCTGGCTGAGCGGGTGGTAGTTGGTCGGGCTGGTATTGACCTTGATTCCCGGTATCAACATCGGCAGCGACAGATTCTTGATATTCGCCGCCTGCTTCATGAGGTTGGCGCGAGTCAGGTCGTTGCCGCACTGCTTGAGGACGTGCACCATCAGCTGCGCGTTCGTGTAGCCGAAGACGTTGTTGCCGTCCGCGACGTCGGCACCGGGCATGTTCTTCTGCAGCCACTCCTTGTACTTGATCATGTCCGCATCATTGTCCCACTGCTTGTCGGTCGGGTCCTTGAGGTAGGCCGTCGAGATCTGGCCGTTCGCCTTCTCGAAGCCCGCCGGCTTGAGCACCGCGCCCGTCGAACTGGAGACGTTGTTCAGGTAGGACACCGGCTTCCAGCCGATGTCGTACGCCTGGCGGATCGCCTGTGCGGCGAATTTCGGGATCGTGATGTTCACGAACACATCCGCGCCCGAGCCCTTGAGCTGAACGATCTGCGAGTCGATCGTCGGCTCGCTGGTCTCGTAGGAGACCTCCTTGACGATCATCGTCTTCGCCTTCGCGCCCAGGCCGTCGTGCAGGCCCTTCAGGTAGTCCTTGCCGTAGTCGTCGTTCTGGTAAAGGACGCCGATCTTGGCGTTGGGATGGTCCTTGAGGATGGCGGCGGCGTAGATGCGCGCTTCCTGCTGGTAGCTAGGCTGGAAGCCCATGGTCCAGTGGAAATGCTTGGGATCGCCCCATTTCGTCGCGCCGGTCGCCACGAACAGCTGCGGCACCTTCTTCGCGTTGAGATATTTGTGGACCGCGCTGTTGGTCGGCGTGCCGAGCCCGCTGTACATGAACAGCACGTTCTCCTGCTCGACCAGCTTGCGCGTCTGCTCGACGGTCTTCGGCGGGCTGTAGCCGTCGTCGAGGCTCATCAGGTTGATCTTGCGCCCGTTGATCCCGCCTTCCTGGTTGATCATGTTGAAGTAGGCAGCTTCGGCCTTGCCGATCTGGCCGTAGGCCGACGCGGGGCCGCTGTAGGGCATCGTCTGCCCGATCTTGATTTCCGTATCGGTCACGCCCGGGCCGTAGTGCTTGGCCGCCAGAGCGGGGGCCGCCGTGAGCGCAAAGGCGGTCGCGATGGCCGCCGGTGCCAATAGCTTCTTGAACGACATGTCCTCCTCCTATTCCCTTGGTGTAATGGACTCTGCCCCGTCGAGGGCTAACCGGCCTTGCGCATGCGCCGCCTTGCCCAGGCCGAGACAATGCGGATAAAGGCTACCACGCCCCCGGGCATCAGGTACATGAAGGCGATGAGAAACACCCCATAGATCGCCCAGGGCGCCGCTTTCGAGATCTGGTTGGCGATGTTCGGGATGAACACGATGAACGCGCCGCCGAACACCGCGCCGGCAATCGAGGAGATCCCGCCGATCACGCTCCCGACCAGGAAGGAGATCGACAGGAAGATGTCGAAGCTGTCGGGCGCGACAAACTGCACCGCGATCGCCCCGAGCGCGCCGGCGATTCCGGTGTACATCGCGCTCACGCCGAACGTGAGCGACTTGTACAGCGCCGAGTTGACGCCCATCGCCTCGGCGGCGATAGGGTGATCGCGGATCGCGACCAAGGCGCGCCCGACGCGCCCCCGCAGCAGGTTGCGCGCGAGCAGGAACAGCACCGCTGCGATCACGAGGGTGAAGAAGTACAGCCACTGGTCCTGGCTGATCGGCAGGCCGAACGGCGGATCCGGCTTAATGATCACGATGCCCTGGGATCCGCCGGTGAGGGGGTCGAAGTGCCGGTACTTCAGCACCGGCGGCATGGTGATGCCGAGCGCGAACGTGGCGAGGGCGAGGTAAAGGCCTTCCAGCTTGAGCGCCGGCAGGCCGAACAGGAAGCCCGCCACCAGGCACACCGCGGCCGAGGCCGGAAGCGTCGCCCAGTACGGCACGTCCCAGGTATTCATCAGGATCGCCGCCGTATAGGCGCCGATCGCATAGAACGCGCCGTGCCCGAGCGAGATCTGGCCGTTGTAGCCGGTCAGCATGTTCAGTCCGAGAAGCGCGATCGCGTATATCAGGACTAGGGTCAACTGAAAGGTGTGGTAGCCGCTCACCACGAAGGGCAGCCCGCAGGCCGCGATCGCGATGGCGACGCCGAGGACGGTCTTGGATTGCATGCACTAGACCCTGGTGACCAGCGCCCGACCGAACAGGCCCGCCGGCTTGACGATGAGAACGCCGATGATCAGCACCAGCGCAAGGCTCAGCTTGAGGTCGTTGCCGATCACGTACGCGCCGACGAGGTTCTCCAGCACCCCGACGATGAAGCCGCCGAGCACCGCGCCGCCGGGGCTGTCGATTCCGCCGAGCAGGGCCGCAGCGAACGCGTACAGCAGGACGCCCGACATCATGTTGGGGTCGAGGTACACGATCGGCGCGACCATCATTCCCGCCACCGCGCCGATCGCCGCGGCGAGCCCCCAGCCCAGGGCGAGCATCCAGCCGACCCGGATCCCCACCAGCCGCGCCGAGGACGGGTTCTGCGCCGCGGCGCGCATCGCCAGGCCGAGCGGAGTGAAGCGGAAGAAAGCGTAGAGCAGCAGGAGCACGAGGAAGGTCACGCCGATGGCGCCGATGCCGTGCGGCGACACGTTCTCGATGCCGAATGGCGCGGTCGCCGGAAACGGGCTCGGGAAGCTCTTGACCGTGTAGGTGTAGATCCACCCCGCAAGGCTGTTGAAGATCACCAGCAGGCCGATGAACACCACCACCACCGATAGCACCGGAGCGTTCTCCACCGGGCGGATGATGACCCGCTCGATCACGACCCCGCCGACGAACGAGATCAGCACGGTCAGGACGAACGCGAGCCAGTACGACATTCCGGCATTGATCATCGACCACGCGAGGTAAGTGGAGAACATCGCCATCTCGCCCTGCGCGAAGTTCACCTGGTGCGTCGCCTGGTAGATCATCACCAGGGCGAGCGCGACGCTGGCGTAGATTCCGCCCGTCACGAGGCCAGCGAACACCTGTTCCCAGAATATGCTCATCGTTCCTGTTCCCGTCGCGTTCCGCCCTCAGTATCCGAGATACGAACGGCGCACGGAATCGTCGTTGCGGATCTTCTCCGCGCTGCCCGACAACACAATGCGCCCGGTTTCGAGCAGGTAGGCATGGTCCGCGAGCTCGAGCGCCAGCGCCGCGTTCTGCTCGACCACGAGGATCGCCACCTTCTCTTTCTGGTTGATGGTGCGCATGATGTCGAAGATCTGGCCGACGATCAGCGGCGCGAGCCCGAACGAGGGCTCGTCGAGCAGCAGCAGCCGTGGCCTGAGCATCAGCGCGCGTGCGATGGCGAGCATCTGCTGCTCGCCCCCGGACAAGGTTCCCGCCTGCTGCCTGCGGCGCTCCTTGAGCCGTGGAAAGTAGTCGTACATGCGCTCCATGTCCGCGGCGGCCGCCTGCCGGTCCTTGCGCGTGTAGCCGCCGAGCCGCAAATTCTCCTCGGCGGTCAGGTGCACGAACGTGCCGCGCCCGTCCGGCACATGCGCGATGCCGAGGCGGACGATGTCTTCGGTGCCGCGGCCGTCGATACGCTCGTCCGCGAAGCTGATCGCGCCCGTGGTACGCACCATCCCGCACAGGGCGCGCAGCGTGGTGGTCTTTCCGGCGCCGTTCGCACCGAGGAGCGCCATGATCGACCCCTCCTGCATGACGAAGTCCACGCCGTGCAGCACCTGCGTGGCGCCGTAATAGGCCTCCAGACCCGAAGCGCTGAGCAGGGCCGCCATCAGTGGGCCGTTCCCAGGTAGGCCTTGATCACCTCGGGCTGCTGGCGTACCTGCGCCGGCGTGCCGTCGGCGATCTTACGCCCGAAATCGAGTGCGACCACCTTGTCGGAGACTCGCATCACCAGGTTCATGTGGTGCTCGACCAGCAGCACCGTGACTTTCAACCTGTCGCGAATGTCGCGGATCAGCGTGCCGAGGACGTCGACTTCCTCATGGTTCAACCCCGACGCCGGCTCGTCGAGCAGCAGCAGCTTCGGATCGCTCGCCAGCGCACGACCGAGCTCGACCCGCTTCTGCGTCCCGAAGGGCAGCGCCGAGGCAGCCGTGTCCGCGACGCGCTCCAGTCCAAGGAACTGCACCAGCTCGGACGCCCGCGCCTCCGCGCGTTTGCGCTCGCGCGCCACATTCGGCAGGCGAAGGAAATTCGAAAAGAAGCCCGAGCTGGTGCGGCAATGCAAGCCGACCAGGATATTGTCGAACACCGACATGGTCCGGAACAGCGCCAGGTTCTGGAACGTGCGTCCAATGCCCATCGCGGCCATGCGATGCGGGGACGTGCGAAGGATCGAGCGCTGGTCGAACAGGATGTCGCCCCGGGTCGGAACGTAGAGGCGGCTCAGGCAGTTGAACAGCGTCGTCTTGCCCGCGCCATTCGGACCGATCAGCCCGAGGATCGAGTTGCGCGGCACGTCGAAGCTGACGCCGTCGAGCGCGACGATGCCGCCGAAACGCACGGCGACATCCCGCACCTCAAGAATGCTGTCGGCCGCGCTCACGGCGAACGGCAAAAACCGGGCATTAGTTCCTCCTCCTCCAGGCGGCCCCGCGCAAGAGTACCCTGTGCCCGCCGGATATGGCAATCCGCAATCGGGCGTGTGATAGATTGGGTTCGGGTGTCATGGCCAAGATCGCCGTATTCAACCAGAAGGGCGGGGTCGGCAAGACGACCACGTCGCTCAACGTCGCTGCCGCGCTCGCCCGCCGCGGCTACAATCCGCTGTCGATCGACCTCGACCCCCAGGCGCATCTGTCCTACGTCTGCGGCGCTGCGGTAGAGCGCGCCGACGAGTCGATGTTCGGCTTCTACCAGCAGTCCAAGCCCCTCACGCAGCTGATCCGGGCCTCGAGCGGCGGCTGGCTGGTGATCCCCGCGCACGTCGAGCTGTCCAAGGTCGACACCCAGTTCGGCAAGGGGGCGAACGTGCTCAACCGCCTCAACCACGGCATCGTGCGGGAGAACCTGAATACCGGGCGGCCGATCGTGATCGACTGCTGCCCGATGCTCGGCGTGCTGTCGCTGTCGGCGATCTTCGCCTCCGACCGGGTGCTGATCCCGGTCTCGGCCGACTACCTGGCGTTCAAAGGCGTGCAGCAGAGCGAAAAGACGCTCAGGGCGCTCGAGCACGTGCTCAAGAAACGCGTCGCGCGTCGCTACGTGGTGACCCGCTTCGACGCGCGGCGCAAGCTCTCGCACAGGATCTTCGCCGAGCTGCTCGAGCGCTACGGCGAGGAGATCTGCCGCACCCGCATCTCGGAAAACGTGGCCCTCGCGGAAAGCCCGGC
>JBAUTW010000175.1:0-1933 GCA_049582365.1 Burkholderiales bacterium | reverse complement strand
ACCTGCGGCGGGTAGATGACCCCGTACACCGCCTCGACGCCCTGCTCGCCGAGGTTGGTGACGGTGATCGTGGGGTCGGACATCTCGGAGCTGCGCAGCGATCCGGCGCGCGCGCGCTTGACCAGGTCGGCCAGCGCGCGCATCAGCTCATTCAGGCTGCGCTGGTCGACGTCGTGGATCGCGGGCGCCACCAGCCCGCCCTGGCGCATCGAGATCGCCACGCCGACGTGGATTCCGGCGCCGGGCTGGAACCCGCCGTCGCGCCAGAAGCCGTTCAACTCCGGAAACTGCTTGAGCGTCAGCGCCACCGCCTTCAGCTGCAGCGCCCCCATCAGGATTCGCTCGGTGACCGGGCGGGTCTCGTTCGCGCGCGTCAGATGCTCGAGCGCCTTGTGCATCGGGACCGTCTCGGCCAGGTAGTAGTGCGGGATCTCCCGCTTGGAGCGGCTCATCGCCGCGCCGATCGCCTTGCGCATTTCCGCCTGGCGGTCGATAACGGGAGGTGCTTTGCTTGTCGTGGGTAATTTCGACTTTTCCACGTCTTCAATCGTCACCGCGCCGTGCGGACCGGTGCCGCTGACCTGGTCGATGTCGACGTCGAGCTCGTGCGCGCGCTTGCGCGCCGCGGGGGAAGCAGGCTTGCGCAGCGACGGAGGAACCGCCTTTGCGGGAGACGGAGCGGCCGCAGGCGGGGGAGCCGGAGCACGCGCAGGAGCTGCCTCGCCCGCGCCGCTCAGCTTGGCCATCACGGTGCCCACCGGGATCGTCTCTCCAGGCTGCGTGATCAGCTCTTCGATCACACCGTCGTGCCAGATCTCGACGTCGACCGCGGCCTTCGAGGTATCGACCACCGCGATCACCTGGCCGCGCTTGACCGGCTCGCCCGTCTTGACTTTCCATTCGAGCAGCTTGCCCTGTTCCATGTCGGCGCCGAGCGAGGGGAGCTTGAATTCGATCATCCGAGTAGTCCTTTCGCCGCGGCGACGATCTTGTCCGGCTGCGGCAGCGCCGCCTGCTCCATGTGCCTGGCGTAGGGCATCGGCACTTCCTCGCTGCACACGCGCGCGAGCGGCGCGTCGAGCTCGTAGAACGCCTGCTCGACGATGCGCGCCATCAGCTCGCCGGCCAGGCTGCCGGTCTTCCAGCCTTCGTCGACGATCACCGCGCGGCGGCACTTGCGCACCGAGGCCATGATGGTCGCATCGTCGAGCGGCCTGAGCACGCGCAGGTCGATCACCTCCGCGTCGATGCCGTCCTTCGCGAGCATGTCGGCGGCTTTCAGCGTCTTGGGCAGCGAACCGCCGTAGGTGATCAGGCTTACCGCGCTGCCGGCCTTTCTGACCCTTGCAGACTTGATGTCCGCGGACCATGGCTCGGGCAGCTCGCCCTCCATGTTGTACAGCTCGGCATGCTCGAAGATCACCACCGGGTCGGGGTCGGCAAGCGCGGGCGCGAGCATGCCGCGCGCGTCCTCGACCGTGGCCGGCGCCAGCACCTTGATGCCGGGAATGTGGGCGTACCAGTTCTCCAGGCTGTGCGAGTGCTGCGCGGCGATCTGGCGCCCGGCGCCGGTGGCCATGCGGATCACCAGCGGCACCGAGAACTGGCCGCCCGACATGTGGCGCAGCAGCGACGCCGTGTTGACGATCTGGTCGAGCGCCAGCAGGCTGAAGTTGACCGTCATCACTTCCACGATCGGCCGCATGCCGCCGAGCGCCGCGCCGATGCCGGCGCCGGTGAAGCCGAGCTCCGACAGCGGCGTGTCGCGGATGCGCTCGGGACCGAACTCCTGCAGCAGGCCCTTGGTCACCGCGTAGGTGCCGCCGTAGCGGCCGACGTCCTCGCCCATCAGGAACACACGCGGATCGGCGCCGAGCGCCTCGCGCAGCGCCTCGCGCAGCGCCTCGCGGTAGGAGATCTTCTTCATGCGGCG